>CADCRE010000067.1 GCA_902803785.1 uncultured Erysipelotrichaceae bacterium
ACATCATCCTGGTCACACAGGGCGTAGTAATCGGAACCTTCCGCCTTTTCGATCAGTTCCCAGAAGGACTTGGCAGGACCGAGGTTCCTTCCGCAATAGTACTCCATAAACGGATATTCACTGCAGTACTCCTCCAGGATCGCCACGGTATCGTCTCGGGATCCGTCATCTCTTATGAGGATCCTGTCCGGCCTCAGAGTCTGTGCCAGGAGAGAATCCAGCTGTTCCTTCAGATACTTCTCCCCGTTGTATGTCGATAAAAGGACCGTCAGTTTCATTTCATCACCTCGTCGACCGCTTTCAGACAGTTTTGGACAAAGACTTCTTTCGTAAAGTGAGTCCGATACAGTTCATAGATATTCTCATTCTGCTTACGCATTCTGATCAGTTTTTCCGCATCGATCTTTGAGACCTCATCGATATTGAGGCCCGCATCATATTCTTCGACCAGTTTTCTGGTATCGCCTTTGATATTGTTCAGGATCGGCAGTCCGTGTTCGAAATAGTCGATACATTTGACGGTCAGACCGATGTAGAGTCCTTCCCTGTAGATATTGACTCCCGCATGACACTTCGCAAAGATCTCCGCCTTCTTCTTCTCTTCCCGGATCGCTCCGTGGTAGATCACTTCACAGACGGGTTTCAGAACGTTCAAAAACGTCTCCGTATTCTCCCCTTCCCCGATCACGTGCATCTGTACCGGCATATCGATCCTTCTGATCATATCGGCGATCTTTTCCGGATCGATGATGTTGTTGATGGAACCGATATAGCACAGGGATAGTTTTCCTTCCGGAAGATCCGGATCCATCCTGACGGCCTCTGATTCTCTCGCCCAATGGATCGTCTCTATCTTCCCCCGATATTCCTTCTTCAGGGTCTCCTGATAAAAGTCGCATTCGCTCACTACGAGGTCGGCACAGGAAAGGTTCCTGCTGCGGATGTTCCTCCATGCGGATAACGGAAAAATGTTCTTCGGAACGGATATCGGCAACGATTCCGGCCACATGTCGATAATATCGATGATCAGTTTTGTTTCAGGATGAACTTTTTTATATCCCTTCGCTTCCCTGATCAGGGAGTTGGCCGGAGCCATCAGCCAGATCAGATCGGGATCTTCTTTCTCGATTTCAGTAAATACCTTTTTCGCAAACAGACTGTGTGAACGCATGCGTTTCAAAGAAAGGTTCTTTTCATAAGGCATCGTTTCGATCGCCCGGAAATGGTCGGGAAGATGATCTCTCTTCTGTTTCCGGATATGCGAAAAATCCGAAGTCAGTACGGTGACTTCATATCCTCTTTGAACGCAGGCATCGTAGACGAAACCGGCGCGTTCTTCATTGGATTCAAAACAGGTCGCGATCGTGACTTTCATCTTGCTGCGTCCTCCTAGTAATTCACGAACGTGAAGGAAAGGATGTAAAGGATGACTTCAAACAGCATCAGTAACTGGATATATGAGAGATAACGTTCCGTGCCCTTCGGCAGTGAGAACTTCTTATTCGCAAAGATCACAAAGAAGTAGGACAGCAGAGGGCTGAAATATCTTCCCTGTACGCCCTGGATCAGTTCATCGATCTTGGATGTCTCACTCAAGAGGAAACCCAGAAGGATGAGGAGACCGATCACGACACAGATCCCGATCATGATGATCCGCAAAAGCGGAGACAATGTGTTTTCCTGCCTTGTGAATGCGGAAAGGACCAGGACAGCGGTCAGGATATGGATGATCCGGATCGGAAGCAGGAGCGTCTCTCCCGAAAGAGTCCTTCCCAATGCGTCATAGAACCATCTCTTGAGTCCGAAGCGGATCGTCTTGAGGACCATGACCACGGTATGTACCGGATATTCGACGATGAATCCCACGGTATATGTATCATCCGGGATCCCGGTCGGATCGAATTCCTTGAAGAGCTGACGCGGATCAGAGTGGATCGGCAGACCGGCCATTTGGATCTTCACAGCCGATGCGCTGTCTCCGTAAGTCTCTTCGATTCGGTTGATCATTCGGGTGATCTGCGGTGCCAGCATATAGACGAAATTGTATATGACCGGAAGCGAGATGACCAGAGAGACCAGAAGCTTGTTGCGCCTGCCGTCGAAACGGTCCGCCGGAACGAAATAGAACGGTACGATGAACAGGCCGTAGATGAATTTCGTCGGAGCCAGAAGATAGACCACAGCTGAGACAGCAGCGATCTCCGAATACGGGATCTTCTCTTTGCTCATATACCACTTCAGGAAGTATGCCAGCAGTACGAAGATCAGTCCGTTGATCATGCAGTCATAGGAATAGGAAGAACACTGCTGCAGGAACATCGGCATGCAGCAGAGCACCCCGATGAGGTTCTTGTGCGTCGGTGCGATGCGTATCGCCCAGTAGACACAGAATGCATAAAACAACAGGTTCGTGAACCTTCCCAGATAGAACGTCTTCAGGAAGTTCAGTTTCAGGACCCTTCCGATAAAGACGCCGACCGTCTGCGGGAAGAAGTAATCGAGACAGCTCAGATTGTCGATGTCTTCACTGACTCCTTCGTATTTTCCTTTCAGTTCGAGCGGTTCGTCGAACTGATCGATCAGACGGAAATACGCAAGGGCGGAATTTTCGTGACCGTTGAAATGACTGTAGTTGCGGTAGGTCTTGTCGATGATCGTATGATCTTCTCCCAGAAGTTTGCTGACGATCTGATAGGCCGCTTCATAATGGAACTGTTCATCCGGAACAGACATTGGGGTGATGATCGCGATGAAGATCATACCGACCAGAAGTGCGGTCATCGCAAACCGGATCTGCGGACCGACTTCGAGCGCGATCATCAGGATCAGCACGGAAAAGACGGCGATCGACCAGATGATGATGACCTTGCTGAAATGTTCGTAATAGGAATTCGGGACCTGAAGCTTGACCGTGATATCACTGTCACTCATAGGCATTCCGTTGATATGCATCGATCCCCCTTCCAGGGTGTCCCGATCGGTATAGTAGACACCGACACCCTGACCCCGAATACTGTCGGAAGACAGAGTGATGGTGATATCGTCATCTTTCAGGATATCCAGAGGTGTATCCAGACCTACCGTCAGAAAGAGGTTGTCTTCAAAGTCGGAAGCCGGGGTCTGCGTATCCGCATATACCGTTCCGCTTTCGTTTCCTTTTACCGTGATACGTACGTTCCCTTTATTGTTCCTGCGCGCATAGGTCGCAAAACGGATACTGATACTGCGGGCATCATCCAGTACGGGAAGTTCCTGTTCCACCGTCACGCCCTGACACAGTTCGGTGACGTGATCGGAGACGTTCGTTCCGATCGCTTCGAGTCCCATCGAAGTCCGATAGGCGTTCAACGAGAATATGATCAGAGCGATCCAGGCAACAGAAAAAGCCAATACGATGTATTTATTCTTCCAAAGATTCTCTTTTAATCGGTTCAGTCTTTCTTTCACGGGATCATCCTGTATGTATCGCTGCTTAAAGCGCTGAGATCGTAATCGAACGATCTGTCTTCTGTCAGGATACGGCGAATGCTGTCCTTGATCTCATCCGCGCTGCATCCTATCGTATTATATCCATATTCCCGTAAAATGCGATAACTCGGGCTGTTGCTGTCACAGATCCCCAGGATCGGTTTCTTCAACAGGAGGTATTCGACGATCTTGCTGGGAAGGTAAGGCTGGGAAGGTGCACCCGGCATCAGTGTATCGAACAGGACCAGAACGTCCGCTTCCTTCATGATCCGGATGGATTCGTCATAGGAGACCTTGTCATGGATCATAAACAGGTCTTCCAGACCGTACTCCTTGATCTTCTGTACATCCGCAGACTGGATCTCGGAATACTGATGAAAGACGATCTTCTCTTTCAGATCCGGATCTTCTTCTTTCAGCTGTCTCAACGCTTCGATGAAACTGTCCGGTCTGCGCAGTCCGTACAGCCTTCCCAGATGGACGGCCTGTTTCACCTTGTTTTCCTTCCTCGGCGCATCGATGATATCCCGATACATCTTCCATTCCGGTACATAGGTCAGAGGCATGACGATACTCTTCTTTAACAATTCTTCATAATTGGGATACTGTCTCAAAGTGAAGTCTCTCTGTTCCTCGCAGATGAAGACCAATCGGTCCGCATATTTTACCGCCGCTTCTTCATAGCGGTCGTTATAAAGACACCAGGAGCCTACATGGAAGGCAAAACGGTAGATGAGACTTCTGTCTTTCAGATCGGTCTTCTTATAAGGAGAGCCCTTGAACGGATCGGAAAAGGACGCATACCACATCACTTCCGGATGCTTCTTCTTGATCCTGTATCCGGCGATATGGGAGATCCCCGGAACGATCGAAGTAAACAGATAGCGGTATTCCTTCTTTTCGAATTCGACCAAGGCATCATGAACATATTTATTCATCAGAAAAAGACCGGCCGGAAGCCGCAGAGGATAATAACGGGGGATCGCCCAATCCAGTTCAGAAGTCCACGTTACATGAAACTTGGAGTAATTGTCATCCTCTTTCAGCTGCTTCAAAAGGCCTTCATCTTCCTTTCCGTGGAACGCAAAAACATCCATGTCCAGGTCAAGGTTCCTCAGTCTCTTGTATGTCAAAAGTGTCACAGTGTCGTTAAAGGGAACGAAACTCCCCGGAACGACGAACATCCTATCTCTCATTCTTCTTTTTCAGTTCTTCCAGTTCCTTCTTCAGGGAAGCGACTTCGTAGGTAAGGCTGATGATCTGTTCGTTATGTTTGGAGATCATGATATAGACATAGAAAGTCAGGGCATACAGAAGAGCCGTCATGATCAGAAAGACCGTATTGACCGGAAGCTGTATCCCCAGAAGATCGGAAAGGCCGTAGAAGGTCTCCGGGAAGATCGCCATCAGAAGGCTTCCCAAAGCCCAAAGGATCCAGACGATCGAATATTTGATATTGAGATATTTCTTGATGATACTGTACAGGATCAGTCCCAGCACCAGAACAGACGCAAGGAGAAGACCCAACCTCAAGCTACTTGACATATTTCAGACCTCTTATTGTACAAAAAGAATCGACAGACATACTGACATCATATAGTAGATCGATTTGAACGGATTGTGGAAATAGGAAACTCCCGCTTCCCTCTCCTTCATCTCCACCTGGACTTCCTTTACCTTCAGTCCCTTGTGAAGCAGATAGCACAGCGCATCCGGTTCCGCATAGAAATTCATGGAATCCGCGAACTGTCCGATGACCTTCTTTCCCAAAGCACGCATTCCGCTCGTCGGATCCTTGACCGATCTGCCTGTCTTGACCTTGATCAGAAAGCACAGAAGACGGCTTCCCAGCATGCGCATCGTCACCGGCTTCTTCTGATCGACAAAACGGGAACCGACAACATAATCGTTCCCTTTCTCGATCTCACTGATCAGATCGTGGATATATTTCGGAGGATGCTGACCGTCACCATCCACACAGACGGCACAGTCATAATCGTGATCCTTCGCATATTTGAAACCGACTCTGGTCACTCCTGCGATCCCCAGATTGATCGGAAGATCGAAGTGATTCAGATCGTTTTCCTTTAACAGTTCTTCTGTCCCATCGGTAGAACAGTCGTTGATCACCAGATAATCGTATCCGCGATTTCGGATATCTTCGATCAGAGATAAGAGATTGTCCTGCTCATTGTAGGCAGGTATGATGACCAGCGTTTTCACAAACCAATTATAGCATACCCTATATATAAATCATCTTTCCGAAGAAAGATGATCATTGCTTCCCAAGCCTTTTCAGATAGATCCTCTGCGCAAGGTTGTGGATACGGTCATAGATGGGATCCGGAAGGAATTCCAGAACCTTCTCTGCCTTGAACAGAGCGGAAGGATGCATTTCCGTCTCATAATCCGGCCATGCGCTGTTTTTGCGGTAGTGTTCAAACTGTTTCCTGACCGGAGACTCATTCCCCTTCTGCCACGGCCTTCCGAACACTCCTCCGAGACAGTGATAGAAGATGATGTTCTCCCTCGCTTTCTCCACTTCCTCTTCCCGATAGAACGGTTTTTTATCCAGCGAATACATCACAAAACTGTTATGGACGCCGTAGTAGTCATAACCGGTCAGATAATTGTATTTCGGATCGATCACTTCGACCTCATCCTGCAGTCCTGCCGCCAGGATATCCTGATCGCACAGTAAAGGCTGATGTTTCATCCCTTCGATATACTTCACCAGCTTTTCGGTGCAGTTTCTTTCTTTCCATCTCTTCACATCGACATATAAGGATCCGGTATTGAACAGATAGAAACTCTCATCGATATGGGCCGTCCTGTTGAAATCCGCATGAGCGGAATCGAGTACAGCACCGACCGCTTTTTCGATCTTCGGTTCCTCGATCTCTTTGAGACAGAGCACATCCGAATCCAGATACCATATCGTATCGACATCCAGTCCGTCATAGGCGAACAGTTTCCAATACACATAGTAGGAATTGCTTCCCCAGCGGTCAAAGCCCTTCCGTTTCAGAAGTTCATCGTATTTCGTACAGTCCAGATAACGGAAACGGATCCTTTTCTCATTCCGATAGAAATCGCAGAGCCTGTGATAGTTCTCACTGTCTTCCTTCTCCGTCGCGATATAAAAACAGATCTCCGTATCCGGATTGTTTTCCACGACAGACTGTATCGAGATGGATGTCAGAGACAGATAGGCATCATCACAGGTATAAAGGATATTCCGTTTTTTCATTACTTGAAGCTGTTCAGTTTTTCAATGACGTAGGTCTGTTCCTCTTGCGTCATTCCGTTATACATCGGCAAGGAGAGGACTTCCTTGGCGTAACGTTCCGCGATCGGAAGATCGCCTTCTTTATAACCGAGATAGGCATAGGCCTTCTGAAGATGCGGCGGGATCGGATAATGGATGATCGTACCGATCTCATTCTCCTTCAGATAGTTCATCAGTTCATCTCTGCGATCGCTGTGGATCACGTACTGATGGTAGATGTTGTTGGAACCGGGACGGGTCTGTAAAGGACGGATGTGAGGATTGGATACTTCCCGATCGTAACGTGCAGCGATCTTCATCCGTTCCTCGTTGAGCTCATCGAGATATTTCAGTTTCACCCGCAGCAGTCCTGCCTGAAGTTCATCCAGACGGGAATTCATTCCGATGATGTCGTTCTCATAATGCAGTTTCTTGGAACCGTAATTGCGGATCACGCGGAATTCTTCCGCATATGTTTCATTATTCGTCGTTAAAGCACCGCCGTCACCGAAGCCTCCCAGATTCTTTGTCGGATAGAAGCTCCAGCACCCGATATCACCGATCGAACCGACCTTTCTTCCGTTCCAGGTCGTACCGTGCGCCTGTGCGCAGTCTTCGATCACTTTCAGATCATATTTCTTTGCGATCTCCATGATCCTCGTCATATTGCAGGACTGACCGTAGAGATGGACCGCCAGGATCGCTTTCGTCCGATCCGTGATCCTCTCTTCGATCTTTTCCGCGTCCAGATTGTCATATTCATCCGGTTCGACCATGACCGGAGTCCCGCCGTTCAACGTCACACCCATGTCACAGGCGATATAGGCATTGGAACAGACGATGACTTCATCTCCCTCATGGACGCCGATCACACGAAAGGCGATCTGCAGCGCATCCAGTCCGGATGCACAGCCGACACAGTATTTAGACTCGGTATATTCCGCGAATTCCTTCTCGAATTCCTTTACTTCTTTTCCCAGGATATACCATCCCGAATCCAGGACTTCCACCGCCTTCGCATTGTATTCTTCCGCATGAAGATCATGCTGTCTCTTCAAATCATTCGCTGCGATCTTCATTTCTGTTTCCTCCAGACCATTCTGTTGACAATACCGGTATAGGACTGGATCAGTTTGACGACCTTGTCCGATACATTGAGATCGGTATAGTCCGGTGTCGGTACACCGAGATCACTGTTCCGGTTCATCTCGATCGCCAGATCGACAGACTGCAGGACTTCCTTCTCGGTGATCCCGGACAGGATGAAGTTCCCCTTATCCAAAGCTTCCGGCCGTTCCGTAGATGTCCGGATCGCGACAGCCGGGATCGGCTTTCCGATACTGAGGAAGAAGGATGATTCTTCCGGAAGTGTACCGGAATCGGAAACGACGCACATCGCATTCATCTGCAGATGATTGTAGTCATGAAAACCCAGAGGTTTATGCATGATGACCCGCTTGTCCAGTTCAAATCCGGATTCCTCCAGTCTCTTTCGGGAACGCGGATGGCAGGAATATAAAACAGGGACATCGTATTTCTCGGCGATCGCATTGATCGCGGTAAACAGTGATTCGAAGTTCTC
>CADCRE010000068.1 GCA_902803785.1 uncultured Erysipelotrichaceae bacterium
TCCGGATCCGGAGCAGTCGTCGATACCGCATCTAAGTAGACCTTCACTGAACGCTCTCCAGGATCTTTTCGTCCGCATTCTCCGGGAACAGCGTCTCCATGCAGGTGATCGCCGTCTTCAGGGCCTTCGTGTATTCTCCGTTGAGATACTGGAATTCCGCCTTGGACAGTTCTCTGTCGATCTCCGGATAGGTGGAACGGTAACGGTTGCCGAAGACGATGGCATTCTCGACCATGATGCCCATGCCTACGACATTGTTGATGTTGTTGTAGAACTTGTAGATGAAGTCGATCGCCCGATCCAGCAGGCCGTTGAGTTCCTCGATATTGATCGGGATCTGATCGAGTGCCGTACGGATCTGACCGATATAGTCTCTGGCCGTCGCCAGGTCTTTCTTGTAGGATTCATCGATCGAAGGCAATGCGTATTCCGCGATCTTGGTCTCGACTTCGGATACGACCAGCTGCAGTTTGGTCAGCTGTGTCTTCGCTCTGTTTTCTCCGTCCGTCGATTTGTCGATGATCGTCTTGTAGGAATACAGAGACTTCATATCGGCATCGACATCGTTCTCCAGCTTTTCAGCTTCATCCAGGATCTCGGAAGAAGGTCTTGAAGATGCGGAAAGGTCTGCGGAGATGATACGGTACTGTTCCTTGTAACGGTCAATGGCTTCCCTCTTCTTCTTCAGATAGTCCTTGAGGTCTTCCAGACCGAAACGGGCAGATTCTTTATCATAGGCGACCCGAACATAGTTCTCGACTTTTTCCATCTCCAGAACGTGTTCATAGGCCTTGTCGTTGGTATCCTTCGCCTGTTTGAAGGCACGGTTCTCTCTTTCGAGATCTTCGTTGAGGACGTTCAGCATGTCTTTGGAAGCACTGAGATCTTCCTTGACGCCTTTTGTCTCGGCAGCCATGATGCTCTTGATGTTCTCATTGAGCTTCTTTTCGATCTCCTGAAGTTTCTCATCGATCCCCAGATGATCGGTATAGACGCCTCTCTGTTTGGTGAGAGCGAGTTCTCTCTTCGTCTCGTCCAGCATGATCGGCAGGACGCCTTTGGCATCCTTGACCAGTTTCGGGATGGCGTTTGCTTCTGTCTTGATATTTTCAAGGGTCTCCTCGATCTTTTCCAGATCGATCTGTGCAGACCCGTAATCGGATGCATACATGTATTCTTCGGATGACGAGAAGAGATCTTCACATTCCTTCAGTTTCGCAAGGAATCCGTCGTAGGAAATGGAAAGGATCTGGGAGTTCTTGTTGATGGTGGTCTTGACGACCCGGTATTTCTCCTTGAGTTCCGTGGAATAGTCTCTCTGTTCGCTCTCTTTCTTGGAGAATTCCTCCAGGAACAGATCGATATCCTTCACTTCTTTCTCGCAGTCATCGAGATTCTCCGAAGCGATCCTGATCGCCTCCAAAGACTCCTTGTACGAAGAGACAGCGATACTGTCATCCACGTTGTTCAGCAGTTCCTGCACCTGATCGATGTGCTTCTCCACATCCTCATAGCGGGTGTAGTACTTCTCAACGGACGCACTGGTCTCCTCGCTCCTTCTGGCCATCGCCTGTGCCTTGGACAGTTTAAAGGCCAGCGGTACGGTCTTGACCGCATTGAAACGCACATAAAGTGCCTCGACATCTTTCTTCAGTTTTTTGGCGCGGCCCTTGCGGATCAGTACGATGATCACGACAATAGCGATCAAAGCTGCGACCGCGATCCCTGCATACATATATTTCTCATCCATACAGGTTCATTTTACTATTTAAACAGGCATTTTTCAATTGACTTATACAGTCTGATTTGGGATAATAAATGAGCACATAAATTTATAGCAGCATGTAAAGTTGACAGTCATGCGTCAGTACCTGCGGGAGATCAGTATTCCGGCGCTAGGAAGAACATCGAATACGGACACACCTGTCAATGATTTACACCTGTACTTACTTAAGGAGGAGAAACTTATGGCAAGAAACACAGGTCCTACTTGGAGAATCTCCAGACGTTTGAACTTCTCAGTCCTCGAGACCGGAGAAGAACTGGCGAAGAGACCTTACATCCCGGGAATGCACGGTTCCCCTACCAGACGGATCAAACAGTCCAACTACGGTCTGCAGAAAGCAGAAAAGCAGAAGATGAGACACATGTACGGTCTGAGCGAGAAGCAGTTCTACAACACTTATGTCAAGGCCGTCAAGAAAAAAGGTGTCACAGGTACCAACCTGTTCATCATGCTGGAATCCAGACTGGACAATCTCGTTTACCGCATGGGCTTCGCAAGCACAAGAAAACAGGCAAGACAGATCGTATCTCACGGTCATGTCCTGGTCAACGGCAAGAAAGTGGATATCCCATCCTGCCAGATCAAGCCGGGTTCCGTTATCGAACTGAAGGATAACTACAAGAACAACACCTTCGTCGCAGAATCTCTGGAAGCAACTGCTTCCTTCAAGGATTACGTCGAAGTTGACAAGGAAGCCCGTAAAGGCAAGTACGTCAGATTGCCTGAAAGAAAAGAACTCAATCAGGAGATCAACGAACTGCTGGTCATCGAATACTACAACAGATAAAAACACGTATTCCAAAAAGTGCCTTAAAATGGCGCTTTTTTGATGCTTGAGAGCGTTTTGTATATTACGTTGTATATTACCCGGAAGAACTCTTGTGAATTTATATTGTTTTTTAATAGACTGATTGGATGAAAAAAAGGCAGGTTTTACCCTGCCTTAAGAATTGATTGCTTTCTTGACTTTCGCTTCAACATCGCTCAGTCTTGTTGTTCCTTTCAGCACGTCGCTGAGATCGGAAGTGTTGTATCGGTTTGCTTTCAGGAACGCCAGCAATGCTTTCCTGAATTTCCTTCTTCTTGCTTCTTCCTTCTTCGTAAGAGTGCTTCCGGAACTGCTCTTTGAAGATCTCTTTGAAGAACTCCTAGAGGATCCAGAAGACTTGCCACTGCTTGTGTAGGAATTATTGATCGAGCGGATCTCGTCGTCCGTCGCTTCTCCCGTTCCGAACTGCTGGCCGAACACACTCTGGTATGCTTTTGCCATTCCGTCATAGGAATAGTTATATACCGTCTTGGTCAGACCGAAGTCGGATGGGCTGAGTCCGTTCTCTCTGATGTAGTCGAA
>CADCRE010000069.1 GCA_902803785.1 uncultured Erysipelotrichaceae bacterium
GGAGATGTCTGCGACATGGATATTCCTGGATTCCAGATAGGCGATCTTGTCGGAAGCGGAACCTCCCTTTCCGGAGACGACCGCACCTGCATGACCCATCCGTTTTCCCGGAGGAGCGCTCCTTCCTCCGACGAAACCGATGATCGGTTTCTTACAGTTTTCATAAGCCCAGTCGGCCGCTTCCTGTTCCCCATTCCCGCCGATCTCACCGATCATGACGATGGCATAGGTATCTTCATCTTCATCGAAGGCTTTCAGGGCATCCAGGAAGGACGTTCCCTTGATCCCGTCACCGCCGATCCCAATGGTGGTGGACTGGCCGATCTTTCTTTTGGTCAGCTGTTTGATAGTCTCATAGGTCAGTGATCCGCTTCGGGAAACGATCCCCACATGTCCCGGCAAATGAATGTCCTGCGGCATGATGCCAAGTTTACATTTCCCGGCAGAGATGATGCCCGGACAGTTCGGTCCGATCAGACGCATCTTATGGTTTTTCAGACAGTCATGGACCTTTACCATATCATTGATCGGAATGTTTTCCGTAACACAGACACAAAGATCCAGTTCTGCTTCGGCAGCTTCCAGGATCGCACTTGCTGCCGCAAACGGCGGGACAAAGATGATCGAAGCGTTGGCTCCGGTCTTTTCTTTCGCTTCTCTGACCGTCGCATAGACAGGGATGTCATAGATATAGGTCCCCGCCTTGGAAGGATTGGTCCCGGCGACGATCTTCGTTCCGTATTCCAGCATCAGCTTCGTATGAAAGGAGCCCTGGGATCCCGTGATCCCCTGGACGATGACCTTCGTATTCTCATTCACATAGATACTCATTTGTTCAGCTCCTTCATCATCTTCTGTACCGCATCCGAACAGTTCTCCGCAAGGATGAACGGGATATGAGACTCTTTTAATGTCTCCATCGCGACATCGGCGCGGTTGCCTTCCATGCGGACGACGACCGGTCTTTGATAGTTCAGTTCACGAATGGCCTTCACCAGACCTTCTGCGATCAGATCTGTGCGGGCGATTCCTCCGAAGATATTGACGATGACGCCTTTGACGTTCTCGCTCTCTGAGACGACTTTAAAGGCTCTGTAGGCTTTTTCTACGGTGATGGTCCCTCCCGTATCCATGAAGTTGGCCGGTTTCCCTCCGTAATGGAAGATCGTATCCATGGTCGACATGCCCAGACCTGCGCCGTTACAGATACAGCCGATCTCACCGTCGAGCGATACGTAGTTCATTCCGAATTCGGAAGCCTCCAGCTCCAGCGGATCTTCTTCCTCCAGATCCTGAAGTTCGATATTCTCTTTATGACGGAAGAGCGCATCGGAATCGAGCGTCACTTTTCCATCCAGAGCGATCAGTTTTCCGCCTGATACCGCCAGCGGATTGATCTCGATCAGAGTACAGTCTTCCTTCAGAAACATCTCATAGAGGCCTTCAAGGATCGGTCTTAATTCGTTCTCATCGACATCCAGATGTGTTGCGATCTCTTCGATGTCTTTTTCCGTCAGACCTGTCGAAGGCTCGATCGCACAGTTCAGGATCGCTTCCGGATGTGACTCCGCCAGTTCCTCGATCGAAGTCCCTCCGTCCTTACAGGCGATGAAGGTGTGTTTTGCGGTATTGGTGTCGATCAGTAAGGAGAGATACATCTCCTTTTCAACGGAAGAAGGTGTTTCCAGATAGATCTTGCGGACGACTTTTCCTTTCGGTCCGGTCTGTTTTGTTACTAAAGTCTTTCCAAAAAGAGATCTTGCCTTTTCTAAGGCGTCTTCTCTATTCTGACTGATCAAAACGCCTCCGGCCTTTCCTCTTCCTCCGGAATGGATCTGTGCCTTTAAAACGGCTTTCCCATTTGGAAAGTGTTCATTGAGGACGGTTTCGGTTTCTTTTAAATCATTGGCCAGATATCCTGTCGGAACGGGGATCCCGTACTTCTTCAGAAACTGTTTTGCCTGATATTCATGCAGGTTCATCTGATCCCTCCGCAGGCTTCATAGCCTTCTTTGAATGCGTTCAGATTGATCTCCAGGATCCGTTTCGGAAGTTTCTCTTCCAGAACGGAGATCATCTTTTGAGGATCGATATTCAGGATCTTCGTCATCGCACCCAGTGCCAC
>CADCRE010000070.1 GCA_902803785.1 uncultured Erysipelotrichaceae bacterium
CAGCTTTCGATCTATGACGGACACTGCGTTGCGCACTGATGCGGGATTCACCCTTCCCGAACTGCTTCTCTCCCTGTTTGCGATCAGCACTCTCACTCTGCTCGTCCTGACGAAATACTCGCGTCCCGATCCGACCCACATCTATTTCATGAACGACTATCTGCTGTGCCAGTCCGAAGCTCTATCCGATCGGACATCGCAGTCCTATCATAAGGGGATCTCTTTCAATTCGATGGGTCACGTGAATATGGGGATGACTCTGCATTTCAACAGACACGAATTCATCGTGCATCTCGGAAACGGCTATGCGACCTTGCGATAGAGGCTTTATCCTGATCGATGCCCTGGTCGCCGTCTTTCTGCTGACGGCTATCTGTTTTCTTTGTTTCTCGGCGTCAGAGATGATCTTGAAATACGAAGAAGGATACCGTCGCTATCAGGAACTCTCGGATCTTCATTACGAGGAGATCTTCCGTTCCCTGGAAGGATGCGAGGCATGTCGTGAACCTGATTAGGATCCTCTGCGGTCTTCTGATCGTCCTGAACCTGCTTCCTTTAGGAATGACGGCGATGGGTTTCGTATCGAAGATCGCTTTCGACTATAACGAAGTCAACGATGAGATCGCCTTGTGCCAGCTGAGAGAAGATCTCCTGATCAGTTACGACATGGAATATTCAAGAGACGTATTGCGCTTCACATACGAAGGGAAGAGCTTTCGGCTGTCTCAGGTCAACCGGATGCTGGTACTGCAGCCAGGGACACAGATCTTCTTATACGATATTGACGATCTTCATTTTGAGAAAAGGGGCACTATGATCTATGTCCTGTATCGAAGAAAGGGGAAGGAATATGAAAGGATCCTCGCGACAGAAGGGCTTTATCTCTCTGACTTTTCTGATTGTCCTGTCATTGACGATGAGTATCGTGACGGCGAAAGCGGATTATATCAGGAAGGCGAATGAAGTCTATCTCAATCTGAGATCCTTTGAAGAGGTCTTCTCCAAGGAAGCGAAGGTGATCACGCATGCAAAATGTCTGCTTCTCAGGGAAGAGAGTCTTTCCGATTTTGAAGTCGGAGGGATCCGTGTCAGGGTATTTCAGACCGTTAACGGATATGACCTGTACTTTGAAAACTACGTTCTTTCGATCGTGACATATGATAGACAGATCATCGATTTTCAGATGAAACGGGTCGGATCGTTTTGAAAAAACAGGTATGGCATAATACAATAGAGGCAGATAAGAAGGTGACAAGTATGATCAACTGTACAGAAATCAAGCCGGGTCAGTGCTTTACCTGGGAAAATGAACTCTATCAATGTATCGATATCCAATTGAACAAGACCGCGATGGCCAAGATGAAGGTCAAGGTGAAGGTCAAACAGCCGCGTACCGGTGTCGTCAAAGAACTGTCTCTGATCGGAAGCGATCAGGTCGGCGAAGCTGCGATCGACAGACGTCCGATGCAGTTCCTGTATGATTCCGGAGATACGGAAGTCTTCATGGATTCAGAATCATTCGAACAGATCGAGATCCCGAAAGACCGTCTGGAATGGGAAATGAACTTCCTGGTCCCGAACCTCGATGTCAGTATCATGCTGTATGAAGGAGAAGTCCTGGGAGTGATCCTGCCGGACAAGGTCGATCTGGAACTGACGGAGTGTGAACAGGCAGTCAAGGGAAATACGGCGACGAGTGCTCTGAAGAATGCCGTGACCGAGACCGGATTGCAGATCAAGGTACCTCTGTTCATCGAACAGGGAGAAAAGGTCACTGTTTCGACAGCGACCGGAAAATACGCGGGAAGAGCGTAAAAGGAAAGAGGGCTTTGAAGCCCTCTTTTCAGTTGAACATATCTTTTGTAGCTTTTTTGATCGCTTCAAACGACTGAATGGACAGATCGTGTTCGATCAGGCAGGAATCTTCGTAGGCCGTCTTTTCATCGACGCCAAGCTTCATCAGGATCCTGGCGATATATTCATGTCTCTCATACATCGTCATCGCCACATCTCTTCCTTTTTCGCTCAGAGAGATGTTGTTGTCTTCGATCTCGATGTAGCCGTCTCTTTCAAGCTCCTTGAGTGCTATCGAGACCGTCGGTCTTGAGAAGTTCATGTAGTTGGCGATATCGATCGCTCTGACATTGTCCTTGTCCAGAGAGATGATATGGATCGCTTCCAGATAGTTCTGGATCGTTTCGTCCTTTTTCATAAAATATCCTTATTCCTTCAATACTTTTGCGATGCTGTTGGCGGCGATCGCGCCGTCGTTGCATGCAGTCACGACCTGTCTCAGATCTTTTCTGATGCAGTCGCCTGCCGCATAGATGCCCGGGATCGCGGTAGACATATCCGCATTCGCCAGGATATATCCTCTTTCATCCAGAATGGATGGATCGACGAATGAAGTACACGGATCAGCTCCGATATAAGGGAAGATACCGGCGCAGTCGACGGTCGATACTTCGCCGCTTTCGACATTGCGGATCTTCAGTCCGACGATCCGGTCGTTCTCGATGACCAGTTCCTCCGGCAGATGCTTTGTAATGATCTCGATCTTTTCGTTCGCCTTGACCTTGTCTACGACCGTCGCATCGGCACGGAAGACGTCTCTGCGTACGATGATCGTGACTTTTGCAGCCAGAGATGCCAGATAGAGGGCTTCTTCGAGTGCGGAATTGCCTCCGCCGATGATCGCGATGTTCCTGTTGCGATAGAAGAAACCGTCACATACGGCACAGTAGGAGATACCTCTTCCGGTAAACTCATCCGCATGAGGCAGATCGAGCGTCCTTTCCTTCGTGCCGGTCGCAACGACGACGGCTTTGGAAAGATAGACATCGCCGTTCTTGAGACGGACTTCCTTCTTTCCTTCGTTCTCCCCGATCTCCAGGACTTCCCCTGAGATCAGCTTGGCTCCGAACTTCTGGCCGTGCTCAGTCAGCTGGGTCGCCAGTTCCAGACCGGAGATGGACTTGATCCCCGGGTAGTTCTCTATCTCATATGTCTTAGACAGTTTCCCACCGTTGACTTCCGCTTCGATGATCAGTACTTTGAGATCCGCTCTGGAAGCATAGATCGCAGCGGTCAGGCCGGCAGGTCCTGCACCGACGATGATCACATCATATTGTTCGTTCATTTCTGTACCGCCTTTTAAAAGATTATACCACGTAATCATTCATTTCCACATACCATTTGCCCCGGTCAAAATACAGGTGTCTCACCCGGTTGGAAGAGAAGACACAGGTATATCTCGTTCCGGATCCGCCGACCTTCAGCGAAGCTCGCGGGCAGATCTCCTTGATCTTCAGGATCGGGATCTTTCGATTCTCATCCCAGATCAGATACAGAGGCTTGACATTGCCTCCTTTGTCATTCAGGCAGATGACATCTACATATTTCCGTATCATCGATCACCTCTCATGGAAGGAAGAAGGAAAGAAGGTATATTCCTCTTCCGATCCCGTTCCCGACAGTTCCCTGTCTTCCAGCATTCTCAAAGTGGATATGGAGCGCTTTCCGAACCTCCTGCGGATCTCTTCCACCGCTTCTTCCTTCTTTCGGATCCGTTCCTGATCCGGTCTCTCTTCCAGGAGGTTCAGCTGGACCGTATCCTTTCTCGCGGAGAGCCCGCTGACGCTGACACCGATCGAACGGTAGGGGACTGTAAAATCACAGCGTTCCTGAAACAGCTTCACACAGCATTCGAAGATCGTCTTTCCCAGATCGCTGTTCTCCGCAAGGGTCATCCGCATGCTTCGGGTATGCAGATGAATGTCGCGCAGCTGAAGACAGACCGTACGGAAATACAGTTTCTGCCGTCTCAAACGGGAACTGACACTGTCACTCAGCTGTGTCAGGACCAGTTTCAGATCGTCCATATCGTAGAGATCGCGGACCGAGGTCACGGAGTTTCCGATCGAACGGACCGCTTCATCATGACTTCCGAAGATCCCGACCGGCGAACTGTCCTTTCCGTTCGCGTAGATCCAGAGCGTCGTTCCCCATTTTCCCAGGATCTCTTCCAGACGTCCGCAGGGCTGTTTCGCGATGTCGCCGATCGTATAGATAGCATAGGAGTGAAGGCGGTCGATTGCACTTTTTCCGACATAAAGCAGAGATTCTGCCGGAAGATCGAAGACGTCTTCCGGAGAACGGATGAAGAAGGAGCTGTCTTCTTTTGCGAGATCGGAACCGAGTTTCGCATAGACCTTGTTGTCGGCGACTCCGATCGACAGGGTCAGACCGATCTCTTCTTTGACTCTTCGCAATATCTCGGAAACGATCGTTTCGATACTGCCGAAGTAACGGATGCTGGATGTGACATCGAGCCAGCATTCATCCATTCCGAACGGCTCGACAAGATCGGTATATTCGTAGTAGAGAGAGCGGACTCTATCCGAAAAGTAGGAATAGGAATCGTAATCCGGTCTTTGGATGATCAGTTCGGGACATTTCTTCTTCGCATCGCCGATCGTCTCCGCCGTTTTGATGCCTCTTTGTTTTGCGAGGACGTTCTTGGCCAGGATGATACCGTGACGGCGCTTCGGATCTCCGGCGACCGCCATCGGTACATTTCTCAGCTGCGGGTGATATAACATCTCCACCGAGGCGAAGAAACAGTTCAGATCGCAATGCAGTATCACTCTCTTCATGATTTCATTATACTTGAAAAATAATCAAGTTCAACGAAAACTTGAATAAAAATCAAGTGTCCATTATAATAGGATCAGAGGAAAGAGTATGGAATTCAAGAAGAATCTGCGCTACCTGCGCAAGGTCAACCGCATGTCTCAGGACGAACTGGCCGATAAGCTGGGCTACAAGTCTTTTACGACCGTACAGAAGTGGGAAGACGGAACGGCCTTTCCGCGTGTCAGCACTCTCAACAGGATCGCCGATATCTTTCATGTCGACGTGGATCATCTGCTGAATCTGAACATCCGTACGGA
Source organism: uncultured Erysipelotrichaceae bacterium (assembly GCA_902803785.1). Lineage (GTDB taxonomy): Bacteria > Bacillota_I > Bacilli_A > Erysipelotrichales > Erysipelotrichaceae > Colivicinus. The sequence goes on from CADCRE010000070.1 coordinate 4,953, forward strand.
ACAGGTCGCTGTCCCGATCGTCGGAGAAGTGAAGGCGGGATATGACCTTTATGCGAACGAGGATATCTACGGATACGAATACTGTGACAATCGGGAATACGGACCGGGCGAGTATTTCTATCTGAAGGTCAAGGGAGATTCGATGATCGATTCCCGGATCGGTCCCGGAGATATCGTCTATGTCCGCAAACAGGATTATCTCAATGACAAGGACATCGGTGTCTTCTTGCTGGAAAACAACGAAGTGACGATCAAGAGGATCCTTTTCAATAAGAACGGGATCACTCTCCGCGCATCCAATCCGGACTATCCGGACCGCCGCTTCAGACCGGAAGAAGTCCGCATCCTGGGAAAGGTCTTACACAATAAGGTGCTGTTCGAATGAAAGATCCTTTCTGGCGTTTTCTCGGAGTCTATACGGGACTCTATCTTCTGATCTGTCTCTTTGAGATCCTGCTTCTGTCGCCGCTTGTGGATTTCTTCGGCAACGGCTTCTGGATCCGCTTCCTCATCTACTGTATCCTCTTCCTTCTGGCGAATCCGTTTCTGGTCAAAGCGCTGGGAGAACTGATCTTCTCAAGGTGGGAAACAAAGCGTGAAAGTAATGAGAGTGAGTAGTCACTCTTTTTATTTTAATGTTAGAATGGAATGGTATGAAAATAGTTATGGCAGCCGGAGGTACGGGAGGACATATCTACCCCGCACTGACTCTGGCGGAAGCATTGCAGAAAAGGGGACATAGCGTCACTTTCTTAGGTTCCAACGACCGAATGGAAAAGGATGTGATCCCCGGAAGCGGTTTTGAATATATCGGTATGAACGTACTGACGACCCGAGGAGGGATCCTTCAGAAAGTCAGAAGCGTACTGTCCATGGTCACGGCTTACCGTGAATGTCGCAGGATACTGAAAGGCTATGATATGGCGATCGGTTTCGGCAATTACATCTCGATCCCGGTCATGCTGGCAGCAAGGAGCCTGCACCTCAAGACGGTGATCCATGAACAGAATTCCTTCGTCGGCAGAGCCAACCGCCTTCTCGATCAAAAGATGGATCTGGTGATCGGTTCCTACGATGAGAACCGCACTCAGTTTCGCAATCCGAATCTCAGGATCCTGGGCAACCCCCAGTCATCCAAGGCCTATCTGGTGAAAAAAGATCCGGATGTCCTGAAACAGATGGGTCTCGATCCTTCCAAAAAGACCGTCGTGATCTTCATGGGCTCTCTGGGTTCTTCCAGCGTCAACGAAAAACTGATCGATTATTTCCGTCTGACCGACGGTTCCTACCAGATCGTCTATGCGACCGGTCCGTCTCACTTCGAGAAGATGAGATCGCTGGTCGACGACAGCGATTATCTCAAGGTCTTCGAGAGGATCGACGGCGTTCGGGTCATGAAGAACGCGGATCTTCTGATCTGCAGGGCAGGGGCGACGACTCTTTCCGAGATCTGCGCCATGGGCATGCCTTCGATCCTGATCCCATCTCCGTTCGTTCCGAACAACCACCAGTATTTCAACGGAAAGGCACTGGTCGATCGGGATGCGGCAGTCATGATCGAAGAGAAGGATCTGAGCGGAAAACTTCTGTACGATACGGTCGAAACATTGATACACGACGGGAACAGACTGGCTGTGCTTGCGGAAAATGCCCGAAGCATGGGCAACAGTAACGTTCTCGATGATATGATAGAGGCGATAGAACAGTTATGATCAGGGAATTTCTTGAACTCCACGGTGAATACCACGACGATAAATACTTCAAGGATCTTACGACTTTGAAGATGGGCGGACATATCCGCCATTTCGTGATCCCGAATTCCGTCGATGACCTCAAGACGATCATCGCCTTTCTGAAGACGAACCGCATCCAGTTCAAGGTCCTCGGAAACGGATCGAACCTGGTCTGCGGCGAAGGAGAATTCCCGGGCGTCATCATCAGTCTGAAGAGACTGTGCGAATATCGGATCGAAAACGATACGGTCTATGCGGAAGCCGGCGTGCTGGCTCCCGCTTTGGCTGTCACACTGGCGAAGAAAGGCTACAGTTGCCTGGAGTTCGCCTCCGGGATCCCCGGAAGTATCGGCGGTCTCGTTTACATGAATGCGGGAGCCTATAAAAGATCGATGTCAGATGTCGTCAGTGAGGTCCTGGTCCTGAAGGACGACCAGCTCATTTGGCTGCAGAGCGACGAGCTGAACTTTTCCTACCGTCATTCCATCTTTCACGATCATCCGCGCTGGGTGGTCATCGCGGCCAGACTCAGGCTGGAAGCGAAGGCTCCGGAAGAGATCGAAGAACTGATGGCGGACAGACTGAGAAGAAGAAGAGAGACTCAGCCTCTGGAGTTGCCGAGCGCCGGGTCCTGTTTCCGCAATCCGGAAGGCGGCTATGCCTGGAAACTGATCGACGGGATCGGTTTCCGCGGTCATCGCGTCAACGATGTCGAAGTCTCCGAGAAACATTCCAATTTCATCGTCAATACCGGAAACGGTACGGCGGAAGACTATCTGAATATCGCCTACGAGATCCAGGATAAGGTCAAAGAACAGTACGGCATCAAGCTGGTAATGGAAGTCGAGAAATTCAATTGCTGAACGAAAAAAGAAATCTGCTCGATAAGAATGCGTTGCTGAAGATCCGCAGGAACAGGAAGATCGGAACGATCAATGAAAAGAAGAAACGGTTGGCACTGATCCTGAGCGTTTTTCTTTCGCTCTTGCTTATGGCTGCCGTATATCTGCTTTCTTCCGATTCAAAGATCTATCGGATCACCGTAGAAGGAAACAGCTATCTGAAGGAAAACGACATCATCACACTGAGCGGACTGACGAAGGAAGACCGCTTCCTCCTCACGATCCCTTCGGTCATTGAAAAAAGGATCGAGAAAGATCCTCTGATCGAAGATTGCGATGTCGGCCTCCTCAACGGACGTCTGGTCAGGATCACGGTGAAAGAAAAGAAGATCATCGGTTACCTGCTCGATCAAGGAGAAAGCGTACTGCTTCTGGAGACGGATGAGAGGATCCCGATCGAAAAGGAGAGGCTCTATCTCATCAGCAAGGTCCCGATCATCGAAGGCTTCTCGAACGAAGATCTCATCCTGCTGGAAAAGAACTTCGCGACCTGCGATGAAGCGATCATCAACGAGATCTCGGAGATCCATAACTATACACCGTTGAAATACCAGTATGTGGAACTGGTGATGAGAGACGGCAATTTCATCTTCACATCGCCTTACGGACTGAACCTGCTGAACCGCTACTTCGATATCGAATCCAGCTACATCCGGGAAGACCACCGCTGTTACTACTTTGAAGATATCTCCGGGAACGCCTATACGTCTGCGTGTCCGTGGGAACCGCGGGAAGAGAAACCGAAGGATACGACGGAAGAGAATACCGATCTCGAAGAAGATGACGGAGAATAAAAGAAAAAAGGAGATCTGATCTCCTTTTCTTGTTAGATGGTGGTTCCGGCCAGAATTGAACTGGCGACACACGGATTTTCAGTCCGTTGCTCTACCTACTGAGCTACAGAACCGTGGTTGCGAGGGAAGGATTTGAACCAACGACCTCCGGGTTATGAGCCCGACGAGCTACCGGACTGCTCTACCTCGCGACTTTGACTGGCGCAGGAGCTGGG
>CADCRE010000071.1 GCA_902803785.1 uncultured Erysipelotrichaceae bacterium
GATGAAATGATCGACATGTACGCTGACTGGTGCGAGAAGTATCCGATCATCTCGATCGAAGACGGTCTTGCAGAGAATGACTGGGACGGCTGGAAGAAACTCATGGCCCGCTTAGGCGACAAGATCCAGTTGGTCGGTGATGACCTCTTCGTCACGAACGTTGAATACATCAAGAAGGGTATCGATCTCCATTGCGCGAACTCCGTTCTGATCAAGCTGAACCAGATCGGTACGTTAACGGAAACTCTCGATGCCATCGAACTGGCTAAGAAGAACAACATGACTGCTGTCGTTTCCCACAGATCCGGTGAAACAGAAGATACGACGATCGCTGACCTCGTTGTCGGTGTCAACGCCGGTCAGATCAAGACGGGTTCCATGTCCAGAACAGACCGTATCGCCAAGTACAACCAGCTGCTCCGCATCGAGGATGAACTCGGTTCCGTTGCACAGTATCCTGGCAAGAGCGCTTACTACAACCTCAAGAAATAAGCGTCATAAACAAATAAAGAAGCCGCGTGTGAAAACATGCGGCTTTTTCTTATAATAAAAGTGAACTCTACGATTCATAGGGTGACATCCGATGACAGTCATCCTACTCTGAAGGCGGGAGGTGTTCTCATGAATACGGAAAAAACTGGAAAACTGATCGGCGCACTGCGCAAAGAAAAAGGAATGACCCAGCAGCAGCTGGCGGAACGATTGAATGTATCGGATAAAGCGATCTCGAGATGGGAGACCGGAAGGGGCTTCCCGGAGATCAGTATCCTGGAAGATCTGGGAAAAGTCCTGGATGTTTCGGTCGCGGAACTCTTGAAAGGAGAAAGGATCGAAGACGGAGCTGTCTCGAAGGAAGTGAATGAGATCACGGAAGACAGTCTGCACATCTTCCGGAAACTGGCGGAACAGAAGAAGATCCGCTATCTTCTTACGGGTTTTCTGTTTGCTGCAGCTCTTCTGATCGCTCTGATCGTGCATCTGCACAGTCCGATCCTGTACCCGCAGGTCTCCAAAGTCCTGAGCGTCGACAAGGTAGGGGAAGACAAACTGGCAGCCGTTCTGGCAGACGATGTCGCCGAATATGATATCTTCCATTTCAATGAAGGGGAAGAGGGATCGCCGAACATCTGTACGATCAGCTGTTACCATACCCTTTGGAATGACTGGTTCGGATCAAGAGAAGAGAAGATCGTGATCCTGGGAGATCAGAAGGATATCGATCTGGTCTACTACGACCCGTGGACGGAAGCGCCGAATACGCTGCTTTACAACTCTACGGGATCGGAACCTTATGAACATTTCATCACACTGCCGAGACTGTTATACAACTTCTGGCTCCTGGTCGGGATCGTGTGCAGTCTGGTCGGGATCGTCCTGTACCTGATACTTAGAAAGAAGTGGTATTCCGATATCATCCTGAAGATCGCGATGCTTCCTCTGTCCTTTACGCTGTCGATCTTCATCATCCTGTTCGGTAAATTCGATGAAGTATATAATGCGGTGTACTACTTCAGCGGGATCGTGATGCTTGGACTGTGTCTCTATCTCCTGTTCCTTCTTGTTTATGACATGAAAAAGAAGCAAAAAACAAACGAAAAAAGAATAGTGTGATAAGATAGTTTCATGCTGAAACGATTCGTGTCCTATTACCGTCCCTATCTGAAGACGTTTGCCTTAGATATGACCTGTGCCTTAGGCAATTCTGCCGTAGGCATCCTTTATCCGATCATCACCAGGCTCATGCTGAACGATCTGATCCCGAACCGGAAGTTCAAACAGATCCTGATCTTCGGTGCTATCCTGTTTGGAGCCTATGTGCTCAAGATGATCATGAAATACTGTGTGGACTACTACGGACACATGGGCGGTACGAATATGCAGGCAGACATGCGCCGGCAGCTTTTCGACAAGCTGGAGCAGCTGCCTTTTTCTTATTATGACAACAACGAGACCGGGAAGATCATGTCCAGGATCACATCTGACCTGCAGGAGATCTCCGAACTGGCTCACCACGGACCTGAGATGCTGGTGATGACCTCGTTTTCACTGATCTTTTCTCTCTTCTATCTTTCCGGTATCAACCTGACTCTGGCGTTGATCATCTTCTCCTGCTCGCCTCTGCTGTTTCTGATCACGTTCATCGTCCGCAAGAAACATATGGAGTCTTCCCGCAAGGCGAGACGTTCGATCGCCCAGATCAACGGAGATGTCAATTCTTCGATCTCCGGCATCCGTATCACCAAGGCCTTCAACAACGAAGAAAAAGAAATGGCCAAGTTCGAGAACGGAAACAAGGCCTTTGTGGAAGCGAAACGCGGCCAGTACTTTACGATGGCCATCCAGCACGCATCTACGATCTTTGTCACGGATATCTTCAATGTCATCTGTCTGATCTCCGGCGGTATCTTTTTATATCGCGGACTCATCAATTTCGGTGACTATTCTTCCTTTATCGTATCCATCAGTTTCTTCACCAGCCCGATCACTCAGTTGGTCCAGTGGATGGAACAGTTCGACGAGGGTGTCACCGGATTCGAACGTTTCTGTGAGATCATCGATGAACCGATTGAAAAAGACAAAGAAGGCGCAGAGGACCATCCGGACCTCAACGGCGACATCCGTTTTGAAAATGTCTGTTTCTCCTATAATCACAACGAAGAGGAACGTGAAGTCCTCAACGATATCAGTTTTGCGGTACCGAAAGGCAAGACGGTCGCTCTGGTCGGACCTTCGGGCGGAGGCAAGACGACGATCTGTCATCTGCTTCCGAAGTTCTACCATGCGGATTCCGGAAAGATCACCATCAACGGTATCGATATCGAAGATATCACGATGCGTTCGCTCCGCGACAGTATCGGTATCGTCCAGCAGGATGTCTTCCTTTTCTCCGGGACTTTTGCGGAGAATATCGCCTACGGAAGAAAAGATGCGACGATGGATCAGATCGTCGATGCGGCGAAGAAAGCCAATATCTACGACTATATCCTGTCTCTGCCGGAAGGTTTCGATACCCAGATCGGCGAACGCGGGATCCGTCTTTCCGGCGGACAGAAACAGCGTCTTTCCATCGCGAGAGTCTTTTTAAAGAATCCTTCGATCCTGATTCTGGATGAAGCGACGAGTTCTCTGGACAACACGACGGAAGCCCTGATCCAGGAAGCCCTCAATTCTCTGAAGGAGGGAAGGACGACTCTGGTCGTAGCACACCGTCTCTCTACCATCAAGAATGCGGATGAGATCCTGGTGGTCTCCAACGGTCAGATCATCGAGAGCGGTTCTCATGAAGACCTTGTGAATCGGAAAGACGGAGTCTATCGGAAACTGTACAATTCACAGTTCATCGACCGTGACTTCGGCCTTGATTCGGGAATGATGATGTCTTAGCAGGACATCATTTTTTGTATAATGAAGACAGAGGAAAACGAATATGAGATATGTGATCGAAAATGAATATCTGCGGGCAGAGATCAGCGAGCTCGGGGCAACTCTGACCCGACTGGTCGATAAAAGGAGCGATACGGATATCGTGCTCGGCTTCGATTCCGATGAAGACTACCTGCGCTATTCCGGGACCAATATCGGTGCGACCGTCGGACGCAATGCGAACCGGATCGGCGATTCCCGCTTCGAACTCAACGGGAAGACCTATCATCTGAATCCGAACGATAACGGAAACAATCTTCACGGAGGCGGAGACGGCGGTTTTGCGTTCAAGATGTGGACAATGGAAGAAAAGAAGGAGGATTCGATCGTCCTCTCTTACTGTTCTCCCGATATGGAAGAGGGCTTTCCGGGAAACCTGAAGACGACCGTGACCTACTCTCTGAAAGAGGATTCTCTGATCTTCGCTTTTGAAGGATGCAGCGACAAAGACACGATCTTCAATATCACCAACCATTCCTATTTCTGTCTGGGAGATGAGTCGATCCTCGATCAGTATCTGAAGGTCTGCAGCACGAAGTATTCTCCGACCGACGAGCGTTCTCTGACTCTGGATGAAGTACTGGAGGTAAAGGATACTCCGTATGATTTCAGGGATTTCACGAAGATCGGAGACAATCTCAAGGATCTGGATCACGGTATCGACAACAACTACGTCTGGGAAAACACCGATGAGAAGCTGATGGCTCAGCTGAAGAATGAAAAACTGCAGCTGAACGTCTGGTCCGATCTTCCGGATATGCATGTATATACCGGATACTATCTGAACGGGGAAAAGGGAAAATACGGCAGGACCTATGAGAAATATGCCGGGATCGCTCTGGAATGTCAGTACTATCCCAACGGCATCAACTATAAAGACAGATATCTGCTTCCGATCCTGAGAAAGGGAGAAAAGATGTCTCACTATATCCGCTA
>CADCRE010000072.1 GCA_902803785.1 uncultured Erysipelotrichaceae bacterium
GACCGTCGAAGAGATCGCCATCGGCACCGGTTATGAAAACCTCAGCTTCTTCTACCGTCTCTTTCAGAAGACCTACGGGATGAGGCCGAGGGAATTCCGGATCGGAAAAACGGAACAGATATCATAAAGGGCTCTTGAAGAGCCCTTTTTATTCATCACAGAGATAGGTATTGTAACGTCCCTGACAGGCACGGACTTTCCTTCCGATCATATCGCAGACTTCATATTTCAGCTTTCCCTGCAGAAGATCCTTTCCGTCCTCCAGGCATTTTTCGATATAACTGTCATCCAGAGGAAGCTCCGCATGGCTTGGCCAGATCTCCCTGATCGAAAGCTTACGTTCCAGAAGCCGTTCGAGGCTTCTCACATAGCCGGCCAGAGACCTCTGTTCCCCGAACATAAAGACCCTTCCGCCCTTCTGGATCGGATCTCCCGAGATCAGGACGTTACGGTCCTCATCATAGAATGCGATACTGCCCGGAGTATGTCCGCTCAGATCGTATACGGTCAGTTTCCTGTTTCCCAGATCGATGACATCTCCCTCATAGAGCGGGATCAGTTTCTGATCGAAGTGATTCAGCTGATAGTGCTGAAGTTCATGGATCCCGAGATATACGGCATCGAACTGTCCGTTACTCCCGATGTGATCTCTGTCCGCGTGAGTGTTCAGCAGAAGGATCGGTCGGTCCGTCAGGCTTTCGCGACCTTGCGGATGTCTTCGATCTTCATCCCCGTATCGATCAGTGCGGAATACTTATCACCTTCCAACAGGAAACAGCGGACACCCCCGTCCTCTATGATCCAGGTCTGACTGTTTTTGCGAATGATATCCATGAGAAAACTCCTTTTTCTCAATTCTAGCACAGGAAAGAAAAAGGAGCTTTCGCTCCTTCTCTTTAGAATCTCTTTATCGCTTCTTTCTCGACACTGAGACAGTTGACGTAGTCCTTCAGGAATGCATTGAATCCCTGAACTTCCTTTTCATCTGCCTTCAGAGTGGAAGACTTCGCACCGCTGAAGACCTTGTGATCGAGATAGTCTTCCAGAGTTTCGCCTTCTTCTTTCCACAGACAGTATGCGCCTAACAGTGCCATTCCGTAAGGACCGCCTTCTCCCGCCGTCTCCATGACGGATACCGGCGCATCGATGGCTGCCGACAGGATCCTCTGACCGACACCTTCCGTCTTGAAGAAACCGCCGTGTCCGTAGATCTTGTCGATCTGAACATCTTCTTTATGAAGGATATCCATTCCGATCTTCAGAGTGGACATCGCTGAACACAGATGTGTCCGCATGAAGTTCGCCAGATCGAAACGGGAATCCGCCTTTCTCATGAACAGCAGTCTTCCCTCATCCAGATCGGTCACGCCTTCACCGGAATAGTAGTTGTAGCTTAAGAGTCCGCCACAGTCGGCATCGCCTTCCAGAGCCTTCTCAAACAGTTTCGTATACAGGGTATTCGTATCGACGGAGAAACCGAAACACTTGATCGCTTCCTTCATCAGTTTTACCCAGGCGTTGATATCGGAGGTACAGTTGTTGCAATGGACCATCGCCACCGGCATCCCTGAAGGCGTCGTGACCATATCGATCTCTCTGTGACGGTTCAGTTTCTTATCTGTTACTACCATTGCGAAATCCGATGTCCCGGCAGAAACGTTGCCGGTACGGATCCGGACGGAATTCGTCGCCGTCATTCCCGTTCCCGCATCGCCTTCACACGGTGTCATCGGAACACCGGCCTTGAACTCTCCGGTCGGATCCAGGTACAGAGCACCTTCTTCCGTCAGTGTTCCGGCCCATTCTCCTGCCAGAGCGATCTTCGGCAGCAGTTTCAGCAGATCATATCCGGTCAGTTCATTGAACTTCCTGACCATTTCCTCGTCATAGCACATCTTTTCCGAATCGATCGGGAACATGCCTGAAGCTTCACCGATCCCCATGACCTTTTCTCCGCACAGGACATAGTGAACGTAACCGGCCAGTGTCGTGATATAGGAGAGATCCTTCAAATGTTCCTCTTTGTTCAGGATGGCCTGATACAGGTGTGCGATCGACCATCTCTGCGGGATATTGAAATCGAAGAGATCACTGAGTTTTTCTGCCGCTTCTGCCGTGATCGTATTTCTCCAGGTACGGAATTCACACAGCTGTCTGTCGTTCTTATCAAACGGAAGATAGCCGTGCATCATGGCAGAGATTCCCAGTGCACCTGTCGTATTCAGTGTGATGCCATATCTGTCTTTGACATCTTTTTTCAGATTGCGGAAACAGTCCTGAAGACCTTCTTTGACTTCTTCCAGGGAATAGGTCCAGATCCCGTTCACCAGGGAGTTTTCCCAGGTGTGATCTCCCTGAGCCAGCACTTCGTGTTTTCTGTCGATCAGGACAGCCTTGATCCGGGTGGATCCCAGTTCGATCCCGATCGCTGTATTCTTCAGATCCGGCATACTATCTCAGCTTCCAGACAAGGTCATTGACCAGGAGCCTGTCTTCCAGTGCTTCCACGGTCGTATCCCTGTCGATATGTACGTATTCGATATCCATGATGTTGGCGAAATCGCGCATCATCTCCGCATCGACATCATAGCTCAGAACGGTATGATGAGCTCCGCCTGCCGTGATCCAGCATTCCACACCGGTGGTCAGATCCGGCATCGCTCTCCACATGACTCTCGCGACAGGCAGGTTCGGCATATCCATGATCGGCTTGACCGCTTCGATATCCTGGACGATCATCCGCATCCGTCCGCCCATATCGATTAATGAGACGACGATACCCTTGCCGGCCTTTCCTTCGAATACCAGTCTGGCCGGATCCTTCCGGTTCATACCGATGCCCAGATGATGTGTCTCGATCCTAGGCTTGTCTGCCGCGATGGACGGACATACTTCCAGCATGTGTGCACCGAGGGAGTATTCTCTTCCTTTTTCAAGGTGGTAAGTGTAGTCTTCCATGAAGGCGGAAGCACCGTTTTCATCCTTGCCCATCTTCTTCAGGATCGCCGTCATGGCGGAAACTTTCCAGTCACCTTCCGCACCGAAACCGTAACCCAGTGACATCAGATGCTGAGAAGCCAGTCCCGGAAGCTGATCCATACCGTAGAGGTCCTGGAAGGTATTGGTGAATGCCTTGCAGCCGTTTTTGTCCAGCATTTTCCTGATCGCGATCTCTTCTCTTGCCTGATATCTGATCGCTTCGGTGTTGTCCGTATTCACGTCATAGAGGGAGAGATACTCATCATACAGCGCATCGATCTCTTCTTCCGTGACTTTATTCATCTCTTTCACGAGATCGCCGACAGCCCAGGAATTGACTTCCCAGCCCAGCTTTCTCTGTGCTTCGACCTTGTCGCCTTCTGTGACGGCGACATCTCTCATATTGTCGTTGAAACGCATGACTTTCATGTTTCTGGACAGATCAACGCCAACACAGACTCTCATCCATTTGCCCAGTCTCTCGATGACCTTTTCATCTTTCCAGTAACCGGCGATGACCTTCCTCTTCAGTCTGAGTCTGGCACCGATGAATCCGTGTTCCCGGTCTCCGTGTGCCGCCTGATTCAGATTCATGAAATCCATGTCGATCTCTTCATTCGGGATCTCGAGATTGTACTGTGTCGCCAGATGGCAGTACGGCTTCTGCAGGAGCTCAAGTCCCGTCAGCCACATCTTGGACGGAGAGAAAGTATGGCACCAGGTCACGATGCCCAGACATTCATCGTCATAGTTGGCTTCCTTGATGACCTTCGTGATCTGCCCGGAAGACTGTCCCGTGACCTTGTATACCAGAGGATACGGCAGTTTCCTGCTTAATTCATCTGCCATCTCTTTGGCTCTTGCCGCAACCGTCTCCAGTACTTCCTGACCGTACAGGTCCTGACTTCCGACGATAAACCAGAACTGTTTCATATTATGCCTCCACCTTGATCTCTGCGGTCGCATCTTCGACCTTCACTTTTATTGTACCCTCGTTATCTGCACGGATGATCGCCATTGCGCGTCCGTAGTAAGTCGTATATTCTCCGCTGTGCAGATCTTCGATCGTTCTCGGATTTGCGGAACCGAAGGCCAGCAGTTCGCCGTTTTCCACTTCGACCTTCACCTTTCTGTCCGCATTGGATTCGATGATCCCGTTGCCGTCTTCGATATTGACAGCGACATAGACCAGATCGCCTTTCTTCACACAGTCTTCTTCCGGTCTGAGGACGACTCTGACGTCCGCTGCTGCAGAGACCAGCCTGTTTCTGCCTGTCTCATTTCCGTTGGCATCATAAGCGACAGCCTCCAGTTCTCCGGCGACGTAAGGGATACGGAACGTTGCCCGGTCTTCCTTGGTACGTCCGACCTTGACTTTCTTTCCGTTCTGATAGAGTTCCACTTTCTTTGCATCGGTGAAGACTTCCACAGTCATCTTTCTTCCGTCACAGCCTTTCCAGCTGTAGGATGAAATGCCGTTGGTTCCGCGCCATGCAGCCTTGGTGACCTTGCGGTCGTGGTTGATCGGCTGAACGTCGATCAGAGGCCTGTCGGATGCGTGCCAGGCAGCCCTTGCCCAATCGGCTTCCGCATTCGGCGTACCGATGATATCGTAGGCTCCGGTATCAGCCAGCCACCATGGATACGGTTTGGCGAAACTCGTTCCGTCTGCAGTATAGGACCAGGCACCGATGCCGTTTTCACCGATATAGTCCCAGGCTGTCCACATGAAGTCACCGACCAGGTTGTCCATCGTTTCGACCATCTTCCAGTTTTGTCCGATCGTATACGGCATCGTCTCGGAACCGAAAATCACTCTGTCCGGATGGAGTTTCGCGTCCAATGCGTATCTGCCGGAGGCATAGTTGTATCCGCAGATATCGAGTTTGTCCAGGCTTGGCGAACAGATCTCATCTGATTTCTTGGAGTTGGCGGACTTGTTCATGCTGGAACCGAGAATGGAGACGATCATGTTGAACATCGTGGAATTCATTCCGTTCTGTTTCTTCTTCTCATCATCGGCCAGGCCGCCTTCTTCTTTATAGATGCCCTTGCCTTTGGCTGCGTTGGTGATGATCATCAGGTTGAAGCCACCGGTCACCAGACGGTTCGGATCCAGCTCATGCAGGAGTTCGACCATCTCACCGGTCACTTTGATCCCTTCCGGTTTTGCCGGCTCGGAGACTTCGTTGCCGATGGAATACATGATGACGGACGGATGATCGAAGTCACGGTCGACGATGTTCTTCAGATCTTCATTGTGGAACTGTCTCCACCAGGTCGCATAGTCATCCTTGGTCTTGTGGTGGAACCACATGTCCCAGGCCTCGTCCATGACGTAGACACCGAGCTCATCGCAGGCATCCAGGAGATGTCTGCTGGCAGGGTTGTGGGCACAGCGGATCGCATTGAATCCCGTATCCTTCAGGATCTTCACTCTTCTGTATTCACTCTTGCGGTAGGATTCCGCTCCGAGCAGTCCATTGTCTGAATGCATGCAGCCGCCCTTGAGCAGGACTTTCTTTCCGTTGATGAACAGCCCGTGGTCGCAGACGACCTGTCGGACACCAAAGCGTTCACAGACAATATCCTTTCCCAGAGTTACCTTGACGGTATACAGGAACGGATGATCCTCATCCCAGAGCTTCACATCCGGGATCTCCACATTCACATCATTGCCTTTGGCTTTCGCTACGGCTTTGTCTCCTTCAAGGATCTCGATCTTCGCTTCGCCTTTTGTGACATCGATCCTGATGTTGACGAGACCTTTCGCATAGTCCAGGGTGGAGACCTTCACGCCGTTGACTTTCACATATTCGTCATTTTCGGCTGTATAAAGCGTGACATCGCGGTAGATGCCGGCACCCGGATACCAGCGGGAATCCGGAGCTTTTTCGATACCGCATTCTACAGCGACCGTATTCTTTCCCTTGAGTTCGCCCAGTTCGATGACAAACGGAGCGTAACCGTAGTGGTATTCCCCTTTCAGTTCACCGTTGAGGTATACCTTCGCATCCTTGTATACTCCGTCGAATCCGAGGAATGCGTGTTTCGCATCGCATTCGAATTCCTTCTCATAGCGGTACATTCCCACATGGAAGAAGGCTTCCGCATCGCCTGCAGGCGCATCGGCAGCTCTCACCTCACGGAACATCGCATCATGGGGAAGCGTCACGGTGACTGCTTCCTCTTCGTTCAGTTTCCTGAATTTCCAATCCTCATTGAACAACTGTTTCTTCATCTTTTCCCCTCACTATTTCAGATCTTCAGCCTTGTATTTCTTTCCTACATTGGAATAGACGATACTTCTGATGATATTGGCAGCCGCTCTTCTGAGGTCTTCCTCGCTGAGCGTGCCGTTCTTCAAACCTTCTGCCAGGGTCTTGTTGTAGACCTTGTCTCCCGGCATGATCATGTCGTTGCCGTGTCCGACCGCCAGATCGGTATGGCCCTGACCCGGTTTCGTCGAGAACCAGTCGGTCATGACGACACCGTCGAATCCCCATTCATTTCTCAGCATCTTCGTGCACAGATCGTAGGAATCCGGTGTGTAGGTGCCGTTGACCATGTTGTAGGAAGTCATGACGGACTTGGATCCCGCCTCTCTGATATTGATCTCAAATCCCTTGAGATAGATCTCACGCAGAGCTCTCTCCGAGACGTGGGAATTGGAATGCTCACGGTTGTCTTCGGCGTTGTTGCAGGCGAAGTGCTTGATCGTCGTATAGTTGCCTTCGATCGACTGAACACCTCTGGTCATCGCAGCGGAGATCTTTCCGGAAACGACCGGATCTTCGGAGTAGTATTCGAAGTTTCTGCCGCAGAGCGGGTTCCTCTGGATATTCATGCCCGGAGCCAGCCAGTAGGTGACGTTGTATCTGTCCATCTCCTTGCTGACAGCCTTGCCAACTTCTTCTACGATCTTTTCATTCCAGGTCTGGGCAAGGTTGGTCCCTACCGGGAACGCCGTGGCGTACTGGTAGAAGACCGTATCTCCCTTCTTCGGTTTCAGGAAGAACAGAGCCCAGCTCGGCATCACTTCCATGAAGGACAGGAGATAGTGTCCCTTGAACATGCGGATCATCCCCCGCTTGGAGACAGCCGTCTTCTGTACGAGACGCAGTCCGCCCGGACCGTCAGCCAGAGTGACCGACATCAGTCCTCTGTCCAGATATTTATAGGTCGTCTTTCCGGCAACGCCCGGGGCACACAGGACATTGGTATCCATCATGCCCAGAGTCCCGATCCCGGTGACGACGTCGATCAGTTCCTTCGTATTCAGACGATTCATGATCGCATCGACCTTTTCATCGGAATATACGGCCGGTTTCCCATAGGCATAGGTGACTGTTTCAAAAGCGGACGGATCCAGCCGGACTCTCCTGACATCCTTCAGATCATAGGAGAAGGTCTCCTTGCAGGAAAGCCTGTCGTATGCGGAATCCGGTCTGCAGATGGATTCGTGTCTGGACAGGACGATGTCTTCCGGATCCTCGATGACCAGGATTGGAACATTGTTGGCGGAGCTGTCTCCGACCTTGATGATGTATTCGCCCTTTTCCAGCAGATAGGCACTGTCCGCTTCGCTGTAGGAAGCCAGAGAATAGAGATCGGTCTCCAGTTCCAGAATCTGTTCCTCACCCGGTCTCAGTTCATCCGTCTTCTTGAAGGCGATGAGTCTCTGATATTCCTTTTCCAGTTTTCCTGCCGGACAGGAGGCATAGACCTGAACGGTCTGCTTTCCTGCATATTTTCCGGTATTCTTCACTTTGACGCTCAGCTTCAGCGTTCTGCCTTCCACGTTCTTTTCCACTGTCTCCAGGGAGAAATCAGTATAGGAGAGGCCGTATCCGAAGCGGAAGCGCGGTTCGACCCTGAAGGTATCGAAGTAACGGTAACCGACATAGATGTCTTCCTTGTAGAACTCATTGGCCAGATCGCCGTTGAGATAGGAGAATTCGTTGCCGAACGGGATGTCTTCATATCTCTTTGCCCAGGTCGTCGTCAGCTTTCCGGAGAAGTATCTCTTCCCGCACAGCACGTCTGCCAGGGCTCTGCCGCCTTCCTGACCGGCCTGACCGAAGAAGATCAGGGAGATGTCCATGTCGTCCAATGCGGACAGATCCATGGAAGAACCGGAGTTGACGATGACGATCAGATGTCTGAAGTGTTCCTTCAGGAAACGGATATCATCCTTTTCATTGTTCAGAAGAGTGAAGTCTCCCCTCTCCAGTTTCTTGTCTGCTGCTTCACCGGACTGTCGGGAGACGACATAGATGGCCACATCTCCGTCGCTTTCCTTCAGATCCTCTTCCGTGATCCTTTCCGGCTGCGGAAGGATGTAGTTGTTGGAAAGACTGTTGGCACTCGGCATGCCGGTATTGTCCTTGATCCACTGTTCATGGGCTTCGGCTTCCATCTTGATGTAGGAACGGATCTTACGTTCACTGGTGATCTCATATCCCGCATCTCTCAGACCCTCATAGATGGAGATCGAATGACGGTTGTTTACTTCACCGGATCCCGTTCCGCCTTTGATCGTATGACTTGCGCCCGCTCCAAACAGAGCGACTTTCTTCTTCTTTAACGGAAGGCAGCCGTCGTTTTTCAGCAGTACGAACGATTCGACCGCCGCTTTGTATGCTACCTCTCTGTTTTCTTTTTCCAGTACGCTGACTTTCTCGTCGTACTGACCGCTGATGATCCTTTTCATTTCTTTTCCTCCTTCAACCAGAAATCAACCGCCTTGTCGATCCATCCCTGTGCCTTCGTCCCTGTTGCGGGACCGGCACCGTGATCGACATCCTCACAGATCATATATTCCACAGGTACTTTATTCTTCTTCAGTTCTTCGATCATACGCAATGAATTCTCATACGGTACGGTCGCATCGCTCTTTGAGCACCAGAGATACGTTTTCGGATATCCCGTATCGATGTGTCTTTCGATACTGGCCATCTCTTCCATTGACGTATCCGCATCCTTTCCCAGAAGATTGTCATGTGTTCCCATATGGGTGATCGTCTTATCCATCGAGATCACCGGATAAGCCAGAACGATCGTGTCCGGTGCAGGCAATCCGTATTTCCGGTATCCCATGTTTTCGGTACCGAAGCTTCCGGCCAGATGTCCTCCGGCAGAAGCTCCCCATACGGAATAGCGTTCCGTATACAGATGATACTGTTCCGCATTGTCGAAGATCTCTTTCACTCCTCTGGTCAGATCATCCATCGGTGCCGGATATCTTCCCTTCTTCCGGACACGGTAATACAGGATGAAGGCACTGATCCCCAGTTCGTTCAGTCTCTTCGCGATCGGTACACCTTCAATGAAGCTGCACACCATCGCATAGCCTCCGCCCGGGACCAGCACCGCAAAGGGATGTGTCTTCCCGTCTCTGATCACATAGTCATCTGCGAGACGGTATCCGTTCTTTGCGAAGATGAGATCTCTTACCGATTGTTTCACATCCACATCAACAGGTCTCTTACTCATCCCGGAACATCTCCTCCAGTTTCTTTTCGAACTTCGGTGTCCACCATTCCCGGTATCCCGCTTTGGAAGGATGGATCCCGTTGACCATGTAGAGCCGGTATTCTTCCTTCGTAACTTTATTCATGTCCTCGTCATGCCAGAGATCGAGGACTTCGATATCCCACTTGGCAGCGATCCTGTGCAGCAGATCGATCATCTCTTCATATTTCCTGCTCAGATACTTCGTTCCGGTATAGAACAGGATCGGACAGTTCCAGGTCCTTCTCGCATAGGCGATGATGTATTCGATCGCACCGGCGATCGTCTTCGTATCGAAGGTCTCCATATCGAAGCCTGCCGCGATCTGTCCGAAAGGCTTGGACATCGTCGCATCATTGGTCGAAAGCTGACAGACGAAGCAGTCCGCCCTGATCTGCGGATCGATCGTCTTCATGCGGAAGATGTAGGATGCCCTACCTTTGACATCTTCATCGACCAGAGTAGTTCCGCTCAAGGCTTCCTTGACCGGCAGGATGCCGTCTCTTCTTGCAAGATAATCCACGAAAGATTCCCCTTTGGAGGCAGAACCATAGGTCACGGAACTGCCCAGGAAAATGATCTTCTTTCCCTTCAGAATATTTTCGGGAAGCTCATTCGTATGAGCGACATCGTATCTCCTGTCGTTTCCTTTTGAGATCTTTCCGCTCCCTTTCAGATACAGAATCGGTCCCGGAAGCAGAGATGCCGCAAGACCCAGTGATAAGATGATTTTTTTCTTTGTGTTCATTATGGTTTCTCTTTATTCTTTCCCATTATTAATGTAACCGTTTCCACCGAAACTGTAGTATACTTTTTTTGTTTTTATTATAATATTTTTGTTTTCAGTTTCTGTATCTCTTAAAATTTATATTATTAGCGAATAATTTGTATAATGAAATCATGAAAAAGATCGAGATCCTTGCGGAAATCCTATCCAGCGTACAGACCTTACACCTATGGACCTATGACAGGAATGGAAACCTCCTTTCCACGACTTCTTCCTTCGATGAAGACCTCGGGCTGGACATGTTTGACCGTCACAGTATTCAGATCAGGGAGACTGCCTGTCATCACGCAAAGCCTTCCATCATCGCTTCCGTCTTTGACACTTCCTGGATCGTCTCTTCCCACAGGGAAAACGATGAACCGGACATGATCTACGTCCTGGGACCATTCTATATCGATTCCTTCTCCGAGAATTCCCTCAGAGATGAGGTATACTCCCTGAATCTGTCGCTCAACCGGAAACAGAAACTGTTTTCCCTTCTGAAGAGACTGCCGGTGATCTCCTTCATGAAGGTCATCGATTACACCATCATGATGCATTATGCGATCAATGACGAAAAGATCACTCCTTCCGACCTGCACGTCCGGGAAGTCCACATCGACGTCTCCGGTCAGGATGACGAACAGACCCGGTTCCACGGCACCTACAAAGAGGAACAGGAGATGCTGAGGATGGTCAGAGAAGGCGATCTTCGTTTTGTCGACTATCTGAAGGAGCTTTCTTCCAACATCAATGTCGGAAAACTCGCCAATGACGATTCCGATTCCCTCAGACAGATGAAAAACATGATCCTGGTCGCGACCACCCTGTTCTCAAGGGCAGCCATCGAAGGAGGCCTGTATCCGGATACCGCCATGACACTGACTGACCGCTATTTTCAGAGCGTGGAAGCCGCCACTTCCTTCCAGGAAGTCGCCGGTATCAATATGACCATGCAGATGGATTTCGTCAACCGCGTACACAAGATAAAGACTTCCAACGGCTACTCCAAAGCTGTGCGGACGACCATCGAATACATCGAACTGCATAAAGAAGACGATATTTCACTGAAAGATATTGCCAGAAGACTCGGTTATACCGAATATTATCTTTCCAGGAAATTCAGAAGCGAAGTCGGATCGACCTTCAAGGAATACGTCCGCGATGTCCGCCTGGAACATGCGAGATTCCTTCTGAAAAACGAAGCGATCCCGTCCCGTGAGATCTCGGATCGTCTGCATTTCTCTTCACAAAGCTATTTTTCGGAATGTTTCAAGGAAAAGTATCACATGACACCGAACGAATACCGTCTCAGTGATCGGAACTGAAACATTCATCCATAAAGCGGATATTCTCATCCATCAGTTCGATCGTTTCCGGTGAGCCTTTTCCCAGAGTGGAGCAGGCATGGAAGGTGTTTTTCAGCATGACCAGTTCACACTTCACGCCCTTTTCATTGAGCACCCGATACATCAGGTCCGCATCCGTTCTCAGCGTCTCATTGGCATCGCTGCTCATCTCGACCGTCGGGAACTTCTCCAGCTGATCGAAATAGGCACAGGAGATCTCCGGATCTCTTCTGTCGGTCTTCGGCGCAAACATCTCCATAAGAGAATCAAGTCCTTTCGGCTGGACCGTATTGTCGATGATATCGTCGATCTTTTGGAACAGACGAGCCGTTTCTCTCTGAGTGACCGGCACAAGGCACTGTTCTACATCAATGACACGCTGTGTTTCTTCCGGGACCACCGGGAATACGACCCTCTGATCCGTTCGGAAAACTTCACGATGGAGCTTCTGTACAAACGGATCGAAGAAAGGATCGGGATGGATCTCCCGACAAAAAACTCCCATCAGCGCAGATACACCATGCGGTTCCTGTTGAATGGGAGTTATGGTCTGATCAAGGAATGGATCCTGAACGGACGGAAAGAGGATGTTGAAGCGATCTCAAAGCTCCTCTATGATCTGTGTACCAATGCCGTACACTGATCAGATATGATACGCGGTATCACCTTCAGCGATGCCGTTTTCATTGAATGCATCTACTTTGAACCAGTAGTCCTGTCCCGCATTGAGTGTTGTAAGCAGGACTTCGTTTTTATCATAGACGAGATAGCTGGAATAAAGCTTGTCTTCGGAGATGCCGAAACGGATATTGTATCCCATCGCACCTTCACTGCGATCGAAACGGATCCGGCAGTCGAGACCGTTCGGATCTCTGACAGCAGTCACGTTGCGTACCTTCTGCGGAATCTCACCATTCCCCTTGCCGAAGACACGCAGACCGGACAGCGCAAACGGTTCATCGTAAGGAAGTTCCAGAGCCGTGACTCTCAGATAGCGGACTTCGTACTTTTCATCCAAGATGATGTACGGATGGCTGCGGTCATCTTCATTCTGTGATCCGTCATGGATCATGAACCAGTTTTCCTTATCCAGGCTTCCTTCCAGGACGAATCTGGTCTTCAGATCCCCGGAAGAATCGATGTAGCGCCTGTTGGTCATGATGTCGGAACGCAGTTTTTTGTCGACCTTGAGTTCCGGAACGTTCTCATCCGCGAAGTTGATCTGAACACTGTGCGTTCTGTATAGATCACCCAGGTCCAGCAGATACCAGCCTCTGGAAGTCTGTGCCGACCACCAGGTACGGATATTCTCATCCAGAGCCAGTTCCGCAGAATGGCCTTCCCTGGCGGAAGAAGCTTCCGCTTTCTTTCTGTATGACAGCAGGAAGTACTGCGGCTTCAGTTCTCTCACATCGAACTTTCCTTCCGGAAGGACGATCGGATAGTCTGCGAAATTCTGATTGCAGTAAAGCAGTCCGTCTTCATCCAGTCCTGCAGGGAAGACGCCGATCCTTCTTTCGAAGTTCTGATTGGCGGAGATCCTCATCGTGGATACATGGATGATGTTTCCGTCCCTGTCATCGATCGTGGATCCGTGACCGGCTCCGGTGATGAATCCGCTCGGTTTGAGTGAGAACGGTGTATTCTTCATGAATGTGAAAGGACCTAAAGGTTTGTCGGAAACGTAGTATCCGTCACCGTAGACCGGAAGTTCGGTTCCCGGCGCCGCATACTGCAGATAGTACTTCCCGTTCCACTTGTTCATGAAGGCACCTTCCATGTACGGCCTTCCGCTGCGGTTGAGATACTTCATGATCAGTCCGGCGATCCCTTTTCTGACAGACTTCTCTTTCTTCTCTTTGCCCGGGAAGTTGAATCTCTCCCAGCCGTGGACATCTTCCCCGTGGTCGATGCAGGCGACCTTCTCACCGATCGGCAGCATCGTTTCCGGATCGAGTTCAATGCCCCAGATCGGGTCGACATTGCCGCAGCCCCAGTAGAAGTATACCCGGCCGTCATCGTCACAGAAGAGATCCGGATCCCAGAACGGGAACGGTTCAGAGACCTTCTCGAAATCATCGGACAGAGGATCTCTGCTTCTCCAGATCGTGGAAGGCTTGTTTCTGGTGGAAGCACAGAAATACAGATAGTCCCCCACCTGTCTGACATCCGGTGCATATCGGTAGATATCCAGGTCTCTGTTCTCATGCCAGGTCCAGTGGATCAGGTCGTCAGAATAATGGAATCCTGCCGTCATGGATGTGAACAGGTAATATCTTCCCTTGAACAGAACGATCGTCGGATCGGCTGCCTCACGGTGGGCCTTTCCGCCGTAGTGCTGGAACTTGTATTCCAGATCCAAAGGGTTGCAGTATTCTTTTCTCATGGTCTCCACTCCTTCTTCCAGCGGATCACCGGCTTGCAGTCTTCGAATTCGATCGGAAGCATCACGTAATTCGCTCTGGAAGTGTTTGCGCTTCCCATCATCGGAGATCTCATCATCTGAAGCTTCTCCCTGAAAGTCGCCTTATATTTCTTATCGTAATTGGAGGCTATAGCCCTAGTCAACGTGTCGTTAACGTCTTTATCCACAACATAGTCCGGGACCCAGCGGTCAGCCAGAGCGATCAGTTTCCCCTTGTATTCAAAGATGCAGGAGACCTGGGAGTTGTAGGAAGAGACTCCCGGTTCATCCACATGCGGATCTCCCAGGGACACGTACGGTCCTTCGATCTGATCCGCAACGGCGATCTGGCTCGGATTGGGCACATAGCCCATCATTCCGGAAGTCAGAAGATAGTATTTTCCGTCTTTTCTGAAGCAGGCGACACCCTCCCTGGTAAATGGAGGACGGATGCCCTTGTAGTGATATGCCGGCTCTCCGGTCACGTCTGTGCAGTCATCCGTCAGTTTCATGGAAATCAGATCCAGGTGATCCGTTTCCACGAAAATGTACGGCTGACCTTCCTCATCACAGATGAGATCGAAGTCACCGCATTTCTTTCCCAGGATGCGGTATTCCTTTTTGATGCAGGTATAAGGTCCCTGAAAACGGTCTGCCGTCCAGATCGAGAAGGAAGATGTATCGTTGTATTTGATCCAGCAGACATACTTTCCGGTAGATCTGCTGCGGATGATGTGCGGACGGTCGATCCTTCTTTCATAGAACATCGGATCTTTCCTGTTGTTCGATGGTTCGATCAGGAATCCTTCATTCTTCCAGTTGCAGAGATCCGTTGAGGAATAGTAACGGATCCCGTAGGTCCACAGTTTCGAATCGCCGAAGGTCTTTTCCTTGTTTTCACCGTACCAGTAATAGATACCGTCTTCTTCATGGATGTAGCCTCCGTGGGCTTCGATCCTTTTTCCGTCGGTATCTTTCCATTCCTGTCCGGGTCTGATTGAATCGTACATCGCTTTCTCCTATTTCTTTATTTCCGGAAGTCCTTTTGCCAGGCCTTCCACCGTCTCCAGCGGCACCATAGTGCCCATGAAACGGAACAGTTTCTCCAGCGGGATCAGTTCCATCAGCTTATAGACGATCTTCGGGATCTTCACCCCTCTGCTGACATCGCCATAGCGGTTGGCGATCGCATCGAACATCGGATAGAAATACCGATCCAGAAGTTTCTTCCCTTCCTTGTTTCTCTTGATGCGGAAGGCATTGTCTTTCAGTGAGAAATAGCCTTTCTTTACCTTCACATCGAACCAGTTGTGGATCTGCATCATGTCTGACTGGTATTCCGCCGGTTTCTGATCGACCTTCTCGACATCGAAACTGTCGCTCAGTTCTCCGCTTCTTACTTCGATATGATGCTTTCCTTCCAGTTCCGTCTCAAAGATGAAGATCCTATTACCTGTCTTTTCTTCCTTCAGTTTTCCGTCGACGTATAAGCTGACTTTATCCTGATTGGAATATACCTTGAAAGTCGTTCTCTCTTCGCTTCGATAGACATAGCGCTTGGAACACAGATAGACGAACGGTTCTTCGGAGAAATAGGCCTTGTAGAGATAGAAGGTATCCTTCTTCGTCTTGCGGTCGAAAGTGACCAGCCCCTTCTGGTTCTGACCCTTCTTGCCGCCTTCATGACGTCCGTCGGCACCGAAGTCGAACATATTCCACGCATAGAAACACCAGATGTACTTCCTCTCTTCCCACATCTTCAGCATGTGTTCGTGATAGAGGCACTGGTACTCTTCCGTATAGTCGCCCTTGATCGGCGCATTGGTCTGATACTGAACGTTGGTATCGGCACCGAACTCACTCAAGCCGACGCAGGACTTCGGATATTTCTTATGGTAGTCATCGAAGAACTTGTCGTTCTGGCTGAAGTCGCCGACATACCAGCCGTAGTAAAGGTTGTAGGCACAGACATCCGGCAGGCGGACGATCTTCTCTTTCGGTTTCAGCAGGAAGACGTGTGCCATCGTGGTCGGTCTGGTCGGATCCATCTCGTGAGCCAGATCGTTGAGGATCCGGTGATTCTCCAGAAGATCTTCATTGACACCGCCGTGCGTGGTGATCTCATTGGACAGCCCCCAGCAGCAGATACAAGGGTGGTTATAGTTCTGAACGATCAGTTCCTTCATCTGGCTGACCGTGTTCTCCCTGCCGTCTTTCATATGGGCGGTGATGTAAGGGATCTCCGCCCATACCAGCAGGCCGTATTCATCGCACAGATCGTAGAAGTACTGCGCGTGCTGATAGTGAGCGAGTCTCAAAGACGTTACGCCCAGTTCTCGGATCAGATCCATATCTTCCTTCAGATCTTCTTTGGATACGGCATAGCCCTTTTCAAAACGGTCCTGATGTTTACTGACACCGACCAGACGGTATTCTCTGTTGTTGAGCAGACATCCTTTTTCCGGATCGATGACGATCCTGCGGATACCGAACTTCGTACTTACTTCATCCCGTCCGTCGACAGATGCCTTCGCTTCATAGAGATACGGATCGTCGAGTCCGTCCCAGAGATGCGGGTGATCCATTTCGAATTCGACGCAGGCATATCCGTTTTTGACTTCAGCTGTCTTCGTCTTTTCGTCGACCGTGACACTGACTTCCTTTCCGTTCGACCAGGTCTCGACCTTTACGGTACAGGAAGACAGATCCTCTTTCAGGATTGGCGTGACCTTGATACCTTTAGAACCGCAATGATCCAGGCTGAAATGAGTCTTGTTTACCCTGATCAGGTTCACATCCCGGTAGATGCCGCCGTAGAAGGTAAAGTCAGCCTTCTGCGGATAGTATGTTTCGGACGGACTGTTGTCGACGACGACAAGAAGTTCGTTCTCTTCTTTCAGGTGTGCGGTCAGATCGACGCGGAACAGCGAATATCCGCCGGTGTGGGTAGAAAGCTTGACATCGTTGAGCCATACCTCTGCGACCATCGATGCCCCTTCAAATTCCGCCCAGAGCTCTTCATCTTCCTTCAAAGAAGCGGTAAAGGTCTTCAGATAGTAGGTCTTTCCGCGATAATAGGAATCATCGCCGTCGATCCCGTCGAGTGCGTTGTAGCAGTGCGGCAGGTCGATATGTTCTTTATCAAGAAGGCTGCTTTCCTTGGAAAACAGCCAGTCTTTATTGATATTGATTACTTCGCGGGTCATTATGCCAGCTCTTCGTTCTTTCTCTTTTCACTGAGCTCGGCGTACATCTTTTCACGGACTTCACCCTGGATCGGGTATTTCCTCATGATCAGGGCAGTCAGTACGGACATGATCGCCGGGACCAGAGCCAGAACGATGATCAGGCCGGTCTGCATCGTTGAGAAGTTGGCCAGTGCATCGGCAGTCAGGTTACCGGAGACAGGATCGACACCGTAGTGGAATGCTGCCAGCATACCCAGCGTCGCTGTGGAAGTGACGGCAGCCTGCGCCTTTTCCAGGAACTTGTATCCGGCAGTGACGATCGCACCATACATAATGTCGCATCGTAGACATTGAATGGGAACTCATCGGTATCCCAGCCTAAAAGGGTATCGCCCTGGTTGGCATCGATGCTTCCAAGCATGCCGTTGATCGCACTGATGCGCAGATCGTGCTGGAAGGTATGACCTGCCAGAGTCGCGTGGTTGGCTTCGATGTTCAGCTTGAAGTCTTTGTCCAGTCCGTACTGTCTTAAGAAGCCGATGGCTGTCGCCGCGTCGAAATCATACTGATGTTTCATTGGCTCTTTCGGTTTCGGTTCGATGTAGAAATCTCCCGTGAATCCGATGGATCTTCCGTAGTCTACCGCCATATGCATCAGTCTGGCGATATTCTCCTGTTCAAACTTCACATCGGTGTTCAGCAGTGTTTCATATCCTTCTCTGCCGCCCCAGAAGACATAGCCTCTGCCTCCCAGCTTGACGGTCAGATCCAGAGCCTTCTTGATCTGAGCTGCCGCAAAAGTGTATACATCAACGCTGTTGGTGGAACCCGCACCGTTCATGAAACGAGGGTTGCCGAACATATTTGCGGTACCCCAGAGACACTTGATATCCGTTCCCTTCATTTTTTCCAGGATGTAGTCGCTGATCTCATCCAGTCTCTGATTGGTGACTTTGATGTCATCTGCTTCCGGGACTAAATCGACATCATGGAAACAGAAGTATCTGATCCCGAGCTTCTTCATGAATTCGAAGCCCGCATCGACCTTTGCCTTGGCGTGTTCCATGGTTCCCTTCTCTGCACCGAAAGATTTGTCAGCCGTATCTCTTCCGAACATGTCCGTTCCGGCTGCACAGAGGTTGTGCCACCAGGCCATTGCGAACGGAAGATGTTCGGACATCTTCTTGCCCATGATGACTCTGTCCGCATCGTAGTAACGGAATGCCAATGGATTCTTGCTGTCTTTTCCTTCAAACTTGATCTCAGGGATGTTCTTGAATATTTCTGTCATGTTCTCTCCTTCTCTTTTCTATCTGAGTTCCTTGAACAGCTGTTTCACAGCCGGATAGATCTTTCTGTATTTCTGATATTTCTCTTCGTAGCGTTTTGTGATCTCCTCATCCGGATCCACATAGCCCTTGATCCGGACCAGAGCGTCCGCACATTCTTCTACGTTTGGATAGACTCCGTCAGCGACCATCGCCAGCA
>CADCRE010000073.1 GCA_902803785.1 uncultured Erysipelotrichaceae bacterium
TCTTCCCTGCTTTGATCGGTATATCGGCAGGCGGAGACGATCGCCGCATTCTCGGCGTTGTGAAACAGAACCTTTATCCTGCAGAAACGTTCGATCGGTTCCGAATAAACATAAGTAAAAGGCCGATTGACGTTCAGACTGGCATTGGTGACATACGCTTCGATCAGATACATAAGTCTATTATAACATCCATGAAAAAAGGATCGTTACGATCCTTCTTATCCGATGGAACCGGACATATCCAGTTTCAGCAGCTGATTCAGTTCTACCGCATACTCCATCGGCAGTTCTCTGGTGAAAGGTTCCAGGAAGCCCATGATGATCATCTCAGTCGCCTGAGACTCGCTGAGGCCTCTGGACATCAGATAGAACAGTTCATCTTCCGAGATCTTGGAGACCTTCGCTTCATGTTCGATCACGGAGAGATGGTTCTCGTTCGTATTCTTCGGAATGGTATCGCTCTTCGAGATATCGTCAAGGATCAGAGTATCGCATTCGATCTTCGCCTTGGAATAGTCCGCTTTCTTTCCGAAACGGATCCAGTCACGGAAATTGGTGACACCGCCGTTACGGGAAACGGATTTGGAGATGATCGAAGAGGAAGTATGAGGTGCCAGATGGATCATCTTTGCGCCGGTATCCTGGATCTGTCCTTTGGAACCGACGGCGATGGAGATACACAGTCCGTGCGCATATTCTCCTGCCAGGATGCAGGCCGGATACTTCATCGAGATCCTGGATCCGATGTTTCCGTCGATCCACTCCATGGTCCCGTTTTCTTCGACTTTCGCCCTCTTGGTGACGAGGTTCAATACGTTGCCGGACCAGTTCTGTACGGAAGAATAGCGGCATTTCGCGCCTTTTCCGACGAATACTTCGACCACGGCCGCATGCACGGAATCCTTCGTATACTGCGGAGCGGTACATCCTTCCACATAGGAACACTTCGCACCGTCATCGACGATGATGATGGAACGTTCGAACTGTCCCATGGATTCCGAATTGATACGGAAGTAGGACTGTAACGGTTTCTCCAGTTCGACCCCTTTCGGGACATAGATGAAGCTTCCGCCTGACCATACGGCGCTGTTCAATGCCGCAAGCTTGTTGTCGGAAGCGGGAACGATGGTCGCAAAATACTTTTTGAACAGTTCCGGATATTCCTTCAAGGCACTGTCGATATCCAGGAAGATGACGCCTTTGTCCTGGACCTCTTTCAGCATGTTGTGATAGACGGCTTCGGATTCATACTGAGTCGTGACTCCGGCCAGGAACTTGCGTTCCGCTTCCGGAATGCCCAGTTTCTCGAAAGTGTTCTTGACTTCTTCCGGGACGTCGTCCCAGTTCCTTTCGGTATCTTCGGAGACTTTACGGTAGTAGGTAAAATCCTGGAAATCGATCTCGGAGAGATCCGGTCCCCATTCCTGCATCGGCATCTTTTCGAAGATATGGAAGGCCTTCAGGCGGAATTCCAGCATCCATTCCGGTTCGTTCTTATAGGCCGAGATCTTTCTTACGACTTCTTCAGTCAATCCTTTTCCGGTATCGATGATCGATCTCACATCGTCATGGAAACCGTATTTATAATCGTCCTGAGAATAGATCGCATCTTCTTTTTTCTTATTCTCGTCCATCGTTTTCCTCGCTTTCATCCAGGAGATCCTTTAAAGCGTTCCAGCCGATCGTCGCACATTTGATGCGGTTCGCCTGGCGGTAGACGTTCTTGAAGGCGACCGCCTCCTGAAGCAGATCCGGATCGTATTCCTGATGGTCGATCATCTTCAGGTATTCATCGATGATCTTTCTGGCTTCGGGAACGGTCTTTCCGATCACGAGATCGGTCATCATCGATGTGGATGCAGTCGAGATCGTACAGGCGATCCCGTCGAAACAGACATCTTTGATGATGCCGTCTTCGGTATCGAGCTGTACGGTGATGTCATCGATACAGCTGTCGGATGCCATATGTTTTGAAAGATAATCTCCGTTCTTCAGAACGTGATTGTGCGGATATTGATAATGATCCATGATCAGAGCTCTGATAAAATCCGGATCATTGAAATAGTCTTTTTCTTCAGCCATAAACCCTCCTAGAGAAAGACGCCGATCGCCGTTTCCAAAGAGATCTTCGATGCCTCTTCCACAAAACGGTCGACTTCTTCCTTCGTGTTATAGAAATACAGGGATGCCCGGATCGTCTGATCGGTCCCGATCAGTTCATGCAGGATCTTCGCACAGTGATTTCCGGAGCGTACAGCGATGTTTTTCGATGCGAGATATCCCGCTGCATCCTGGGCGAATACGCCCTTCACATTGAACGTGACGGGTCCTGAGAGGTTATCCGGATTGTAGATCTCGAGATTGTCTAACGGAAGCATCTTTTCGATGAAATACTTCCTCAGTTCCTTCTCGTATTCACAGATCTCATTCAAGCCCAGAGACATCAGATATTCCGCGGCAGCCCCCAGTCCGATGACTCCTTCGATGTTCGGAGTCCCCGCTTCGAAACGTTCCGGAGCGTTCTTCAGGATGATGTTTCCGTCCTGATCGAAGCGTGCGTTCATCCCGCCGCCCAGAAAGATCGGTTCCATATCCTTCAGATATTCATATTTCCCATATAAGACACCGACACCGTCCGGTCCGCACATCTTGTGTGCCGAGAAGCACAGGAAATCGACATCGAGGTCCTTCACATCGATCGGTCTGTGACCGACAGCCTGTGCCGCATCGACCACGATCAGCGCATGATGACTGTGAGCGATCTCGGCGATCTTTTTGATCGGCTGCACCGATCCCAGGACATTGGTCTGATAGGCAAGGGAAACGACCTTGACACTGTCATCGAACAGTTCCTCGAGACGATCCGATTCGACATTTCCCTGTTTATCCAAAGGCAGATAGCGGATATTGATCCCCTTTTCTTTCTTCAGACGGAACCACGGAAGCAGATTGGATGCGTGTTCCGCATGAGAAAGAAGGACGGTATCCCCTTCCTTCAGGATCATCCGTTCCAGTCCGAAGACGATCTGATTCAAAGATGCGGTGATATTTGCGGTAAATGCGACTTCCTTCGCTTCACAATGGATCAGTCTGGCGATGATCTTGCGGGTATTCATATAGGCCTGATCGGCCTTGACTGCAGTATCATAGTCACCGCGTTCCACATTGCTGGTGAAATGACAGTAGAAATCATTGATCGCATCGATCACCCGATCGGGTTTATAGGTCGTCGCACCGTTATCGAAATAGATCAGGTCCGGATGATTGCGGATCATCGGGAAATCCTGACGTACCTTGTTTACATCAAACATGATCCTTCGATCTTCCTTTCCAGTTCATCCTTTAAAGCGGACCTCAGCTTCTCGTCGCTGATATAGTCCGTGATCGGCAGAAGATATCCTTCCGAGATCAGCATCGTGCACTGTTTCATATCCAGTCCGCGCGACATCATGTAGTAAAGATGACTTTCATTGACCTTTCCGATACTCATCGCATGAGAAGCCTGTACATCGTTCTCATCGATCAGCAGTTCCGGAAGGATCGTCGCATTCTGTCCTTCTTCGAATGCCAGAGCACGGGATGTCTGATGGCTCTGCGCCTTCTTTGCGCCTTTATTGATCTTTCCGATCGCATCGATCATCAGTTTGCCGTTCTTCAGGACTACGGCGTAATTGCGGATATTTCCGATACTGCGGACGCCGCTGTTTTCCAGATCCATCCGGTATTCCTTGTTTGTATTGACGAGACTGGCACTGCTCAGCATCGCCCTGGATTCCTTTCCCTTGAGAAGGATATCGGTCTTTCTCTTCGTGGAAGCGTCGTTGCATTCACCATAGGCGACCGTCAGATCCCCATAGTCCCCTACTTCATAGGATTCGTTTGCGACCAGCGGATCTTTGGAATCGTTCCAGAACAGAACGGATGCGCGGATCCCTTCATTTAATCTGGCTTTGATCTTCAATGCGGATGCCTTCGTGATCCGAACGAAAAGTTCACAGTCTTCCTTCAGATCCAGCTGAAGTTCCGCTTCCGTGCAGTCGATCTCGTATTCCTGAAATCCCCGTTCCGGGGTCAAAGTCATGGATTCAGCGATCTTCATCAAAACATATCGCCTTTCAGTGTATCCTTGACGGCACAGGTCCCGATGGAGACCCGTTCGTTGTTTTTGGCTTCGAATCGCGGCTCGATCCCGTACTCTTTATAGATCCAGTCGTATCCCTCAGAATCGACCTTTTCATAGAGATCTCTTCCGCCGCTGACCACGATCTTTCCGTCGACCAGCACATGAGTAAATTCCGGTCTCACATATTCCAGGAAACGTTCGTAATGGGAAACGATGATCAGTGACATATTGCTTTCTTCACGGATCCGGTTGATCGCATCGGCGACCAGTTTGATCGCATCGACATCCAGACCGCTGTCGATCTCATCCAGCATAGCCAGTGACGGTTTCAACATCTCCATCTGGATGATCTCGTTCCTCTTCTTCTCTCCTCCGGAAAAACCTTCATTGAGAAAACGGTGTGCCAGATCTTCCGACAGCCGCATATCGGCGATGGCCTTATCCATCGATTTGATAAATTCGAACAGTGAGACAGGACGTTCCCTGCGAACGTTCATCGCCGCTCTTAAGAAGTCACTGTTGGTGACGCCCGGGATCTCCTGCGGGTATTGCATGCCTAAAAAGATACCTGCAATGCTTCTTTCATTGACGGGCATGGAAAGGATGTCCTTTCCGTCGTATGTGATACTGCCTTGTGTGACCGTAAAACGCGGATCGCCCATGATCGCCGCAAGCAGCGTAGACTTTCCGTTACCGTTTGGTCCCATCAGGACATGGGAACTGCCTTCTTCGATCTCCAGGTCGATCCCTTTTATGATCTCTTTGTCTTCCGCACTCACGTGCAGATCTTTTATCATCAGATTTTTCATAGCCAATCTCCTATGCCGAATCCATTATAACCTTTTCAAAAACGAAATGCAGATTTACTATCCCCGGGTATCTGAACTTTTTCTGAATTATGAGGATAAAAATTGTATTATAAAGTTTCTGATTATATAATAGGTAAATGTTTGGAGGTTTTTTATGAACACGAAAGAACTATTAAAGAAATACTGGTTCGTCTGTGTCGTAGCGATCGCATTACTGGCGTTCATCGGATACTATGCGGCTGACTCCTATAAAAACAGAGAGATCACCGTTTCCAGCCGTCAGATCGACGGAAAATATGTAGCCTACACGATCGACGATGAACCGGTATTCGCAGATGATCTGTATGATTCTCTATTCAAGTATCAGAACACCGGAGCTTCCCAGGCGATGGTCGCATATGAGAGAGATGTATTCAATGCCGCCTATGAGACGACAGATGAGATGAAGAACAAAGCTTCGATCAGCGCATCCAATGCGGTGAACTCCTATTCCAAGGAATACCTCGACAATTATCTGAGATCCGTCGGTTACCGCAACGGTTTCGACGATATCACCGAATACTACATCGATTCCCTGAAACAGGAACAGCTCGTCAAGGAATATGTCTTCGCAAATCTGGATACCTACTTCACACCGCAGCTTGGGACCAACGGCAGACTGATCTATCATATCCTGGTCAAGTGCGATACGGTCGAAGTCACGGATGAGGAAGGAAACGTCATCGGTTACGAAGCGGCTCCGACTGAGGAACAGGAACAGAAGATCCATCAGATCCAGGACCTGATCAATGAAGGGACGACGCCGTTCGAATATATCGCCTATCAGTATTCCGAAGACAGCTCACGCACCAGCGGTGGCTACATCGGCATCATCAATGAAGAAAACAGTGCCAACTACGATTCCGAATTCGCAAAAGCGGCGATGGCATTGAAGGAAGATGAAGTTTCCGATATCGTGGTATCCCAGTTCGGTTACCACATCATCAAGAATGCGGGAACGACTCCGGAAAAGATCCTGGATGACTTCTACTTCCTGTCTTCCCTGGAAAACTCAGACCGTCTTCTGACTTTGAATGCGGTCCTGGAAAAAGGAAAAGAACTCGGCTTCGAGATCGTTTCTCCGGAACTGAAGGAATACTATGAATCACTGACAGAAAGCGAGGGTGAATAAGATGAAAAAGATCATGACTTTGGCTCTTTCCCTGCTGATCCTGTGTGCCTGCGCATCCGGAAACATCTACTCCGAAGTTTCCAACAAGGATGAAGCTCTCTACACCGGCCCGAACGGTGTCGCCTTCACCAGATCCGATCTGTACAAGACGATGAAGAGTTCCTCTGTCGATACGATCTCGGCAGTCATCCTGAAAGATATCGCTTCCCATTACGATTCCATCGATTTCGATGAGATGAGGAAACAGGCGGAGGAAGACCTGGAATTCTACAAATCCATCGGATATGAATCCTATCTGATCCAGAGCTACGGTTCTCTGGAGGCATATATCGATCTCTACATTTCCAGCACGACCGTATTCGAACTTGCCAAGATCTATGTCGAAGAGAACTTTGAGACTTTGGTCAGTGAAAACTCACCGGTCAAGATGCAGGTAGCATCCTTCTCTACCGAAGAAGATGCACAGAAATGTATCGATGATTTCAACGCCGGGTCGACCTTCGATATGGCTGCCGTCAACAACAACAGTGCCACCGCTCCGCAGAGTACCGTCTATCTCGATTCCGATCTCTCACTGGATTATGAAGTGAAGGAATACGTCAACGAGACCAACGGTGTCGGGATCTCCACGATCATCCCTCATACCACGACGACGACCGGAACGGACGGAGAGACAGTCGAATCGATGACCTACTATGTCGTCAATATCGAAAGCAGGAATGCGGAAGACTTCCACGATGAATGTGTCGAAACACTGGCTTATTCCGTCGAAAACGATACGACGATCAAATACTTCTTCAAGAAACACGACATCAAGTTCTTCGATCAGGATCTCTACAAGCTGATGAGTGAAGAATACGAGGTGCTCCACTGATGTGCGTCTTCTGTGAGATCATCAAGGGAAACATCCCTTCCGCAAAAGTCTATGAAGATGACGATGTCCTGGCTATCCTGGACATCTCCCAGACCACAAAGGGCCATACCCTGGTCATGCCGAAAAAGCACTACGAGACCTTCCTGGATATGCCGGAAGACGAATACGCTTCCCTGATGAAGACCGTCCAGAAGCTTGCCGGACAGATCACGAGAAATCTGAAGGCCAACGGCTGCAACATCCTGATCAACACGAAAGAAGCTGCCGGCCAGACCGTCATGCATACACACGTTCATATCATTCCGCGTTACGACAGCAATGATACGATCGAGATCGGTTTCAAAGAAAACAAGTTCGATCTAAGCGAAGTATTAAACGAGATCAAAGGATAAAAAAAACACAGGACTCCCAGAGTCCTGTGTTTCATTTTAAGGCCTGATCTGGATCCGTTCGATATGAACGGGTCTTTTTGTTTCTTCATCGAAATCGATGATCACGCCGCAGAAGATCGCGGCTCCCTGTGCGATCGTATATGAGGTACATTCCTGATGGATCACACATTCGATGGTCTCGTTGATATCTCTGCCGATGATGGAATCGTAGGTCCCGCACATGCCTGCATCGGTCAGGAATGCGCAGTCGTGGATGATCGCTTCATCCGCCGTCTGTACATGCGTATGTGTGCCGATGACGGCTCCCGTATAGTGATGGAAATATTCCAGGAAGAGACGCTTTTCAGCGGTCGTCTCCGCATGCAGATCGACAAAATAGAAATCCGGATGGAGATCTTTCGTTTCATTCAAAACGACCTGAAAGGATTCGAACGGATCCAACGATGCCTCACCAATCAGCACTTTGCCCAGGATGTTCGTCAGACAGAAACGGATCCCCTTGCATTCAACGATCTTGTAGAAGTTGTCGGTCGTCCGTTTTACGTGATTGTAAGGAACGACAAGACGGTCCATCTCGGAAAGATGATCGACGATCTCACCTTTCGAATAGGTATGATTCCCCATCGTGATATAGTCGATCCCTTCCTCGATGAACTTCCGGTAGATCTTATGCGTGATCCCTTTTCCGTGAGCGGAATTCTCCCCGTTAGCGATCACCAGATCGACTTGATACTGCTTCTTCAGAGAATATAAAAGCGAAGAGACGATGTCTCTTCCGCTTTTTCCTACAATGTCACCTATGAACAGGATCCTCATTATTTTGCAGTCTCGCTTGCGCGTGTTTCGCGTATGACGGTAACTTTGATCTGACCAGGATAGGTCAATTCGTTTTCAATACGATCCTTGATCTCTCTAGCCAGCATCGTACACTTCGCATCGTTGACCTTCTCCGGTACGACCATGACACGGACCTCACGTCCTGCCTGGATGGCGTATGCCTTATCGACTCCGTCGAAATCGTTTGCGATCTTTTCGAGGGATTCGAGACGGTTGATGTAGTTCTCGATACCTTCATATCTGGCACCCGGTCTTGCGGCAGACAGTGTGTCGGCAGCGGCGACCAGGATAGAGATCAGGTTGTCAGCCGGTACATCGCCATGATGTGATTCGATGGCGTTGACGACTTCTTTTCTCTCTCCGTATTTCTTGGCGATCTTGGCGCCCAGTTCTACGTGAGTTCCTTCCTGTTCGAAGTCGACAGCCTTACCGATGTCATGAAGCAGACCGGCACGTTTTGCCAGATTCTGATTCAGACCGAGTTCGGCAGCCATGACTCCCGCAAAGGAAGCGACTTCGATGGAATGTTCCAGACCGTTCTGTCCGTAGGAATATCTGTATCTCATACGTCCGATCAGCTTGACAAGTTCCTTGTCCATCCTGCCGATCTGAAGCTTGAAACAGGCATCCTCACCGAACTGCTGGATCTTTTCATCCATCTGTTTTCTTGTTTTTTCTACGACATCTTCGATCCTGCCCGGCTGAATCCTGCCATCGCGGATCAGAGTCTCCAGAGCCTGTCTGGCGACTTCTCTGCGGATCGGGTCGAAACAGGAGACCGTGATCGCTTCCGGCGTATCGTCGATGATCAGGTCGACACCTGTCGCCTGTTCGATCGCCCGGATGTTACGGCCTTCTCTGCCGATGATCCTGCCCTTCATCTCTTCGGAAGGAAGCGTTACGACAGATACGGTACGGTCCAGTGTTTCATCCTGAGAATACCTCTGGATCGCCGTAGCGATGATCTCTCTGGCATTCTGCTGAGCTTTGTCCTTTGCCTCTTCTTCCTGTTCCCGGATGTAAGCGGCAACTTCATCGGACATCTTGGATTCGACCACATCCATCAGTTCTTTCCGTGCTTCATCTTCACTCATGTTCGAAACACGTTCCAAAAGTGCAATCTGTCCGTCGATTCGGGATTGCAGGTCTTCTTCCATTTTATTAAGTTGTGCTTGTTTGTCTTCGGCTCTTCTAAGCTTGTCGTCCAGTTGACGTTCTTTCTTTGTCAAGTTTTCATCACGGAAATTCAGTGAATCCTCTCTTCTCTGAAGCTTGGATTCCTGTTCTAAGATCTCACTCTTCTTTTCCTTGATCTCCTTTTCAGCCTGCAGTTTCAGATCGTAAGCCTGTGTCTTACCGTCCAAAACAGCCTGCTTCACAGTGTTCTTTGCCTGACTGTTTGCCTCATCTAAGACCTTCTGTGCTTCTTTCTTGGCATTTCTTCCGATCGCGGAATTGATGATGAATACCAATGCGGCACCAAGGGCCAAACCCAATAAAATGGAAAGTACATCTAACTTCATATCCATACCTCCATTTTGAATTACTACTGGAAAATATCCTTCCAAATTATAATATAAA
>CADCRE010000074.1 GCA_902803785.1 uncultured Erysipelotrichaceae bacterium
CTGAGTGAGAGGCTCGGAAGCGGTTCTCTGACGGCTCTGCCGATCATCGAGACCCAGGCCGGAGATATCTCCGCCTACATTCCGACCAATGTCATATCGATCACGGACGGTCAGATTTTCTTGCAGAGTGACCGTTTCAACAGCGGTATCCGTCCGGCCATCGATTACGGTCTTTCCGTATCCCGTGTCGGATCTTCCGCGCAGATCAAGGCGATGAAATCCGTATCCTCTTCTTTGAAACTGGACCTTTCCCAGTATCAGGAAGTTCTGGATTTTGCGCAGTTCGGTTCTGATCTGGATCCTTCGACTAGAGCACGTATCGATCACGGACGTCATCTGGTGGAACTGCTGAAACAGCCGCAGTACAAGCCGATGCCTACCGTCGATCAGATCGTCCTGCTTCTTTCCAACAAGCTTGGCCTGCTCGATCAGGTGGAGATCTCCCGGATCCGGGAATATGAGAACGATCTTCTGATCGAGATGAATACCGTTCATCGCGATCTGATGAAGGAGATCGAAGAGAAGAAAGTGATCGATGAAGAACTGATGGAAAAACTGAAAGAGATCCTGACGATCTTTACGACACAGTTCTGTTTGATGGAGAAATAAATGGCAGGACAGATCAGTGCGATCAGAAAGAGACTGCAGACGGTCAATTCCACGAAGAAGCTCACCAAGGCGACGGAACTGGTCGCGACCGTAAAGCTGCAGAAATACAGTACGAACACGCAGTCGAATGAAGAATATGCGAAGAACCTTCGCCGTTTTATCACGGTCGCACTGAGAGGAGAAGCACCGGAAACGGAAGACAATCCTTTCCTGGTGGATGCGGAGGTAGACAATCCGCTGTATATCGTCATCACATCGAATTCCGGACTCTGCGGAAGCTACAATCAGGAAGTCCTGAAATATGTGAAGGAAAATGTATCCAAAGATGTGCCGATCTTTGCGATCGGAACGATTGGCTACAACTGGCTGATGAAGAACGACTATCTGGTCGTCAAGAAATACGATGAGCTGGAGGATCTCAAACCGTGGATCCTGAACGGACTGATCTACAATATCCTGCTCCTGTATCGGAACAACGAGATCTCTGAGATCAATGTCGTCTATACGAAATATATCAACACGCTCACGTATAAACCGGAAACGCTGAAACTGCTTCCGTTCACACCGGAGGAACAGAACGATGCGCAAAGCATCCTGCTGGAACCTTCGAGGAACGAAGTTCTGAACACCCTGATCCCGATGTATATCTCATCGCAGATCTACGTCTGTTTCCTGGAATCGAAGACTTCGGAGAATGCGGCGAGACGGAATGCGATGAATGTCGCCAACAAGAATGCGGAAACGCTGATCAGTGAGCTGCAGCTCAACTACAACAAAGCCAGACAGGCAGCGATCACTCAGGAGATGAATGAGATCGTTGCGAGCGGCAGAAGATAGAAAGGGGTATCAGGATGGTAAATATCGGTGAAGTCGTACAGGTCATCGGACCGGTCGTGGATATGCGTTTCAACGACCGTCTGCCAAGACTCTACAATGCGATCGAGATCCCTTTTAACGATGAAGTGATCACCTGTGAGGTGGAACAGGATATCGGTGACGACAAGGTGAGATGTATCGCTCTGTCGCAGACCAACGGACTGACCAGAGGCATGCGGGCGATCGATACGGGGAAGGCCATCGAAGTCCCGGTCGGGGAACAGGTCTTAGGCAGGATGTTCAACCTGCTGGGGAAACCGATCGACGGTCTCGAGGATCTGAAAGATCCGGAAAAGGACGTCATCCATAAGAAGGCTCCTTCCTTTGAACAGCAGCAGACCAACGTCGAGATCCTGGAGACCGGGATCAAGGTCATCGATCTCCTTTGTCCATACATCAAAGGTGGAAAGATCGGACTCTTCGGCGGTGCCGGTGTCGGCAAGACCGTTCTGATGCAGGAACTGATCCATTCCATCGCGATGGAACATAACGGACTTTCCGTCGTAGCCGGTGTCGGTGAACGTACCAGAGAAGGCAACGACCTCTACTATGAAATGAAGGAATCCGGTGTCCTGGAGAAGACAGTCCTGGTCTATGGCCAGATGAACGAATCTCCGGGTGCCCGTATGAGAGTCGCGTTGAGCGCCCTGACGATGGCGGAACACTTCCGCGACAAGGATAAACAGGACGTCCTCTTATTTATCGACAATATCTTCCGTTTCTCACAGGCAGGATCGGAAGTATCTGCGCTCTTGGGCAGAATGCCTTCCGCCGTCGGTTATCAGCCGACTCTGGCGACCGAAATGGGCGAACTGCAGGAACGTATCACATCGACCAAGGACGGTTCGATCACCTCCGTGCAGGCCATCTACGTGCCTGCGGATGACCTGACCGACCCGGCTCCGGCGACAGCATTCGCACACCTGGATGCGAAGACGGTCCTTGATCGTAAGATCGCTTCTTCGGGTCTCTATCCGGCCGTCGATCCATTGCAGTCGACATCGAGAGCTCTGGATCCGAATACCGTAGGTCAGGAACACTATGACGTCGCTTTACAGGTACTGGCGATCCTGCAGAAGTATCAGGAACTGCAGGATATCATCGCGATCCTGGGTATCGATGAACTCTCCGAAGAAGACAAGGCGATCGTCAACCGCGCGAGAAGGATCCGCAACTTCCTTTCTCAACCGTTCTCCGTTGCGGAGAAGTTCTCCGGACTTCCGGGACGTTTCGTACATATTAAAGATACGATCCGTTCCTTCAAGGAGATCCTTTCCGGAAAGTACGATTCCTATCCGGAAGAGGCATTCATCTACTGCGGTGCGATCGAAGACGTGATCGAGAAGGCAAAGGAAAAAGAGAATGCTGTTTAAGGTCGACCTGATCACTTACAGAGGAGTCTATCGGACCGTTGAGACGGAGAAACTGAATGTTCCGACTTCGGAAGGGAGAAGGACCATCCTGTCCAATCATATGCCGATCATGATCCCGATCACGGTCGGAGTCATCGAGACCGCCAACAAGAACGAACTGTCGCACTACGCGATCAACAGCGGTGTACTGTATTTTGAAAACAATGTCGCGGAGATCGTTGCCGACAGTATCGTCGATGTCGCTGAGATCGATGTGGAACTGGCCAGGAGAGAAAAAAAGAAATACGAAGATCGGATCGCCGAAAGCAGGAATGAGAATGAGATCAACCGGGCGAAACAGCGGATGGAGATCGTTGAGAACCTGCTGAGAGCGGCCGAAAAATACGGGAAACAATAAGAAGAAGAGAAGGACCTTCCTTTCTGTATGGGAGGAGATATGAAATACAGAGTAAACAGGAAGACGGGAGACCGGATCTCGGAGATCGGGATCGGTTCCTCCTACATGTACGAAGCGGGAAGAGAAGAGGCAGTCAAAGCTCTGAGGAAAGCCGTGGAAGGCGGGATCAACTACTTCGATCTGGCAGCCGGACACGGGGATTCCTTTCCGATCTACGGAGAAGCTCTGGAACCTTACAGGGATAAGATCTTCTATCAGATCCATTTCGGTGCGGATTACACGCAGGGAGAATATGGATGGTCCCTGGATCTCGACACGGTCAAAAGATCGGTGGAATGGATGCTGAAAGAACTGAGAACGGATTATATCGATTACGGATTTATCCACTGTCAGGATGAGTTCAGCGACTGGGAGACCTACAAGAAGAACGGGATCTATGACTACATCCTGGAACTGAAAGAGAAAGGGATCGTCAGACACATCGGACTTTCTTCCCATACGCCGAAGGTGATCGAGAAGATCCTGGATGAGGCGGATGTGGATATGCTGATGTTTTCGATCAATCCGGGATACGACTTCGGTGAGGGAGAATACGCCTACGGTGAGACGGAAGAGAGAAGGAAGATCTATACCCGCTGTGAGAC
>CADCRE010000075.1 GCA_902803785.1 uncultured Erysipelotrichaceae bacterium
GATCTCGATGTAATCGTAGAAAGAGATCGCCTTGGCCAGATCTTCCTTGGACCTTGTAGAAGCCATCTCAAAGACTTCACCGTTGAAGCAGGCAGATCCGATCAGCAGATTCTTCCTGTGAGCGTTGATCGTATCTCTGAAGATACGCGGTTCGGCGACGAATTCCGAATCGGAACCGGCCTTGGAGTTGGCCTTGCCGAAGACGGCCAGGGTATCCGTATTGGAGATCGTGACCAGTTTGAAGAGATCTTTCAGTCCTTCCTGATTGCGGCATAAGACCGTCGTATGGAAGGCTCTGTTCTTGACGAAGGCGTTATCGTCCTGATAGTCCTTCAGTTCGTTGAAGGTGGTGATATTGGCCTTGGCGAGGTCTTTCAGCATGAAACTGAAGACCTGGGCCAGCACGTCCGCATCGTAGTTCGCTCTATGGGCGATGTCTTCATCGTACGGGATGTTGTAGACGCGGCACATATTGCCCAGACGGTAGGCCCTTCTGTCTTTAAACATGGATCTTGAAAGATCGAGGGTATCCACGACGACGTTCTTTAACGGCTTCCTTCCGATGCGTTCCAGTTCCATATTCAGTAAGCCGTAGTCGAAATGCGCATTGTGGGCGACCAGTACGCGGTCTCCGATGAAATTGAGGATCTCATCCGCACATTCCGCAAAACTCTTCGCACCGATCAGATCCCGTTCCGAGATATGGGTCAGGTTCTTGATCTTGGTCGAAAGTTCGATCGGAGGCTTTACCAGGATATCCTTCTGTTCGATGACGGTGCCTCTGCGCATCAATACGGCACCGAATTCGATCATGTAGTCGTGTCTCGTCGAAAGACCGGTCGACTCCAAGTCGAATACGATGTATTCCGCATCGGCCAGCTTGTCGTCCGTCGAATTGTATACGATATCCAGATACTGTGAGACCATATTCATCTCACATCCGTACAGCAGTTTGAAATCAGGCTTGTTTTCCCCTGCCTTCTTCATGATGCCCTTGTAGGCACCGAAAGCTTCATGGAAGCCCTGCAGACAGAGGTGGTCCGTGATGGCAACGGCCCTGTGTCCCATCTCATAGGCAGCCTTGACGCATTCCGTCGGGGAAGAGACGCCGTCCATCTCGGAGAGTTTCGTATGCATATGCAGCTCGACTCTCTTTTCCGGTGCATCATCATGTAAGACGTTCAGTTTATCGATGAACTCGATCTGATCCGGTTCGAACAGATAGTCGTTCATATAGGTATCGAAGCGGTAGTTTCCGTAGAATACCGCACATTTTCCTTCCTGATTCTGTCTCAGGATGTCCTTGGTGAAGCGTCTTCCTTCCACACATTTGACGATGACTGCGTTGTCCTTGTCCTTGACATAGATGGTCTGGATAAGGGAACCGGTGTTTCGGGTGACTCTCTCTTCGATCTTGAACATCTCGCCCGTGAACTTGACGTTGTTCATGGTGTCGACGAGGTCGTCGATCTTCACTTCGGTATATTCTCTGGTCCTCGCCTTATAGTGCGGACGTTCCGGCTTGTTTTCTTCCGGTTTCTTGACCGGCTGAGGGACGACGATCTGTTTCTCTTCGATCAGGATCTCTTCCGGTTCGTCTTCCGCCTTCTTCAGCTGCATCGAGATCTGATTCCGATAACCGAGATCGTAGAAATACAGTTTCAGGTCATCGAGATGGTCGAGATCGGAATTGTAGTCGTTTTCTTCCGCATAGGAAAGGATGAATCCGTCCTTTCCGCAGACCGGGACACAGGACTGAAAGTAGGAACTGACACTTCTGAACTCATCCAGATAGAGTCCGATCTCCCTTAAAGGAAGGTCCTGATCCTCCGCCTTGAGATACAGTTTCAGATTCTCCAGTCCGTATTCCTTGAAATATGCCAGAAGATCGCAATAAAGCCCGTAAGGCAATAACGTATCGTTTTCCGCCTTGATGATGGTTAGACCGCTCGAACGCCGATACAGGACATCTTTCACATGAAAATGGCTGAAACATCCAGCCTTTTCTTCGTTATATCCGTATTTTGCGATCACATCGTCGATATTGAAATTCATAGCTGTGCCAGTTTTTCCAGGGCGTTCTTCGCCGCATTCTTCTGTGCCTGCTTCTTGCTGGAAGCTCTGCCGACCCCGTAGGTAAGTCCGTCGATCTTGACGGCCACTTCGAATTCAGGGTCGTTGTTCGGTCCTTCCACGGAGATGGTCTCATAGACGATCGATCTTCTCGAGTCACTCTGAACGTACTCCTGCAGTTTCGTCTTGTAGTCGAAGGTATGTTCGTCGATCTGACGGATATGTTCCGCCATCAGATCGTCCAGTAAACGGTATGTTACTTCGATCCCCTGATCGAGATATAAAGCACAGATGAATGCTTCGAACATATCGGAAATGATCGAATCCCGGTCTCTTCCGCCGTTCTTTTCTTCTCCCACTCCCAGCATCAGGAACTCGTTGAGTCCGTATTCCCTGACAACGGCAGCCAGAGCCTTTTCCGAGACCAGATTGGAACGTCTTGTCGACATGAGTCCTTCCGGAAGCGGCGGATCGATGCGGTAGAGACGTTCGGCACTGTAGATCTGAAGTACCGCATCCCCCATGAATTCGAGCCTCTCGTTGTCGCCCAGGGCGCTTTTGTGCTCATTTACGTAGGAAGAATGTATAAAAGCCTGAGAGATCAGGTCTTTATTGCGATATGGTATGGAATAACTGTCCAGAAAATCAAAAATGCTCATAAAAATATTATAACCTAGCTGATATAGTTTTTTGCGGCCATCCGTTCGATTCGACGGCAGTATCGGTCATACTCCTCGTTTTCCCTATTATTTCCAATCTGCTTCGCATCTCTCTTCGCCGCATCGATGAACTTCGTATCTTCGATCAGATTGCCCAATATGAATGCCGGAAGACCGCTCTGTCTGGTCCCCAGGATATCGCCCGGACCTCTGAGTTTGAGATCTTCATAGGAGATCGCGAATCCGTCGTTGGTCTGTGTCAGGATCTGCAGTCTCTTCAGAGTATTCTCATCCGTGCTGTCGCTCAAGAGGTAACAGGTCCCTTCGTATTTGGAACGCTGGACCCTGCCCCTGAGCTGATGGAGCTGGGAAAGGCCGAATTTGTCGGCATCGTAGACGATCATCATCGTCGCATTCTTCACATTGACACCGACTTCCACGACCGTCGTCGAGATCAGGACCTGGACTTCATTTCGTTCAAACCGTCTCATGATCCCGGCTTTCTCTTCACTGTCGAGTTTTCCGTGCAGCAAAGCTACTTCATACGGTCTTAATACGTCTTTCAAGGCCTGATATAGTCCGTTGACGTCCTTTGCCTTGTAGTTGTCGGACTTCTCGATCGCCGCCGCGATCACATAGATCTGTCTTCCTTCATCGAGCTTGTTTCGGATCTCACCCAGGATACCGGATACGCTGTTCCTGCGGACGAGGTAGGTCTTGCATCCCTTACGGTCCGAAGGCAGAGTCTCGATCGTAGAGACATCCATATCCCCATAGATGGAAGAAGCCAGAGTCCTTGGGATCGGCGTCGCCGACATCAGAAGGAAATCGCAGTTCTCCCCTTTTTCTTTTAAAGCCTGACGCTGTTTCACTCCGAAACGGTGCTGTTCATCCGCGATGACCAGTCCCAGTCTTTCATATTCCACGTCTTTTGAAAACAGCGCATGCGTTCCGACGATCACATCGATCTGACCGTTTCCGATCTGTTCCTTGACGTCTTTTTCATCATCCATCGCACTGTAAAGGACACCGACTCTCACCCCGAACGGTTCCAGCTGGCGTTCCAAAGAATCGTAGTGCTGTTTCGCCAGGATCTCGGTCGGAGCCATCAGGGCTCCCTGATATCCCGCCAGATAGTTCGCATAGAGTCCGATCATTGCCACTGCCGTCTTTCCCGATCCGACTTCTCCCTGTACCAGCCGATACATGATCCGATCGGATGAAAGATCATCCAGGATATCATATGAGGCCTTTTTCTGGTCCTCTGTGAGCTCAAAACCGAAGGAACGGATAAAATCATCTACCTTCTCTTTCGAGAACAATTTAGCCTGTTTTACTGCCTGTGTAGTACTTCCTTTCAGAAGATCCAAAGCGATATAGAAACGAAGGAACTCTTCGTATTTCAGACGACTGATGGCCTGTGCCAGATGTGCACGGTCGATCGGTGAATGGATGTTGTGCAAAGCATCCTTCCGGTCGATCAGATGATGGATCTTCTTCATATCCTCCGGAAGATCGTCTTCCATCTCATCCTTGCAGTGTAGCATGACGAACTGGATCAGCTTGCGGATATCGTTCTGGGAGATCCCTTCTCTTAACGGATAGTACGGA
Source organism: uncultured Erysipelotrichaceae bacterium (assembly GCA_902803785.1). Taxonomy (GTDB): domain Bacteria; phylum Bacillota_I; class Bacilli_A; order Erysipelotrichales; family Erysipelotrichaceae; genus Colivicinus. The sequence continues at coordinate 4,344 of CADCRE010000075.1, forward strand.
ACGATCGTACCCGATACATCACCCGCATAGTAATTGGATGCGGTGACCTTGTTGTTGCCGTCGTACTTTCCGATGATCGTGATCTTTTCGTTCATCCCTGTATTCCTGACCCATGGCCGATTGAAGATCGTTACGTTCAGGATCTCTTCCTCATACATGACCTTGAATCGGGTCGTAGACAGCCTCCCTCTGCGGAACGTGCTCGGATAGGATACGAGTTCTCCCACAAAGCAGATCTGAGCACCGATCCTGAAATCCTTGTATGGCACTTTCTCATTCATCTCATAACGGAACGGATAGTAGCTCAAAACATCTTCGCATTCCTCGAATCCCAGTCTTTCACAGATCTCTTTCCGTTTCGGTGTCAGTTTCAGCTCACTCAATTTCATCTATCTTATTTTATCAAATACAGGAGGATATGTTATAATGTTATGGCATCCCCTGATGGCGGAATTGGCAGACGCGCACGACTCAAAATCGTGTGGAGAAATCCATGCCGGTTCGACCCCGGCTCGGGGGACCATATTAAACATAAAAGTACAGAGATTTCTGTACTTTTTGTATGTTTTGTTTAGTTAGATAAACCGGAAGTTATCGATCTGCCTGTTCATTCAATTCCATACTTCGGTTAAGCTCATCTGTGATCTCTTTATATTCAGCATCAGTAAGGAGTTTTGCCCAGAGTCCGTAATGCAGTTCATCAAAACC
>CADCRE010000076.1 GCA_902803785.1 uncultured Erysipelotrichaceae bacterium
GACGACGAACTCCTCTCAGGTTCCAACGTCGTACCGGGATACTGCGGTCCGATCGGACTCAACTGCCGGGTCGTCATCGACAATGAAGTCCTCAATATGAAGAACTTCGTATGCGGCGCAAACAGGAAAGGCTATCACTGCATCAACGCCAATCTGAAGGATATCCGTTACGATCTGGTCGGTGACATCGTGAACGCGATGGAGGGTGATGTCTGCCCTGTCTGCGGTAAACCGCTCAAATTCACCAAAGGCATCGAAGTCGGAAATACGTTCAAACTCGGAACGAAATACTCCAAAGCCATGAACCTGCAGTATGCGGATGTCAACAACAAGCTTCAGGATGTCTGGATGGGATCCTACGGTATCGGTATCGGCCGTACCATGGCTGCCATCGTCGAACAGAACCATGACGACAAAGGCATTATCTGGCCGGAAAACATCGCACCGTACAAAGCCATCGTCCTTCTGATGAACAGCAAAGACGAGAATCAGGTCGCACTGGCTGAAAAAGCCTATCAGACCTTGCAGGACAATGGCATCGAAGTCATCCTGGATGACCGTGATGAAAGACCTGGCGTCAAGTTCAACGATGCGGAACTGATCGGTATCCCATACCGGATCACTGTAGGCAAGAAAGCAGCCGACGGTATCATGGAGTTCAAACACAGAACATCCGATGAGATCACAGATCTGACACTCGACGAGATCGTAGAAAAACTGAAATAAGAAAATAGCCATATCCAAACAAGGATGTGGCTATTTTATAGTTTTATTTGATGATTTGACCGTTTTTATCAAACTATTTTAAAATGTATTGTAGTACCGGATGTTGTGTGCTTGTTAGTACCATTCCCCGGTACTTTTTTTTATTTCGGAATAAGCGGGTTACGCTTTCCGGATAATCCAAAAAAAACTGTGGCAAAGCATCAGAGAACCCTTCCTTGACAAGCTCTGCTGAATCCTGTAGTGTTTCAGTAGAGGGAGCCGTCCGATCCGTTTCACTTGATTGGGTAAAAGCTTCCTTTTTCTTGCACTTATTACAGATGGTTATTTTTGTTCTATTAGGTATAATGATTGTAGAAGTAATCTTATTTAGAAGGCCTTCGTCTGAAACGAGGACACCACGTATATAAGCATTACTTCTTTATTTTGTTAGAACCTAGGCCTTTACCGTCTTTCAAGAGCTATATGTTTTGTATAAAAACCATCTCATGATCGAGATGGTCGTTTTATTAAGAGTATAACTTAGGACTATTTCCTGTCTTTGATCTCATCCGTGATCTTCTTGATGAAATCATTAAGATCCATGGATTCCGATCCTTCGACACCGAATCTTCTGACATTGACAGATCCGCTTTCTACTTCCTTGTCGCCCAATACGAGCTGATACGGAGTCTTGTGCATCTGTGCTTCACGGATACGGTATCCCAGTTTTTCGTTTCTGTTGTCGATATGGACACGGACACCGTTTTCTCTTAATGCTTCACAGACCTTCTGGGCATATTCGATGTGCTTTTCCTGATGGACAGGAATGATGACGGCCTGTTTCGGTGAGAGCCATACCGGGAAGCATCCCTTGGTCTCTTCGATGAGGTAGGCGGTGAAACGGTCGAAGGTTCCGAAGATCGCTCTGTGAAGGACGACCGGAGTCTTCTTTTCACCGTTGGAATCGACATAGGTCAGTTCAAATCTTCTCGGAAGCAGGAAATCGAGCTGGCAGGTAGAGAGAGTGATCTCAGGACCGATGGCCGGTTTGACTTCGACATCGAGTTTCGGACCGTAGAAAGCCGCTTCTCCTACTGCTTCGAAGTAATCGACATTGAGGGAATTCAGGACTTCTCTGAGCTTGGCTTCCGCTTCGTTCCACATCTGATCGTCATCGAAGTACTTTTCCTTATCTTCCGGATCTCTTAAAGAGAGACGGAACTTGTAGTCCTTGATACCGAAATCGCGGTAGACATCGAGGATCAGAGTGACGACTTTCTTGAATTCATCGGCGATCTGGTCCGGTCTGACGAAGAGGTGGGCATCGTTCTGGCACATGCATCTGACACGTTCGAGGCCTTTGACAGCTCCGGATGCTTCATAACGGAAATCGGTCGCGAATTCGCCGATACGGACCGGGAGGTCACGGTAGGAATGAAGCTTGTTCTTGTAGATCAGCATGTGATGAGGACAGTTCATCGGACGAAGGACGAATTCTTCGTTGTCGACTTTCATCATCGGGAACATGTTGTCTTTATAGTGATCCCAGTGACCGGAAGTCTTGTAGAGATCGACGGTCCCGACGCACGGAGTATAGACGTGCTCGTATCCGAGCTTCTGTTCCTTTTCGTAGATGTAGTTTTCCAGCTGTTTCCGGATGATCGCGCCGTTCGGCAGCCACATTGGCATACCGGATCCGACCAGGACATGGCTCATGAAGAGTTCCTGTTCCTTGCCGATCTTGCGGTGGTCTCTCTGCTTGGCTTCTTCC
>CADCRE010000077.1 GCA_902803785.1 uncultured Erysipelotrichaceae bacterium
CCTGCAGGCTTCCTCTTCCAGTACACACAGGCTGCCGCATGTCTGGCTGTCGCCCTCAAGGCAAAGAACGCAGACCGCAGATCTCTCGCTCTGTCCTGCGCATTCTCCGATGCTGTACCGGGGATCTCTGAACCGGGTATGTACGGTATCACCTTCAAGTACAGAAAATCACTGTATGCTGCGATGATCGGTTCCGCTGTCGGCGGTATCATCTGTGCTTTGCTGAACGTCGGTTCCTATGCCGGCGGTCCGCCAAACATCTTTACCTTCCCTGTATTCATCAACCCGGCACCTGTACCGAATGCCATGGCTGATCTCAGAAACATCATCATCGCTGTCGTAGTCGCAGCTGTCGTCACATTCGTTCTCACGATGATCCTCTATAAAGATGAGGAAGCTGACGAGATCGACGCTAAAGGCTAAACAATGTCAAGATTTCCTGAAAACTTCCTATGGGGCGGTGCCACCAGCGCCGCCCAGGTAGAAGGCGGAAGATGTGAAGACGGCAAGGGCCTTTCCCATCTGGACTACGTCTATTACCGCGGTCCGAAGATCCCGTGCAACTTCATGTTGAAGAAAGATCTGGAGAAGGCGAAGGCAGAGGAAGCGACTCTGAACTTCCCGAACCGCAGAGGCATCGATTTCTTCCACCGCTACAGGGAAGACATCGCCCTTCTGGCAGAAATGGGATTCAAGTCCTTCCGTATGTCGATCTCCTGGACCAGACTGTTCCCGACCGGAAAGGAAGAGACCCCCTGTCCGGAAGGCGTAGAATTCTATCACAACGTCTTCCGTGAACTTCATAAGTACAACATCGAACCTCTGGTGACGATGATCCACTATGAACTTCCGATCACCTTCGTTGATGAATTCAACGGCTGGGAATCTCCGCAGATCATTCCTTACTGCATGAAATATCTGCGCTTCCTGATCGATGAATACAAAGACGAAGTCACCTACTGGCTGACCTTCAATGAGATCAATATGGTCACGGCTGTCCCATGGCTGGGCGGCGGTATCCTTCTGGACCGTTACGAAGAACTCGAGATCCCGAAGACCTTCCGTCCGTTCGGACCACTGCCGGAAAAGATGGCGAAACGCTGGGATCAGGCCTCTCACCAGGCACTGCATCACCAGTTCATCGCCAGCGCCATGATCGTGAAATACGCGCATGAAACGGCACCTCGATGCAGGATCGGAAACATGTTCAACCTCCATCACCTCTACCCTGAGACGCCTTCTCCGAAAGATGCGTATCGGGCACTTGAAGAGACGGAGTATAATATGTTCTTCTGTGATGTCATGGCCGGAGGCGCCTATCCAGCCTGGATCAAGGCCTACTACCGAAGACACAACATCGAGATCCAATGGTATGAAGGATACGAAGAGATCCTGAAGGAAGGAAAGGTCGACTTCATCGGACTGAGCTACTATCTCTCATCCGTCGTGACGGCCGATCCGCAGAGACAGGAACGCATCGGAAACTTCATGCGTCTTCTGCAGAATCCGCATCTGGAGACCAGTGAGTTCGGCTGGCAGATCGACCCGATCGCCCTGCGCATCTCTCTTAATGAACTCAGAGACCGTTTCCACCTTCCGATCTGGATCGTGGAAAACGGGATCGGAGCCTTCGAAACACTCACGGAAGACAGGACCGTCCACGACAATTACCGCATCTCCTACCTGCGCAGTCATATCAACGCGATGGCGGACGCGATCGAAGACGGCGTCGACCTGATGGGCTATACTCCTTGGGGCTGTATCGATCTGGTATCCTGTTCCCTCGTATCCATGTCGAAACGTTACGGATTCGTCTATGTCGATGCGGACGACGAAGGAAACGGGACCTATGACCGTTACCGGAAAGATTCCTTCTACTGGTATAAAAAAGTCATCGCCACCAACGGCGAAGACCTCAGTGATTAGTCCCCCTTACAAGGGAAGAGCCGATCAAACGATCGGCTCTCTTTTTTTATTCTTCATTCTTCAATGTATCGAGGATCTTCTTTACCAGGACGCGGTTTCCTTCTTCACTCAGATGGATCCTGTCCGGACTGAGATACTCATCGTGTTCCTTCAGTTCTTCCTGAAAGGAGATCACGGTCACGTTTTCCCTTGAGACGTTCGGATCTTCATTCAGATCGCAGAGATAGATCCTGTGATCTTTACACAGATCGGCGATCCTTTCATAATCCGCATCCGTCATCTTCGCCTCCTTGTCGAACAGGAAGACGACATTGTGTTCCATATCCTTTGCGATATCTTCCTTCAGTTGCGCATACAGGCTTTCCGGATCGTAATCCTCCTTCACATGGAAGATCGCCTTGTCGAGTTCCGACAGATCGCCGTAGATGTTCAACAGAGACTTGTTTCCGTAGAAGGCGATCCTCTCTCTGTCTTCGGCCTCCGCTGCCGCAATGGCTTCTTTCATCTTCACATCGAATTCATCCAGATTCACCTGATAGACCGTGCGATAGATCAGTTCCGCAAACTCTCTGACACCCCTTCCGACTACGTGGATCCCATCCACATAGAACCATTCCGGATGTCCCTTGGAGTAAGCTTCCCAGGGAACGATATGAAGGTTGTCGTAGTTTTCCGCGAACTGCGCAAAGCGTCCGTTGAAGCTCGGATCGTCCGCACCGACCGCATCGATCCAGAAGACGTCCCGGTCTCCCAGGATCTCCATCAACCGTTCGTTCCTCTTCTGCGTATAGTCACCGTTGGTGGCCAGACACAGGATGACGGTATCGCCCAGTTTCCCTTCCTCGATCAGTTCTTCCAGGATCTGTTCTCCCACATAAAGGTTCCTCGAGATCTTCGCATCGAAGTAGCCGTTCGGAAACAGTTCATACAGATCCGGTACCGCATCCAGAAGGATGGAATCACCGATCCCCACCACCGGCATCTGTTTCAGGATCTCCCTGACCGCTTCCTCTCTGTTTTCGGAATCTTCATAGAGTTTCGCCCATTCCTTTTTATCGCGGTCCAGGGAACTCATATATTCCTGATTCTTCTCTTCGATCAGTTTCTCATTCTCATTCAGCCTCTCTTCCAGTTCCTTCATCTCTTCGGTATGGTCCTGCGTCTTCCAATAGAGGCCGCAACCGCACAGAGACAGGACAAGAGTCAAGATACACAGGATGATATTGACCCGTCTTTTCTTGGCGATCTTCTCGAGATCCAGAGCGTTCTTCATGACGATAGACAGCAGCAGTGTCATGACGACGATCAGCGGAACGGTCACAAAGGACGGGAGTCCCGTATTCTTCCACAGAAAGATCAGCGGATACTGAAGCAGATAGATCTCATAGGAATATCCTGACAGTAAGGTGACAAAGCTTCCTGTCCCTTCTTCGGGCAAAGAGAGACTGTGTTCGATCAGACGCATCGTCAGGACCGTCGTTCCCAGCATCGCCCAGCCCATCGTTTTCGGATCCGTACCGGTAAATACGAAGAGGACTCCCAGAAGGATGAGTTCCGCTGTATAAAGGACCTTTTCCGTCTTCTCCTCAAAGACCAATGGCCTGTGGATCGTATGGAAGAGGGCGACCGAAGATCCCAGCAACAGGGAAAACAGGCGGCTGAACGTACCATAATAGGCAGACATCACTTCTCCCTTTCCGATCCGGATCTCAAACAGGACAAAGCTGACGATACCCAACGCGAATGCGATCAGGCAGAGGACCCCCTTCCCGTCCTTTCCGTGAAGTTTCCGGCCGATGATATAAGCGATCGGAAATACGAGATCGTACTGTAAAAGGATGGAGAGATACCACATATGGATCAAAGGAGAAGTGTTCGCTCTCGCGAAGTAGTCCTGCAAGGCAGCGATCTGCCAGATGTTGTTGTAGCCGAGAAGGACAGAAGTCGTCTCCGGCTTCAGACTGATCCAAACGGCAGAAGGCAGGACGGATACGGTCAGGACCGTAAGAAAGACCGTCACAGCCAAAGGAATATAGATCTTCAGGATCCGTTTGAGCTGATAATGAAAGACCTCTTCATCTTTCCTTTTGATCAGAGAAAGAGCCATATAATAACCGCTCAAAACGAAAAAGCCGCATACCGCCAGATATCCGCCTTTCAACAGCTCCAAATGATACAACAGGACCGCTACGCAAAACACTGCCCGCAGCAGGTCGATCTTCTGATTCCTCTTTATATCTATCATCTTCTGAACAATACTCTTTTCTTCTGAGGACAATGTCCCCTTCCTATTTTGTTCCTCCGCCTCGAAATATACAAGACCGGATCGGACCTTCCTTAAAAAGGAAGCTTCCGCTCCCTTCATCATTTCATCGATCCTTCGATCCTTTTCTTCAGAAGTTTAAGATCCATCCCTTCCTGAAGGCCGACCGTCTTCACTTGTTTTCCCTTCTTCGGTGACAGTGCACTGTGGATATAGTACGCATCGATCCCGGCTTTTACGGCACCCTCCGCATCGCAGATCGGGTCGTTTCCGATCATCAGGCATCTTTCCGCACAGACTCCGGCCTTATGAAGCGCATATTCATAGATCTTCGGATCCGGCTTCCGGAAACCGACCGCCGAAGAGATCACGATCTCATCGAACAGGACATCGATCCCCAGATCCCTCAGTTCCTTCATCGTGAACACTTCCTGAGCATTCGATACCAGGATCACCTTTTTATTCCGTTCTTTTAAGAAACGCAGAAGATCCTTCGCCCCGGCATACAGACGCAGATGAGAGGTAGATAAGATCCGGAACTGTATCATCAGTTCCGTTATATCTTTCTCGGACAGGTCCGGACACAGTTCTTCAAACACCTTTCTCAGATCGATCTCGATCTCATGGCCGGGGATCTCTTCCTCAGCCTCTTTGATCCGAACTTCTTCGAAGTATCTGTCCCTCAGCTGTCTCCATTCGTAACGGATCCCTTGCCTTGTTAAAAGACCGCAGATCTTCTTCCAGAATGCAGGTCCTATTTCATCGGTATGGATATCGACCAGAGTCCCATAGAGGTCGAACAGATACGCATCGTATTCTTTCATCGTCTTCATTATAGTAGAAAAGGACACGCATAAGCGTGTCCCTGACTCATTCAGATGTCTTATAGAACAGAGTTCCTATCCGTGACATACAGAGATCCGTTTCCAGTCTCAGGGTCTTGTTGTCGACGATCGTAAAGACGATCTGTTTGACATCATCTCCCGCGAATCCCTGCATCGTCGTTGCGTCATCGACCGTACAGACATACTTTCCGTCCTTGATGTCATAGATACCTTTATACTGGCCCATTCCCGCATAGACGTTCTCCGTAAAGGTGAAGAAACCGGAATCGAAGGTCACGCTTGGCTGGACGACATCCATGATATCCGAGAAGTTCGCCTTCCAGGAACTCTTCTTTCCTGCGCCTTCCGGTGCTTCTGCGTTCTTGTCTCGTACTTCGTAGTTGACGACCAGCTTCTGATCGCCGCAGACCGCTTCGATCGTCGTCTTGCCGACACCGACAGCGGAAGCTCTGCCCTGGGAGTCGATCGTCACGACACTCTCATCGTTGGATCGGAACGTGATCTTATCGGTCGTGTTCGAAGGTACCGGACGGATCTCCAGATCCCAGTTCTTCGTACCTGAATAGGACCAGTAATTGTGATACAGAGATGTGATCCCCGTACATGGGACCGTCTCCGGGACGGACGGTGTTTCCGTTCCTCCACCGTCATCCGGTTTCGTATCCGTTTCTGTCTTCACATCCGATCCCTTTGTCTCATGGATGGAGAAGGTATCGTCCGATCTGGATCCTTTCA
>CADCRE010000078.1 GCA_902803785.1 uncultured Erysipelotrichaceae bacterium
AACGATCAATCATTACGTAGGATTCTTAAGAAAGATCGAAGATCTTGAACTCAACGAAGGAGCTGCCGAGGCGATCCGGAGAATCAATGATTCCGAATATCTGGCCATCATTGTGACCAATCAGCCGGTCATCGCCAGAGGAGAAGTTACTTTTGAACAGCTGAGACAGATCCATAATAAGCTGGAGACCCTGCTGGGAAAGGAAGGAGCCTACATCGACGGACTCTACTTCTGTCCGCATCATCCCGATTCCGGATATGAGGGAGAAGTGAAGGAACTGAAGATCGAATGTGACTGTCGGAAGCCGAAACCGGGGATGTTGCTAAAAGCTGCGGAAGACTTCCATATCGATCTGAGCCAATCCTACATGATCGGTGACAGTGACAGCGATATGGCCGCAGGTAGCGCAGCTGGCTGTAAATGTATTAAAATAGATAGGGACGGAGATCTGAGGACTGCCGTCAGCCTGATCGTATAACCATGAAAGAGATCGTAAGAAACGAATTGAATGACCTGGTCAAGAGATATCCAGAGCTGGATGTATGTCAGAAGGATATCGAGAAGGCCTACCTTCTGCTGGAAGAAGCGTATGACAACGGCAGAAAGCTTTTGATTGCGGGAAATGGCGGTTCTGCTGCCGACAGCGAACATATGGCCGGGGAACTGATGAAGAGGTTCAAAGTAGCCCGTCCGATCGAAGACTCCTTCGCGGAAAAACTGAAGGAGATCGATGTGGAACGGGGAAGCCGTCTGGCGAAGAATCTGGAACGTCCGTTGAGGGCCGTTCCTCTGACTTCCCATATCGCCATCACCACTGCCTATATGAACGATGCGGATGCGACCGGCGTCTTTGCCCAGCAGATGCTGGGATTTGCGGATGAGGGAGATGTCTTCCTGGCCATCTCGACGTCCGGAAATTCCGAAAACATCATCAGTGCCTGCGTGGTCGCCAAGGCCATGGGCGTGAAGATCATCGGACTGACGGGAGAAAAGGAAAGTCTTCTGGATCGGTATTCCGATGTCTGTATCAAAGTCCCGGAGACCGAGACCTACAAAGTCCAGGAACTGCATCTGCCTGTCTATCATTGCCTGTGCCTGATGCTGGAAAGCAATTATTTTAGATCATGATCATTACGAAAACACCGTTCCGTATGTCCTTCTTCGGAGGAGGCACGGACCTGAAAGAATTCTATGAAAAGTACGGTGGAGCGGTCATATCCTCCACTTTCGACAAATACTGCTACGTGACAGTGAGACATCTGCCACGTTTCTTTGACTATAAGGACCAGATCACCTATTCGAAGATCGAGAGGGTCAAGGGCGTCGATGACATCGAACATCCTCTGGTCAGAAATGCGATGAAGCTGCTCGATATGCACGAGCTGATCGTCACCTATGATGCGGACCTTCCCGCAAGGACAGGTCTCGGGACGAGTTCTTCTTTCGCGGTAGGACTCCTGAATGCCTTCCATTCCCTGAAGGGAAAACAGAAAGACAAGAAACAGCTGGCGGATGAAGCCATCTATGTGGAACGGACGATGTGTAATGAAGCGGGAGGCCTGCAGGATCAGATCGCCGCATCCTTCGGCGGATTCAACCGCATCGATTTCGATGAGAACGGATATACGGTCAGACCGATCAAAATATCGAAAGAAAGAAAAGAAGAACTCAATGACAGACTGATGCTGTTCTTCACGGGATTCTCCCGTTTCTCTGCTGATATCCAGAGCGATACGAAGAAGAATATCGAAGACAATACGAAGACGCTTCTGAAGATGAAGGATATGGTCAATGAAGCGGAAGCGATCCTGACGGATGAGGATGCGGATCTGGATCGGTTCGGTATCCTTCTGGATCAGTCATGGAGACTGAAACGCAGTACCGGAAACAAGATCAGCACATCACAGATCGATGAGATCTATGAAAGAGCGCTGAATGCCGGGGCGTTGGGCGGAAAACTGCTCGGTGCGGGAGGCGGAGGCTTCGTGCTCTTATATGTACCGAAAGAAAGACAGGAAACGGTGAGAAGGGAACTGAAGGATCTGCTTCTGGTCCCGTTCCGTTTCGAAGAAGAGGGGACGAGTGTCATCTACTATGCCCCGGAAGATTTTGAACCAGAGGAGGAGAAACATGACTAGAGCTCTCATCACAGGCATTACCGGAATGGTCGGTTCGCATCTGGCGGACTTCCTTTTAGAGAATACCGATTGGGATGTCTACGGCGTCTGCCGCTGGAGGAGTCCTTTGGACAATGTGGAACATCTTCTGGACCGGGTCAACCGGAAAGACAGAGTGTTCTTTGACTATGCGGATCTCAATGACGAGATGTCACTGATCACGGTGATCAAGAAGGTCAAGCCGGACTATGTCTTCCATCTGGCAGCGCAGTCCTATCCTCTGACGAGCTTCACCGCACCGATCGATACACTGAATACGAATATATTAGGTACCTGCCGTCTGCTGGAGGCCATCCATCTGCAGATGGAAGAAGACAAGGACTATCATCCGATCATCCATGTCTGTGCTTCTTCGGAAGTCTTCGGAAGGATCCCGAAGGAACAGAAACCGGAGAACGGGATCAATGAGGAATGCCGCTTCCATCCGGCTTCTCCGTATGCGATCTCCAAGGTCGGAACGGACCTGCTGGGAAGATACTACGCGGAAGCTTACGGGATGACGGTCATGACCACCAGGATGTTTACACATACCGGGCCGAGAAGAGGCGATGTCTTCCATGAATCGACTTTTGCGAAACAGATCGCGATGATCGAAGAGGGCATGATCGAACCGAAGGTCATGGTCGGAAATCTGGAATCCTTACGAACTTATGCGGATGTCAGAGATGCGGTCAGAGCGTATTATATGCTGGTGACATGCGATCCGATCCCGGGTGAATACTACAATATCGGCGGTTCCTACACCTGCCTGGTAAAAGATACATTGAATACACTGATCTCCTTCTCCACAAAGAAGGATGAGATAGAGATCGTCACCGATCCGGAAAGACTCAGACCGATCGATGCGGACCTGCAGATCCCGGACTGTTCGAAATTCAAGGCTCATACGGGCTGGGAACCTCAGATCCCTTATGAACAGACGATGAAAGACCTCCTGGATTACTGGAGAGAAAGAGTCAAGAAAGGAAAGTTCCTGACGAGATAATGCTGATCGAATTCGTAAAACCTGATTTCGTATTTGAAAATGATGCAGGCTGTCTCAGACAGCTTGTTCATGATGGCTGGAAACAGGTCAATGTGGTGACTTCCGTGAAGGATTCGGTAAGAGGCGGTCACTGCCATAAATACAACATGGAGTGTTTCTACATCATCGAAGGAAGCTTTAAGTTGACTGTCTGGAAAGACGATGAGAAAGAAGTATATGAGATCAAAAAGGGAGATATGTTCCTGATCCCGGAATATGTCTACCATACATTTGAATACCATGAGGATACGGTCCTGGTCGGCATGTATGACAAAGG
>CADCRE010000079.1 GCA_902803785.1 uncultured Erysipelotrichaceae bacterium
ACTGTTGAAGAGTCACAAGAAGGCCTACACCTGTGAAGAACATTCCATCATCGGCGGTCTGTACTCTGCAGTCGCAGAAGTCAAGGCAAAGACCGATGTCTGCACTCCGGTCACTCCGATCGGTGTCAACGATACCTTCGGTGAGTCCGGCAAGGCCAAGGATGTCCTGAAGAAATACGGCATCACTGCCGAACATATCGTCGAAGTCGTAAAAGGCTAGATAACACAAGGAGTTCTCGAATGAGAACTCTTTTTTAACAAAGAAACAGCTGTCTGATGACAGCTGTTTTAATTATTTCTTGATCAGTTCGATGATCGTTTCCGAAAGATCGCGGATCGTCTCTGCGGAAGACAGGATCGTCTCCGCATGGATCAGAAGGAGACCGATATCGAGATCCTGCGTCGCATCCAGCTGAAGGGCTTCGGTATGTGCTTTCGTTGCCTCCATGAATGCACTGTTTCCTTCGTTCAGGACAGACTGATATTCCTTATTGGCTTTGGCAGCTTCGATCGCTTCCAGGAAACAGCTCTTGGCCGTTCCGGCTGCCGAGATGATCCGGAAACAGATCCCTTCGTATTTCTCGCGGTTATTCATCTTTCTTTCTCATCTCCTTGACCATCTGATAGACAGACTTTCCGTCAAGCTGTCCGTATACGGTCATATCGATCGCTCTGACCGGCGTATCGCCTGCTTCGCTCTGGACTTTTCTCTGCATATACCGGATCTGAGGTCCCAAAAGGATCACATCGGCTTTTGGGATCTCTTCTCCCGCAACAGAAAGCGCTGTTGCCCAGATCTCGATCTCTTCGCCTTCCTCCTTTGCGGCATCTCTGATCTTTTCACAGAGAACGGCAGTGGATGCGCCCATGGAACAAATCAATAATACTTTCAACATATCTTTTCTCCTACTGATTCTTCAGGCTATAGATAGCGGCAGCCATATTCTCCATCAGGATGATCGCGTTTCCGACGAAATAGTTCTGATAGCGGGTGCCGGCTTCCTGAGTCAGAACGATCTTGTCCGAGATCTTTCTGCACAAGGTACTCTTTTCTTTCGACGTGATCGCATACATCCGATATCCTGCATTCCTGCATTCATCGACTTTATGGATCACATCCTTGGTTTCCCCGGAACTGCTGATGAAGATCACCAGCGGATTCTTGGGAAGCTTGATATCCAACGGGCTGATATGGGTCGATGAGATCCCCAGCTCCGTCAGTTTGTCACACATATACTGAGCTACATAGTTCGAATACCCCGTACCGTCCAGCACGATGACATCAAATTCTCCCGAAACGATATCCTGTATGAGACGGTCCATAGTCTGAAGGCTCTCTTCCAGGACCAGAACGGAACTGAGCGTATCCTTCGTTCGGAACTCCACAGATTCCTTCTGTGTCTTCCGGAACGAGAACAGCATGTCGCTGTATCCGTAGAAGCCGATCTTCTTGGCCAGACGCACGATGCTCGCCGTTGCTGTATAGGTCTTCTTCGAAAGTTCCCTTACCGTGATCCCGGAATTGCCGGAAGCGACCTCGTCATACAGAGTCTGAAGCACATTATATTCGCTGTCGTCGAGTTCAAACTGTTTAAATGTTTCCCTGACATCCATAGCTCAATTATACAGTATGTCTGTTTCTAGTTCTGTTCCTTCTCTTCCTTGACGTACTGTTTGTCCAATACTTTGATGAACGGATAGTAGATAAGTCCGGAGATCACCAACAGCACCAGCTGCAGGATACCGCCTGCGACACTGCCTGTCATCATAAAGCCACCGAACGGTGCCGGCATCGTCCATGGGACAGGAACGCCTGTCGGACGCGGTACGATACCCAGCTGCATCGAGAAGTATGCGAGAGTGACACAGACGACCGGAGACAGTACGAACGGGATCAGAAGGACCGGGTTCAGGACGATCGGAAGACCGAAGATGACCGGTTCGTTGACATTGAAGATACCCGGGATCAGAGCAGTCTTGCCGACAGCCTTGAGACGTTCGGACTTGCACAGAAGGATCATTTCAACGACCAGGGCCAGAGTCAGAC
>CADCRE010000080.1 GCA_902803785.1 uncultured Erysipelotrichaceae bacterium
ATCGAAGAAAGAAACTATACACAGGAAATATTCGATCTGATCCGCAAGACGAAGAATTCGAAGCTGCTGGCTCAGACTCTGACCAACTATCATGACAACGATATCGCCGATGCCCTGACCTACCTTTCTCCTGATGAAAGAAAGAGACTGTATAAAGCGATCGGTGTGGAGGCGACCTCGAGGATCTTCGCCTACCTGGATGAAGATGTCGACAAGTACTTCGCCGAACTGGAAAACGAATCGGCAGCCGACATCCTGGAAGAGATGGATGCGGACGATGCGATCGACATCCTGGAAGAACTGGATGAAAAGAAAGCCAAGGAGATCATCTCCCTCATCGAGCCGGAATCCAAGAGTGATATCCAGCTGCTGCAGTCCTATGAGGATGACGAATTCGGTTCCCTGATGACGACCAACTTCATCACTTTGGAATACGGGATCGGGATCAAGAAGTCGATCGAACAGCTGATCGAGAAAGCGGAAGAGAACGACAACATCGAAACACTGTATATCGTGAAGGACAGCGGATTCTACGGTGCACTGACTTTACGTGACCTTCTGATCACCAAGAAGGATGAGGACCTCGACGATAAGATCATCACCTCCTACCCGTTCGTCTATGACAGGGAGAAGATCACGGATGCGGCGATCGATACTCTGGCGGACTATTCCGAAGACTCCATTCCGGTCCTGAACAAGGAAAACAATCAGATCGTCGGTGTCATCACCTCGGCGGACATCGTCGAACTGTTCAATGAGGAAGAAGAGGAAGAGCCGGTCGTAAAAGAAGAGAAGAAAGAAAAGAAGGCGAACTGGTTCGAACCTCTCGCTTTCATACTGCTTCTGCTGGTAGCGGCCAACTCGGTCCTGGGGATCGTTCCGTTCTTCCCGTATGTAGAAGCGGTGATCGTCATCCTCGCTGTGATCCTGGAGGTATACGGACGTTTCGTCTTTGCCCGCCAGGAATAAAAGTATTATATTTCACCAAAAAGCCTTCGATGATCCGGAGGCTTCGTCATATTCTGCTTTTCTAAGAGATCTTCATTTGTGACATAATATAGATAATATTAAAAACAGGAGAACCCATGGCCAGAGAATACGCGATCCAAAGAAAAGGAAGTAACGACATTCTGTATCAGAGCGAAGGTTTTGATACGGCTGAAATCAGACAGAGATACGATCTTTCCGAAGATACGGAACTTTTGATCACCTGGAACGAAGACACGGTCGACGAGCTGAAGAGACAGCTGGCCGCCGCAGAAGATGCCAACAAGGCAAAAGAGGTCTTCCTCAGCAACATGTCTCACGATATCCGTACACCGATGAACGCGATCATCGGCATGACGGCTCTGGCAAAGAAACACATCGATGAAAGGAACAAGGTCCTGGATTCTCTGAATAAGATCGATACAGCAAGCTCACATCTTCTGAGTCTGATCAATGAAGTCCTGGATATGTCGAGGATCAACTCCGGAAAGATGACGATCTCGGAAGAACTGTTCTCACTGAGCGATCTTCTGCATGACACTCTGGCGATCGTCCGTCCGCAGGCACAGGCAAAAGGTCATCACTTCGTCTTTGGGACAGAGAATATCGCAGTGGAAGGTCTGTATGACGATGCACTGCGTCTGAGACAGATCATGGTCAATATCATCAACAATTCGATCAAGTATACGAATGAAGGCGGAGAGATCTCCGTCACCGTCTCGGAAGAGATCCGAGAAGATCTCTGTGACTTCCGTTTCGTGTGCCGCGATAACGGCGCCGGCATGAGCGAAGACTTCCTCAAGAAGATCTTCGATCCGTTTGAACGGGCCAGCAGTTCGACGATGTCCGGGATCGAAGGGACCGGTCTTGGCATGAGTATCGTTCAGAAACTCGTCAAGGCGATGAACGG
The DNA here is from genome assembly GCA_902803785.1 of uncultured Erysipelotrichaceae bacterium. GTDB lineage: Bacteria > Bacillota_I > Bacilli_A > Erysipelotrichales > Erysipelotrichaceae > Colivicinus. Next base: position 1,898 of record CADCRE010000080.1, read on the forward strand.
AGAGATCCATATCGACAGTAAGTTGCAGGAAGGAACGACAGTCACCATCACGATCCCGATGCGCTATGAGAGACTGAAGATCAGCGCAGACGCCCTGAAGGGAAAGAGGATCCTGATCATCGAGGCAGACAGACAGCTGCAGGAGATCTACAGGAGACATCTGTCGGAATTCTCCGTAGACTGTCACATCGTCGAGGATTCTTCGGAAGCGGTCAGTTCCTTCTCGGATGAAGAGTTCAAGGGACAGCGCTATGACGCACTGATCATCGGCAGACAGATCGGAGCTGACGGAAGCATCTACGACATCGCTTCCTATTTCCATAAGGCAGACAGCGGACTGAAGATCATCCTTATCTCGGACGACAACTGGGACGAGATCGAATATCGGGCGACACGCAGCGGGATCTCGAGATTCATACCTTTACCGGTCTTCCGCAAGTCCCTGATCAACTCACTCAACGAAGCTCTCGATCCGCACAATGAAGATACGGGAACTTCAGCCGTCGATCTCAGCGGAAAGCATATCCTTCTGGTGGAAGACAATATGATCAACCGGGAGATCGCCAAGGAGATCCTCAGCACCACGAATGCCGCCATCGATACGGCAGAGAACGGAAAAGAAGGAGTGGATACCTATCTTTCTTCGAAGGAAGGATACTACGACATCATCCTGATGGATATCCAGATGCCGGTGATGGACGGCTATGAAGCCGCCGGACAGATCCGTTCCAGCGGAAGAGAAGATGCGGATAAGGTACGCATCTATGCGATGACGGCCAATACCTTCGTCGAAGATATCGCCAAGGCAAAGGAAGCCGGAATGAACGGACATATCGCCAAGCCGATCGATATCAACCGGCTGATGAATACACTGAAACAGAACATCTGAGAGGATACATGCAGGCATATCAGATCCAGTACATCGAGAACCTGAAAGAGATCGCTTCTCTGATCGATATCTACGGCTTTGAACTGACAGAGTTCGAAGACTGGTATCAGAAACAGTCGGAAGCGAAAGATCGGGTCAGACAGCTGAAAAAGGAGAATATCGCGTTGCTGAACGCGGGTCTTTTCCCTGCACTCGACGATCTGCACAATGCCTCCGCTCAGGATATCGCCGATCTCGAAGAATTTTCAGATAAACTGATGGACTGGTCCACCAATCTGGACTGCGGGATCTATATCCTCATCCACGATTCCCTGCTCAGCCTCTACCGTTTCCGCAAGGATCGTAACGGGATCATCCGTGAACTGTACAAACTGGGAATGGGTCTGTTCTACCGTCAGAGGATGGTGGAAGGATTCAAGAATGAACGGATCCGGAAATACCGTTTTGAAAATGAGATGGTGTTTACGGAAGCGGGATCCTATCTGAAGTTCTTTGAAGAGATCGATGACGAACAGACACAGGGATATATCATCCGTTCCCTGGCCAACATCGCCATCACGGCCGTAGACAGGAAGAAACGGGTCGCGATCAGCTCCCGCGTTCTGAAGATCCTTCAGGATGAAAACTACCGCAGGATCGCTCCCGGGCTCCCCTGGGACGTCTACCTGCGCCGTTCCTATCAGCAGATGAGTGCAAATCGGGATACACTCTCCCGCGGGAACCTTTCGAAAGAAGAGATGATGGAGATCCTGGAAGCCTGTCAGATCGTATTCGAACCGGAAAAGGACAACAAGGATCCGAACATCCGCTGGCTGTGGCCGTACTATGAAATGGAATACAGCTGCGGATTCGTAGACCTGCAGACGACCCTGGGACGCATGGAACAGCTGATCAGCGATGCACGGTATGATCAGTACGACGGATCAGGTCTCTATGCGAACGTCCAGCTCCCGGTCTATTACGGAAAGCTGATGGATGACAACCCGTCTCTCCAGACCAAACAAAAGAACGTCGAATACCTTCGTTATGCCTACGACAAGATGATGAAGACGCTGATGAGTTTTCCTCCGGAGAAATACGACGATCTCTTCCGCTACAATGTCGCCATCGTCATCGGCGGATATCTGGAGATCGACGGTGTCGAGACATATGAAGAGATCACATCCCGCCTGATGCGCAAGCTGACCGGCACTTCATACATCTTCTCTCTGCGTGTCTCCGAGATCCTACAGGCATTCTGCGATCAGATCTTCCTGCAGGAACCGGACTTCTTTGACGACATCCCGTTTTTGAAAGAGATCGCAGATGCGGAAGAAAAGAGAGAAGCTCTGAAGGAATACGCAGGGAAATGCGGCCTGTTCTACAACTTCGGAATGCTCAGTATGAATATGGAACGCCTGCGTGCAAGCAGGAACCTGTTCGAAGGGGAG
>CADCRE010000081.1 GCA_902803785.1 uncultured Erysipelotrichaceae bacterium
GAAGATATCTCGATCCGCAAGCTCCTATCGCGCCTTCGCTCTTAATAGGTCCATGACCGCATCGATCAGATACGGAGGAGTGGAAGCTCCCGCGGTCACATAGACATTGGATACATCCTTAAGATCGTTCTCATCGATCTCGTCGGAAGTCTGGATCATCCGGACTTTTTTGATGCCTTTGCGTAAAGCGATGTCCGCCAGTTTCCTTGTATTGTTGGAACGGGAATCGCCGACGACGTAGAGGAGGTCGCAGTCTTCCAGTTTCATGATCGCTTCCTGTCTGGACCCCGTGGCGTTGCAGATCTCCTTTTCGACGAGGATCTGCGGATAGATCTCTTTCGCCATTTCGATGAGATCCTTCAGTTCCAGATAGGACATGGTCGTCTGATTGGTCAGAAAGAGCTTTGGATTCTTCACGTTCAGATCTTTCAGTTCCTCTTCATTGCAGACGAGGTGGATCCGATCGCTGATCGAAAGGACAGCCTCCGCTTCCGGATGATTCCTCTTTCCGAAATAGATGACATCGTAGCCGTTTTTGAGACGGTCACGGATGATCTCCTGCGTCTTCAGGACATCCACACAGCTGGCATCGACGTAGCTGAGACCCTTGTTTCTGACTTTCTCCCGGATCCGATCCGAGATCCCGTGCGCGGTAAAGATGACGATACCGCTGTCGATCTCGTCGACCAGTTCTTCTTTTGTTTTCTTTGTATCGTCCAAAGTGACGATCCCGAGATCGGCGAGCTCCTTCGATACGAAAGAATTATGTACCAGCATCCCCAATACATAGATAGGCTCATCGGGATGATTGATGCGCGTCTTTTTCGCGAGACGGATCGCATTCACGACGCCCTTGCAATAGCCGCTGGGGATCACTTTTCTGATTTCCATATTTAAATTATATCAGTATGTTAAAATAGATGCGTATGAACAAGACACTGAAGGAAACCACGTTACGTTTTATTGAACTGAACGGTTTTGAAGAGCTTACGGCAGTCCAGAACGAGGTTTTGAAATACACCTCCAAACAGAAGGACGTGATCGCCCTGTCCAAGACGGGCACGGGAAAGACGCACGCCTATCTGATCCCGATCATGGAGATGATCAATCCCCAGTCCGACAAGACACAGGTCCTGATCTCTCTTCCGACGAGGGAACTGGCCTATCAGGTCTATCAGAACTGTCAACCGATGAAGGAAGTCTTCCCGGATCTGCGCATCCAGCTTCTCGCCGGAGGGACCGACAAGAAGAAGTCTCTTTCGAAACTGGAAAAGGCTCCGCATATCGTCATCGGAACTCCGGGCAGGATCCGCGATCTTTTCGTATCCAATGCGCTGAGAGTCGATTTCGTCCAGATGTTCGTGATCGATGAAGCGGATATGACTCTGGAATTCGGCTTCCTGGAGGATATCGATGCGGTCTTCTCCCACATGGTGAAGGATCCGGAAGTACTGTGCTTCTCCGCGACGTTCCCGGAGGAACTGAGCCATTTCGTCAGCAGGTATCTGGACCATCCGAAGATCGTCCAGGTCACCGACCGCAAGCGGGATCCGCGCATCAGCCACGTTCTGATCAACTGCAAGCACAAGGAATACCACGAAGTCGTCTATGACATCCTGGGCGGTTTCAAGCCGTACATCTGTCTCATCTTCGCCAACAGTAAGGACGAAGCGGACCGGACATACGAATATCTGAATGAGAAGGGGATCAAGGCCCTTCTGATCCACGGGGGACTGGATTCCCGTACCCGTCAGAAAGCCATCAAGGACCTGCAGTCCCGCAAATATACCTACGTCATCGCTTCCGATGTCGCCTCCCGAGGGATCGATATCGAAGGGATCTCCCACGTCATCTCGATGGGATTGCCGAAACAGCTGCAGTTCTATATGCACAGAGCCGGAAGGACCGGAAGGAACGAAAAGGACGGGACCTGTTTCCTTCTGTATAAGGAAGAAGATCTCCCATCGATCCGTCTCTTAAATAAGAAGGGCGTCAGTTTCACGGCCAGGGAATACAAGAAAGGTCAGTGGAAGGAAGCTTCCAATCCGATGAAGAAGAGACAGGTCAAGACCGATGTGGATGAAAAACAGATCGTAAAGACGCTGACCCGCAAGAACGAGAAGGTCAAACCGAACTACAAGAAGAAAAAGAATCAGGAAGTCGAGAAGATCAAGCGAAAGAAGCGCAGAGAGTTCATCCAGGCCAAGATCAAGGAAGAAAGAAAAGAAAGATATCGAATGAATGCCAGAAACAAGGAATCATAGCCTTGTTTCTTTTGAAATGCTATGATAGAAGGAGAGATATGAAAGTCGGTTTTATATCATTGGGCTGCGCGCAGAATCTCGTCGATTCGGAACATATCATCGGTCTCTTCGATGATCCGTTTTTTGAATACTGTTCTGAATTAAGAGAATGCGAAGCGATCGTGATCAATACCTGCGGCTTCATCCTCAGCGCAAAGGAAGAGGCGATCGATACGATCCTGGAGATCGCCGAATACAAGAAAGAGAAGCTGAAGAAACTGATCGTGACCGGCTGTTTCGTTCAGAGATATTTCGAAGACTGTCTGAAGGAATTCCCGGAAGTGGACCTCTTCGTCAAGATCGAAGACTATCCGAAGCTTCCTGTCCTGCTGTCTGAACTTTTCGGTCACACCTTCACGAATTCCTACGGGAAGAACCGCAAACTCGTAAACAACTCCTATACGGCTTATCTCAGGATCTCCGACGGCTGCGACAACCGCTGTGCCTACTGTGCCATCCCTCTGATCCGGGGGAATTGCCGTTCCACGCCGATCGAAGAGAACGTCGAAGAAGCCAAACGGCTTCTCGAACTGGGCGTGAAGGAACTCAATGTCGTCGCTCAGGATACGACCTATTACGGTCACGACCTCTATGGAGAATTCCGACTGAAGGATCTGATCCGGGAACTGGATCAATTGGATTTCAGATGGATCCGTATCCTATATATGTATCCGGATGAGATCGAAGAAGACCTTCTGATCGCGATGAAGGAATGTAAGAGGGTCCTCCCTTATTTCGATATTCCGATCCAGTACGGGAACGATGAGATCCTGAAACTCATGAACCGCAGAGGTACGGTAAAACTGATCCGAGAAAAGATCGCCCTGATCCGAACCTATTTCCCGAACGCGGTCATCCGTACGACCCTGATCGTCGGCTTCCCGCACGAGACGGAAGAGACCTTTGCGGAAACGCTCGACCTGGTCAAGGAGATCCGCTTCGATTCCTTAGGTGCCTTTACGTTCTCTCCGGAAGAGGATACGAAGGCCTTTGAGATGGAGGAACAGATCGAGGAAGAGGTCAAGGAAGAACGCTACGGAGAGCTGATGGAAGCGCAAAGACAGATCGTAGAGGAGAACAGCGAAAAACTGGTCGGAAAGACCTTTTCCGTTCTGATCGAACGCTACGAGTCCCTGTTTGACCGCTATATCGGCAGGACCTGGATGTCCGCACCGGACGGGATCGACGGCGTCGTCTATATCCGCAGCGAAGAAGCACTGAAGATCGGGGAATTCTATGAAACGGAGATCACAGGCCATAAAGACTATGACCTGACAGGTGTCATAAAACAATCATAAAGAGAGGTTATCAGAATGAATTACTATGTGGGGATCGATCTGGGCGGAACGAACGTCCGGGTCGCCAAAGTGGATGAGAACGGAACGATCGTACAGGATGTGATCGCGCCGTCCCGAGGAAAAGAAGGGCCGGAAGCGATCGAAGAGAATATCCTGGAACTTCTGAAACAGTTCGATCTGACAGATGTGAAGAGTATCGGTCTGGCCATTCCGGGTCCGGTCGACGGAGAAAAGAACGTCATTACCCTGGCGACGAATATCCCGGGATGTGAAGGCTATCCGTTTGCGGACAACATGGAGAAAGTCACAGGCATCCCTGTCTATCTGGACAACGACGCCAATGCGGCAGGACTGGCGGAAGCCCTCCTCGGTTCGGGAAAAGGCTACAGCGTGGTCTACTATCTGACGCATTCTACCGGCATCGGCGGAGCTCTGATCATCGACGGAAAAGTCATTTCCGGCCATCGGGGCTATGCGGGAGAAGTGGCGAACGTCATCGTCGATCCGGATGCGAAACAGTATCCGGTCTACCGTCAGCTCAATCGTGGCGGAGTCGAAGCCGTCGCTTCCGGGACCGCTCTGGGCCTGATCGGCAACGAACTGATCGGAGAAGAGGCGAACAGCGCCAGAAAGGTCTTCATCCTGGCATCGGAAGGAAACGAGACCGCAATGGCGATCGTCGACCGCATGGCCAAGAACCTGGCGACCTGTATGTCTGCGATCGCAGCCATCTGCGCTCCGGACTGCTTCGTCATCGGCGGAGGCTGTACGCATTCATCCGTCCTGTATTTCGATAAACTGAAAAACTATTACCGATCCATGGTCCATGAGGGGATGCAGGACGTACCGATCCTGAAAGCCTCTCTGGAAGAACCGGGAATGATCGGTGCTGCAATGTTGGGAAGGTCACATCTGGGTTAATATGAACTGTAACGAATTAAAAGAATATATCCTCTCCGGTCAGCTGGATGAGATGCTGAAGAAGATCACCTGCAGAGAAGACGTCGAAGAAGAAAAGGAACGCTATCTGTCTCTGCTGGAAGAAGCACACGAACTCTACGGCGACGGAGACTATCATTTCGTATCCTCTCCGGGACGAAGCGAGATCGGCGGGAACCACACTGACCATCAGCACGGACATGTCGTCGCTGCCGGTCTGAACATCGATAACCTGGCGATCGTCAAGGCGAGGAATGATAAGATCGTCCAATACAAGGACCGTGCCTTCCGGCCGATCCAGGTAGATCTGAACGATCTGAGCATCAACGAAAAGGAATACAACACTTCCCATTCTCTGATCCGCGGGATCGCAGCCCGTCTGAAGGAACTGGGCTATGAGATCGGCGGATTCGATGCCTTATGTGAATCGAAAGTCCTCGTAGGATCGGGGATCTCTTCTTCCGCCTGTTTCGAGATGATGGCCGTCGAGACCTTCAATTCTCTGTTCAATGAAGGAAAAGTCGCACCTGTGCTCAGAGCGCAGATCGGCCAGTATGCGGAGAACCGCTATTTCGGAAAACCGAGCGGTCTTCTGGACCAGACGGCGATCTCGGTCGGCGGTTTCGTCACGATCGATTTCCGCGACCCTTCCGATCCGAAGATCGAGAACTACGATTTCTCCTTCTCCGATTGCGGCTATGAACTGGTCCTGGTGAACACCAAAGGCGATCATTCCGACCTCTCTCATGAATATGCGGCCATTCCAAACGAGATCCGGGAAGTCTCCCATCTCCTCGGCGTGGAATACCTGGCCGACAGCAGCCTTGAAAAACTGATCGAAAAGCTCCCTGAGATCCGCAAGGAAGTCAAGAACGACCGCGCCGTCTTAAGAGCCATCCATTTCTACAACGAAGATGAACGGGCCGTCCTTCTGAAAGACGCCATTGCGAAAAAGGACCTCGATGAGATCCTGAAACTGATGAAGGAATCGGGCCGCTCTTCCTACGAATACCTGCAGAACGTCTATCCGGCATCCCGTCCGGAAAGTCAGTCTCTGGCCATCGGCCTTTCTCTGGCGGACATGATCCTGAAAGAAGAGGGGACGTATCGGGTCCACGGCGGCGGATTCGAAGGTACGATCCAGGCTGTCGTTCCGAAAGAGAAACTGGAACTCTTCGAAAGACAGATGAAGGATGTCTTCGGCGATGACTGCATCCTGGAAGTGCGGATCCGTCCGTTCGGAACGGCGACGGTCATTTAAACGATGAGAAAGAAAAGACTTGGGATCGTTTTATCGGTATTCTTCCTCCTGATCCTTTCAGGATGTCACAGGGGACAGGACCCGCAGCCTCAGGAAGCCATCCGTATCGGAGTCTTCCTGTCGGACGGAAGCGATCGCTACGACGATATTCTGGCTCAGGAGGTCTGGAAGTATTTCGACGATCTCAACGCCAGTACGGGATCCCGCTATGAAGTGACCTATGCGGATGCGCAAAACGATCCACTCCTTCAGAAGACACAGATCCGGGAAGCGGTCGACGGAGGGATCTCCGGGATGATCGTGATCCCGGTGGAAGAGATCCCTGAAGGAACGAGTGTTCCGACGGTCTTCCTCACTTTGCCTGGTGAAGGACGGGAAATAAATGAGAAGGAGATCTTTGTGGGACACGATCCCAAAGGACTGGCTTCCCAGTCGGTCGAATATACGCTGAAACGAAAAAACAGCGGCGACCTGAACGAAGACGGCGTCACGAAGATCCTGTATCTCACGGATGCGGATGATCCGTTCCGTCAGAAGACGCTCGAACATTTCCGTGCTCTTCTGGAAGAAAGGGAAGAAGTAACGGACTTCCTGTTCGTGGATGCGGAGGTCTGGAAACAGATCACGGATCAGACGGGATCTCTGCCGGATGGGACCGCGGAAGCGGAAGTGATCTTATGTGATCTCAGGGAGACCGGGATGATCCGTCAGTATCTCAAGGATCACGGAGTCTCTCCCGCAAAGGATTCCTA
>CADCRE010000082.1 GCA_902803785.1 uncultured Erysipelotrichaceae bacterium
CAGCAAAAACAGGATCCGTTTCATGATCCGCAGATCGACTTCAACGAGTCTCTGGTCAAACAGCTGCAGGGTTTCTCCAAACAGCTGGAAAAAGAGGTCCGCTTCCGCATGCAGAAAGAGTCCTTCTCTTCCGTCATGGACACGATCAGAGATTCTCATTCCCTGTATCTGACCAGAGTCAATGATACTTATGAGTTCCATGTGATCCCTTTGACCCATCTCGATCTACCGTATGAAGAATGGGACATCCAGAAAGGATTCGATGAGATCTACGGGGAAGATGACGAAAAGGAGCGGATCCACAATATCTCCGATGACCTCTTCAAGGTCGTCCGCAGGCAGATCAAACACTTTGAGACCAAGACCACCAAGCTGGAAGCCAGTCTGGACGATGCGCTGAACCTGCAGGAAGACAGAGACAACGGCGATATCCTGTATTCCAGCCCGGATCTTGACCGCAAAGGCCTCGATTCGATCGAACTGGAAGACTATGAAGGAAACAAAAGAACGATCCGTCTCGATCCCAAGCTTTCGATCAAGGACAATGCGAACAAATACTATTCCCAGTATCAGAAGAAACGCAAGGGAAAGATCTATATCAGCGAACAGATCGAGATCGCAAGAAATGAACTGACCTACTTCGAATCCCTGAACGAACAGCTTTCGATCGCCAACTATACCGATGCCCTGGATATCCGGGATGAACTGTCTTCCTACGGCTATCTGAAAAAGAACGGTCCGAAGAACCGCAAAAAGAAGAAGATCTCTCTGTATCAGATCCATGTGGACGGACAGACGATCACCTTCGGAAAGAATAACCTGCAGAACAGTTATCTTTCCTTCGAATATGCCCGGAAGGACTGGACCTGGTTCCATGCGAAGCAGTTCCACGGATCCCATGTGGTGATCGACACCGATCATCCGGATGAAAAGATGATCCGGATCTGCGCCAATCTGGCTGCCTACTATTCGAAAGGCCGCTGGTCTTCTTCGGTCCCGGTCGACTACTGTCTGGTGAAGGAACTGAAGAAAATAAAAGGCGCAAAGCCGGGCTTTGTCACCTTCCGTAACTACAGGACCATCTATATCGATCCGACGGAAGACCGTTCTCTAACGGTCACCGCGATCTAGACAGCGTTTCAGTGATACGACCTCATGAGGTCTCAGGCGGCGATATTCGCCGCTTTTTAAATTCCCCAGAGTCAGTCCGGCTTCCGCGATCCGATGGAGGCGGATCACGCTGTATCCGACCGCCGCAAACATCTTTCTGACCTGACGGTTCCTTCCTTCGTGGATCGTCACTTCCAGGAAACTGGTATACTTGTTCGGATTCTGACGGATCAGTTTCACCTTTGCGGGTGCCGTGATCCGATCATCGATCACGACGCCGTCGCACAGAGTCTGAACTTCATCTTCCCGGATCAGACCGTCGATCGTCACCTGATAGGTCTTGTCTACTTCGAAACGCGGGTGAAGCAGTTTCTGCATCAGTTCGCCGTCATTGCTTAAAAGAAGGAGTCCGCTGGAATCGAAATCGAGCCTCCCCAAAGGATAGATCCGATAAGGGACGTCGACCAGATCGATGACGGTCGTCCTTCCCTTTTCGTCTTTCACGGAAGAGATGACGTTCTTCGGCTTGTTCAGAAGATAGACGACCTTCTCTTCCTCGTTCAAAGGTCTCCCGTCGATCAGGATGGATGCGTTCCGATCCACCTTGAAACCGAGCGTATCGACTTTCTGACCGTCGACTTCGACTCTTCCTTCCCGGATCAGTTCTTCCGCTTTTCTTCGGGAACAGTACCCTCTCTCTGCAATGATCTTCTGAAGTCTTTCCACACGTTCTCCCTTCTGTGGTAAGCGATGTAGTATACGGTGATACCGATGAGTCCGACCAGTACGATCAGTAAGAGGCTCATCAGTCTTACGTTTGCCTTATGATTGTCGAAGCCCATATTCTCATAGGACAGGTCTTCGGTATTGTCTTTGAGATCATATTCGTTGGCGCTCGGCATGGACAGCACCAGGTAGGAACCCGATTCTTCGATCAGGAACTGGATGAAGTGTTCCGACTGGGTCGTACGGCACTTGATCACATCGCCTTCCTCATCGAGATGATAGACGGTATAGACCAGATCGTTCTGTTTTCCCTCCAGATCGAGCTGTACGATGGCCGGACCGTCAAGTTCCATATCCTGGTAGTTGAAACCGAAACCGATCCTGATCCCCTCTTCCGCGGTGAAACCGTAACCTCCCGCGACCTTCATGATCGCTTCGACATCTTTCGGATCGATGTCTTTGACGATCACATAGTAGGTATCGCCGAAGAAGGAGAAGCTCTCCCTGTCTTCCAGAGACAGATCCAGACCGGAGATACTGAGATCGTAGCGTTCCGTCTCATCCCGAATGACGTAGTTCCTGCCGTGTTTCTGTTTCAGTTCATAGTCGGCTTCCCGGATCTCAGAGAAAGTGAACGGATAACGGACCTCCTTCAGATGGGAACGGACCGTTTCATAATCCTTGTTCTCGAGTGCCGTCCTGATCTCTTCCCGGATCCGGATCGGATCTTCGGAGACTTCGATCGGCTGTTCCGCAGTGACCCCGCAATAGGTGATCCTAACGGTCTGCGATCCCGATCTCTGTACATCAAAACCCGACACCATATCGGTCGTGACCGGAATGACAGATTCCTCGTTTTCATAATGGATTTTAAGGAAGGCATCCTTCAGATCCAGAGACTCTCCCGCGATCTGTGAAGTATCGAGGCCTGAGATCACTTCGATCGAAGTGACCGGACGGTATAAGGCGGTATGTCCCTCATCGTAGCCGATGAATTCATATCCCTGTTTCTGCGGTCTCGGATCGGCGATCGCCTGAGTATCCGCATGTTTCACGTTCAGGGTCTCATAGCCGTGGAACTCTCCTCCCGCAAAGTCGTATTCGATCTCGATGAGATCGTAGTCCTTCGCCTGATCCTCATCGAGGAAGAGAGTGAAGTAACGGGTCGGCACATAGGCGATGCTTCCTTCGAAGTCGTAGCGGTAGTCATCGGAGAAGCTCGCATCCACGTTGATCCTGCAGTAGTCTTCGTTCACTTCCAGGACCACGAAGGACAGTTCCGAGACATCGTAGAGGGTAAACAGGATATCTTCCATATCCGCATCACGGTAGAAGCGGACGCGTTCCTCATCCTTTATGATGCCCAGACAGTGACTGTGCTGATCCTTTTTCCCCATCGCCTGATCGAGCTGATAGTACAGGGAAGCACTTCGTTCGCCATAATAGGGATCCAGAGAATAGTTCGCATTCAGACCGGCCTTCTTGTTTCCGTAGAAGGTCCCGGCGTAACTGTCACGCAGGTGGCTGGAATACATGGAAGAGATGAAATACTTCGCATGGCTGTAGATCGAAGAAGAGATATCGCTGTAGCGGTTCTCTTGACGTTCCGTGTTGTTTTCATAGGCGGAAGTCAGATAGAGATTGTTGCGGACATAGGACTGATAGGATCTTCCGTACGAGGACTCGCTGACCGCCGAGCTCAGCAGCATCATCGCATTGGTCCCGTAGATGTCCTGATAGACGAAGAAATCCGGGATGATCCCGTACAGCTGGGAACGGTTGACTTCATCCGCTGCACCGTCGGAATTGTAGTCCGTGTAATGCATCAGCCTCTTATCGATCCCGAGTTTATTGAAATAGGCTTCCGCTTCCTCACAGGTGTAGTTGCTGAGACTGCGATGCGGAAGATACTGGAAATAGTTATAATACGCATCTTCATAGACCGATCCGGAAAAAGAATCTTCCCGATAGTCGTCGATCATCTGCCTGAAGTCTTCATAGAACCAGTGCCCGTCATAGCTGTAATAGGAAGTTCCTTCCTTCAGATAGGATGGCGCATCGTCCAGAGTCAAGGAAGAAGAATAGTAGTCTTCCTTCAATTGGGAACGGATATCGTGCACCAGATGATGATCCCGGACCGTATAGACGCTCGGCTCCATCTCCAGTTCGTCATAGGGATGAAGGATCAGATCTTCGATATCGGCGCTTCCGATATCGTCCGCGATCTTGAAGGTGACGGTCCTTCCGTTTCGG
>CADCRE010000083.1 GCA_902803785.1 uncultured Erysipelotrichaceae bacterium
ATTTCGTTATTGGCTGGACCTTAGAATGGCCAAAGGAACCGCCAGCATGGTCAAGTTATTATTGGTCATGGTTTTGACAGCGGTTATTTTTGTTACGGTTTTGGTTATTACCTTTCATTTACAGAAAGATAGCAAACCCGTAATTGCTATATTCTGGGATAATCTGAGATCTGCCATGTCCTCGTCTTTCCCGTCTTCTGATTCAGGCTCGCTGTTATACATCGTTTTATATACGCTGTTAGGTCTGACAGGCATGGTTTTCACCGGCATGCTTATAGGTATTTTCTCAAGCGCGATGCGAGGAAAGGTCGTCGCTTTACAGGAAGATAATCCGGAAATAATCGAAAAAGGACATACGGTGATCCTGGGATTCAGAATCGGCGAGTATGCGCTGTTGAATGAATTGATCAAATCGACCGAAAGTGCGAGAAGGACCATCGTTGTAGTTGAAGACATGAAGAGACAGGATATGGAACAGGCCATCAGAAAAAACGTCAACGTGCCCAGAAACATCCGTCTGACATCTATTAAAGCTGACACCACCAGCCCTAATGCTTTAGCGTGTTGTTCAATACCCGACTGTTCGATGCTTGTCTTACATACCGGTGATAAAGGCAGAACGATCAAGACCTTATTGGCTATAGAAGTATTATTAGCGAATAGCGAAAAGCGCCCTGTTATCGTTGCCTCGGTTGATTCCAGAGAAGAGATTTTCTCTAAAGAGATGCTGAAAGAACGCGGCACATCAATGCTTTATTCAGGTAATGTGATTGCCAGGATCATTGCACATTCTGCAACGCAAACGGGGATCTATGAAGCATTATTGGATATGATCGATTATGATAATTTTGAATTCTATTTTGAATCCGGAAAAGAATTTGCCGGCATACCGTTTGGTAAGGCGATGCTTGCAGCTAAGAAAGCAATTATCGTAGGTATTTATCGTAATGATAAAGCGATCATCAATCCTGATAAAAACGATATCATCCTGGAAGATGATGTCTTGATCGTTTTTGAAGAAGAACCTGGAGATCTAATGATCGAAAACGTTGACGATATGGTAATTCCTGAATCTAAACCATTACAGGCAGCAGAGCCGATTGAAGAAATAACTATCTTTGGGATCAATCAATCCATACTGACCATTCTTAATGAATTGCCTGACAATATTAGACAGATAAAACTGATCGGCATAAATAATCATGATAAGGAAAACTATATTCCTGAAGATCTGGAGCTTTCTTCAGAGCTGATCTATGACTTCCGTAATACCAATAAAGATCTTATCTTGGCGGATATGCTTAAAAACACCAAACACTTATGTATCTTGGCTGATCATAAGAAAAAAGAAGAAGAAGCCGATACTGATACAATGATCAGGATCATCCGTCTAAGAAATATTAAAAAACGATTCAATTTAGATTTTACGATTACCGCAGAAATGCGTTGTGAAAACAATCGTAATCTGATCACTTCGAAAGAAAACGAAGACTTTGTGGTTGCTACCGATCTGTCTTCAATGATGCTGGCACAGATTACCAACGATATAAGAAGAACGGAAGTATTTACTGAGTTGTTGGATGAAATCGGTTCAGAAGTTTATATGAAATCCATAAAAGATCTGGATCTGGCTGCTAAAAAGCATACATATAGTGAATTGCAATGTTCCTTATACGCTTATGACTATATCTTGATCGGCATTAAAAAAGCCAACGAGAAATTCAAGATATTAACAAATACGAATGACCTGATAGAATTAAATGAAAATGATTCATTAATAATTATCGGCGAAGAATAAGTGATAATTATAAAAAAACAGCTATAGAGTAGAAACGAGAATAAAGCACAAATCTTGGAGCAATATCGGTAAGCACCATCGAGTGGGAATAACAACAACCAAAACACACTTAAAAAGTCTCTGTACGAGGCTTTTTGATGTTTAAATTTATTTTTGAGTAAAACATGACAACAAAACCGGCTTTTCCCCCTTTTTTGAAATATTGTGCCGTTGTCAGTTCTTTCCAATATAGTAGGAATTCACAGGATTGCTCCTGAGCTTATTATACATCTCATATAGGAAATCTTCATCGACAAAATCAGATCTCTGGTATCTGATGTCTGATAGCTTGTGACCCATCAGATATTCGATTTGAACTCTGCTGAGTCTGTTGTGACAGCGGGTGGCGTAGTTTCTTCTGAAGGCATATGTCGTCACGTCTTTTTCAACGACGTCAAAGTTGATGACGACCGTGATGGTTGCCGGAAGGAACAGCACCAGCAGCATCTGCAGGAAGAACGGGTTGTCGTACCGGATCGAATCCAGGACGACGAAATAGGCGTCGAAGCTGCAGGCGTCCGGAGGCAGATAGTCGGTAAACTTTACGTCGGATCTGGCCAAGATGAACACCTTTAAAACATCGCTGAGGATGAGCGCGGCACCGACCGATCTTAAAAGGATCACCTTCATCGGAAGATCCGCGTGCCGACAGATCAGGGAATAGAAGATCACGAAAAAGACCATGATCTCAAGCCACACGAAATGACCCGGTTTAAACTGTTCGTAGCCCATGCCGTCGGGAATGTTGTCTTTATGTGTCCAGAAGTGTTTCGTGTGTCTTCAGTTACATTATATTTTTTCAGGATCTCTTCCTGGAATAGAAGTAGTAGGCCGGGACGCACAGAGCCAGCAGGATCGCATAGATGTCGAACAGAGTGCCGTATCCGGACCTCGAGATGACGAAGGCGCCGATCGCCGGTCCCAGGACGTTGCCCAGATCCATGCCGATGTAGCAGCTGCTGGAGGCGACGCCGCTTCTGTCGAGTCCGAGCATCCTGACGGAATCGACCTGGATGGCCGAAGATCCGCTGCCCTGGCCGATCGCTTTCAGGACGGAGGCGACCAGTACCAGCGGCAGAGCATACGCGTGACCGAAGCACAGGGCGAAGGCAATGGAAATCAGGAAGGCCGGATAGATGGTATAGGCCATCCCCTTCCGATCGAGCCACTTTCCGGTAAACGGCTTGGTCAGCACCGTAGCGATCGAACTGACAGTATAGAAGAGGGAGATGCCGGCAATGTTCCGGCTGCTTCCGAAGTCTTTCAGATAGTAGAGCAGGATGCCGTTGCCTACTGACAGCATGCCGATCAGGAAGACGTACATCGTCAGTTCCGGAGCGAAGAAGTTCTCGAAACGGAAGATGAACTTCTCCCTGTTTCCGGCATTCCTCGGTTCATAGGGGATCAGATAGGTCAATACGGCACAAAGCAGGTTCAGCAGACTGGCCCAGACGAAGATCTGTTCCATACCGAAGCGGGCATCTATAAAGTCTCCCAGCTGCGGACCGATCATCGTTGAAACGACGGTGCCGATGCCGATATAGCTGAGACCTTCCCCCAGTCTGTCCAGAGGCAGGAAGTCCGCTCCGAACGCCATCGATACCGTTCCGCTCAGGGAAAAGGCGATGCCGTTGAGGATGCGGACGAAGATGATCATCGGAACACTGTCGGCCTTTGAATACAGGAAAAGACAGAAGATCGACATGATATAGGAAAGGATCATCAGGTGCTTCTTGTTGAAGCGGTCGCTGGCGGCTCCGGAAAAGGGCCTTCCGAAAAGGGCGACCAGACTCATCAGGGACGAGATGATCCC
>CADCRE010000084.1 GCA_902803785.1 uncultured Erysipelotrichaceae bacterium
CAGCTTGTTTTTCGGACCCTGAGAGACACAGATGATGACGGAATCGCATTTGACCTGTACCGTTTCATCTTCATAGCCGACCTTGTCTCCGTTCTCGTCCCTCTTCACCTTGTAGAACAGCGGACCTTCCGGAGTGATCTCTTTCGTATCGAGATCGTATTCGAATTCACATCCGTCTACCCGCGCATATTCGATCTCATCCCTAGATGCGGAGAGGCGGTTGTTGTGAGAATAGATCGTCACTTTCTGTACACCGTGACGAAGTGCCGTACGGGCGACATCCATCGCGGTATTTCCCGTTCCGATCACGGCGACATCGTTCCCCAGATTGAAGGAATTCGGATTGGCCAGATAATCGATCCCAAAGTGTACGTTGCCCAGGCTTTCTCCCTTGACGTTGAGTTTCTTCGGTCTCCAGACTCCCGTTCCGATAAAGATGGCGCTGTAGCCGTCATCCAGGAGGTCGTGGATCTGCAGGGCTCCGCCGATCGTCGTATTCGGACGGATGGAGACACCGATCTCGATCAGTTTTTTCTTGTAGCGGTCCATGATCGTCTTCGGCAGACGGAAATCCGGAATACCGTACTGCATGACACCGCCGATCTTGTCTTTGGATTCGAAGATCGTGACCTTGTATCCCTTCTTCGCCATCAGGATAGCTACGGTGATCCCCGCCGGACCGGAACCGATGATGGCGATCATCTTTCCGTTGAACGGTTCACATTCGATCTTCATCTTGTCGAAATAGGTATCGGAGATGTAGTGTTCGATATCGGAGATATGGATGGCTGAGTTCTTCAGTCCCTGGATACAGTGACCTTCACACTGATTCGCATGGTTGCAGACCAGTGATGTCACCAGAGAGAGCGGATTATTGTCGAACAGGATCTGTCCGGCCTCATTCAGCCTGTTTTCCCGGAAAAGACGGATCACTTCCGGGATCGGCGTTCCGATCGGACATCCCTTTGAGCATTGCGGATTCTTGCACCCGAAGCATCGTTCTGCCTCAGAAATAACATAATTCATGGATCGATATACCTCCTGATGTCATTGTATCTCTTCCTGCTCCATATGTGAATATTTATAATTATTTCACAAATAAAGACCTGAATCATTTCTCATTCCCCGATCGCAGGCAGCACCGTTCGCTCGATGAAATCGACTCTGTCGAATATCCTCGGCTTGAACGTGCCCGTGATCCCGACCGAGACGTTTGTCTCGGGATCGACATAGATGATATTGCCGCTGTCTCCGATCGCCGCACAAACCTCCCTGTCGTCGAAAGGGCGATACCACAGGTATCCGTAATTCATATTGCCGAATCTCTCTCCCAGCTTGAGATGCGGTGCAGTCATGTCTTTCAGATATTCCTCGGAGACGATCCTTTTTCCGTCATATGTTCCCCGATCCAAAAGAAGCTTGCCGATCACGGCCATGTCTCTTGCCGACATGCACAGTCCCCAGCCGGCAGTGACCGTACCCTGAGGGTCGCAATACCACTCGTACTTCCGCGGATTTTTGTTCATGAAGAAATCGAACTGATCTTCCTTGGAACTGTCTCCGTGAGGGATCCGCTTCGGAAGTCCCAGAGGCACAAACAGATTCCTGTTTGCAAAGTCGATGCATTTCTCTCCGCAGGTTCTCTCGATGATCCCCGCCAGGATCTGGATGCCCAGCGTCGCATAGCGGAACTCTCCCGTGATCCCTTTCCGTCCTCCGAGCTGATCCAGGATCGCAAGAGTCCAGTCTTGAGAGGTACAGACCTTCTTCCAGGGTTCTGAATTTCCCTTGTACGGAGCCGTCATCGTCAGCAGATTTCTGAGAGTCACCTCATAGATCGTTTTCTCTCCGCGCTTTACGGCATATTCGGGAAAGAATTCCATCACTTTCTGATCGAGGCTTCGGATATATCCCTTATCCAGTGCGATCCCCGCCAGCAGGCCCATTATGCCCTTGGTCACGGAATTGACGTTCAACGCATCTTCTGTCCGGAAACCGTGCCAGCAACCATCGTAAACGGTCCTGCCGTCCTTGATGACATAGATCTGACAGATGTTGCTTTCGTTTCTGGTACTTTCAGAAATATATCGATGCAGCCTTTCCTGATTCATTGTCTGACCCTCCTTTGAACGTCCTAAGAAAAGGCTAAGGCAATTAAAAATGGATTTCAAGAGTAAACTGAAATCCATTCGTTTTTGATTTCTTTGAGATCAGTGATCCCTTCCGTCCTTCACAAAGTACGATCCAATAAACAGAGAGATCATTGCGATCGCATAGATCGCGTAACAGACGCGCCACTGTTCCGCACCGAACCTGTACTTCCCGATGTAGATCACCTGACCCAGGGCGGGATTGCTGAGAGCAGCAGCCACAAACACGGCTGCGATCACAAACATGATCAGACTGATGATCCTGAGTTTCCTTTTCACAATGGTCTCTCCTCCGACCGGTTTTCGGTCAATGACAGGATGCCTGCACAGTAAGAATATGGCGTAAAGGAAAGATCCGGAAAGATTTCCTTCAGTTCGTCGACGACGAAATAGACCTCTTCCTCATCCCACTCGTCACCCGCTTCTTCCCTGCATGCATTCAGTTCGGCGCGGGTCCTGAATGCCACATCTCCGATCAGGATCATTCCGTCTTCCTTAAGAAAATCCAGAAGTTCATTCAGAAAAGCAGCCTTCCATTCATCATTCAGATGATGCAGAGAGTATGTCGCAACGATGAAATCATAGTTCTGTTTCCTTAACGGTCCGACAAGGCCCTGCGAAAAATCACCCTGATACAGATGTGCTCCGGGCATCTTTGCGGAAGCCGTTTCGATCATCTTCTCCGAAAAATCCTGTCCGTAGATCGTACAGCCGTTTTCATACAGCTTTGCAGAAAGCGTCCCGGTCCCGAAGCCGATGTCGAGTACAGCCGAACCGGGTCTTTTCATGACCGTCTCATAGATGCTCCCCAGTATTTCCCTGTATCCCGCAAACGGATATGTGTCTTTTTCATCGGTAATCTCTACATCTTTGTCATATCCGTCCGCCCACAGATCAAATCCTCTTTTATCCAGCACGTTTCCCTCGTTTCATATCCTTTTGATCACCATCTCCACCGAGCCTTCTTCCAGGGAACTGTAATCATCGTAATGGATGTGATCCCCCGGCATTCCTTCCGCCAGTGCCTTGAGCTGACCCGCAAGGGAAAGCAGGCCTTCCCTGTTTGCGGAGACCGTGATCTCTTTTTCACCTGATATCCTTACGGATATCTCGGACCCTTCGATCCATTCGATCTTCATATTGTTACCTCGCTGTAATTTCGTTCAAACAGTTTCAAGGCAAAGACTTCCGCCTTTGCCCCGTTTCTTACTGTGTGATCGTGATCTTGTATCCTTCTGCGTAGGATTTGATGAAGTTGCGGATGAGATCCTCGGCATTCTTTGATGCCTTGTCCAGCAGTCCTTTTTCGATCGCCCGCTCCTCTTCCGCATGGATCAGATCCGAAAGCGATAATGCGAAGTCATCCGGACTGATCGGATTCAGGATATTGTTGGTGACGGAATACAGCTTGTAGGAATCAGGATCGATCTCAGAAGAAGTGATCTTCGTTTCCGGAAGCTTCACGGTGATCGTCTTTGCGTTGTTGTCCACTTCCACAGTCACCTGTGAGAAGTCAATCCCGGCCTTGATCTCGCCGTCATAACTGTAGGTGAAACTGTTGGTCGTCAGCGGGATATCGGCCTTGAAGTCGATCCCCAGTGAAGTGAGATCGAGCTGCTTGGTGTTCTCGACATTCTCCGTCCGGGAGAAATAATACTCCGCAGTATTCAGTTCTCCCATTTCCCTTATTCCGGAACTGATCGTTTCTCCGCTCACCAGCGTCTCTTCCTGAATGATCCCACTGTTATCGCCGTTTTCGATCGGTGACATCTGTTTCGAATAGACTTCGAAATAATACCAGCTGCCTGTGATACACAGGACCGCTACCAGGAGGATCAGTTTCAAAACGTTCTTTGTCTTCATTATCTGTTCCTTTTCGCCAGATCCAGGCCTGCGTTCCACGCCGTTGCAACCTTTTCACCGACAGTGTAGTAACCGCTCTGGAACTGATCGAACATCAGCGCATCCAGCTTGCGGACATCGACTTTTCCGTTCTCGCTCAGCGCACTTTCATCGACTTTCGTATTGAGGATCTTTCCGACGATACCGTAAATACTTTCGGTATCGATGATCTCAGCCAGTTCACATTCCATCACGATCGGGAATTCCTCGATGATCGGAGCGTTGACCTTATCGCTCTTGACGGCGTGATAGCCTGTACGTTCGAATTTATCTTCCGCATTGTTTCCGGAGACGATACCGAAATAGTCAGCCGCTTCAACGTGTACCCTGTCAGCCAGAGCGACCGTAAAGGCCTTGTTCAGCTTGATATTCTTGACGGTCTTGTGTGATTCCGTCAGTGACAGGATGATCCTGTCGTTATCGCAGACCTGGCCCCAGGCTGCATTCATCACATCGACTTTTCCGTTCTCATCATAGGTACCGATCATCAGTACCGGCATCGGGAATATTGCAGGGATCTTTCCAATATCTTTTTTCATTTCATAGACCTCCGTATAAATTTTAACAAATTTCCATCCGGGATATGATAAAGTAAGATTGAATTCAAGGAGAGTAGATAATATGAGTGATATTTACAAAAGATGCCTTCAGTCTGCGGAGTATCTTAAAAACTGTTTTGATGCGAAAGATGCGATCGGGATCATCCTCGGATCAGGCCTCGGAGAACTGGCCAATGAGATCGAAGATGCGGTGACCGTAAACTACGCGGATATTCCGAACTTCCCGAAGACGACCGTTCCGGGACATGCGGGACAGCTGATCTGCGGTACTTTGAACGGGGTCAAGGTCCTGTGCATGAAAGGCCGTTTCCATTTCTATGAGGGACACGATATGAAGACCGTAGCCATGCCGGTAAGAGTGATGAAACTGCTGGGCGTGAAAGCGATCATCGTGACCAATGCGGCCGGCGGTGTGAACCGTACCTTCAAGCCGGGTACACTGATGATCATCAACGACTTCATCAACTTCATGGGTGACAACCCGTTATACGGACCGAACGCAGACGAATTCGGACCGCGTTTCCCGGATATGACCAAAGCCATCGATGCGGGATTCGTCCAGATCGCCGAAGATTGTGCGAAAGAACTGGATATCGACATCCGCAAAGGTGTATACATGTCCTTCCGGGGTCCGAACTTCGAGACTCCGGCTGAGATCCGCTTTGCGGAGACGATCGGTGCCGATGCGGTCGGAATGTCCACCGTTCCGGAACTGTTGACGGCGAGACACTGTTCCCTGCCGGCAGTCGGCATCTCCTGCATCACGAATATGGCTGCAGGGATCACCGGAGAAGAACTGACACATGAAGAAGTCCAGGAGACGGCCGACCGTGTCAAAGATCAGTTCAAGGGTCTGGTCAAGACGATGATTACCAG
The DNA here is from genome assembly GCA_902803785.1 of uncultured Erysipelotrichaceae bacterium. Lineage (GTDB taxonomy): Bacteria > Bacillota_I > Bacilli_A > Erysipelotrichales > Erysipelotrichaceae > Colivicinus. The sequence goes on from CADCRE010000084.1 coordinate 5,489, forward strand.
GATGTAACAGACAGGAGGAACCATATGTCTAACTTAAATACACAGAAAGTACTATCCGCGATCGACCGCGATCCGGAACTGCTCGATCAGCTGCTCAACGGCGCACCGGAACAGGTGACCAGAGGCGGAGGAAGAGCCAACCCGCTCTATAATATCCTGGGCAATGACGTTTCCTCTCAGGAGATGGCCACAGTTTCTCAGGAAGTCGCACAGAACCCGGTCGTCCAGCTCTACCTGGCTTCATCCGGCGCTCTCGATTCCAAGGATCTGTTGAACTATGTGGGCGGTGTCAGCGGCACAAGGGCCGGAAACGACAGAGCCGTCAGAGCTCTGTTCGACGGAAAACTCGATCTCAAGGAGATCCTGATCCTCATCGTCCTTCTGAAGTTGTTCAAGAGGAAGAACGCCAACACCTACAACAACTCCGCGATCGGACTTCTCGGTTCTCTGCTGGGATACAACACCAACTACAACTCCGGACTCTTCAGCGGACTTCTGGGTGGAAACAACTACAGCAACGGTCTGTTCGGAAACAGCTATACCAATAACGGTTTATTCGGAAACAGCTATTCCACAGGTCTCTTCGGCAACAGCTACAATACCAGCAGCGGCTTAGGCAACTTCCTGGGTCTGACAGGAAACAACAGCATCAACAACTCTTCCCTGCAGAACCTGATGAACTTCGTCAACGGCAACTACAATCACAATCCCCAGTATCAGGCTCTCTACAATATCCTGAACCAGGCAGCCGGTTCTGCCGTCAGCAACAACGGCACGGTCAGTGCCAACGGACTGTTCTCGGTACTGAACCAGATGATGGGCGGTCGTTAAATGAAATCAGCGGTCTTGAAAAAGACCGCTTTTTTATTCCGTCCTTCCGCGTTATAATAGAGGCACGGAGGATTAGCTCAGTCGGGAGAGCGCGCCCGTCACATGGGTGAGGTCGCAGGTTCAAGCCCTGTATCCTCCACCATCGATCATTCAGAGCTTCGGCTCTTTTTTTAACGATCGACCCAAAGATCTTGATAGATCTTAACAGTTTGTGCGAATTCAAAAAAAGGCCTAAGGCCTTTTATATATTAAGGGGGATTTCAATCGTTGTTTCAGGCGTTTGCCCTGGCTGTTTTATGAATATGCGTGATGCTGAACTGTCTCAATGTGTTCAAGCCGCTGATCATCGCACCATTTGTCATCGTGACAATAACACCTACGATCGCTGCTTCAAGTCCATAGACACCGACCGTAAGCAGTGAGACCATCGCTCCAAGTACGCCGATCATCAGACCCGTTGAGGTGTGAAGCTTTCTTGCGAGCACTTCCGCGATCGTATCCAGGCCCCCGGATGTCGTATCATGACCCAGCATGATGACCTGTCCCGTCGTAAGAAGACTTAGGAATATCAGGATGTTGAGTGTTCTGGAACTCGTCAGCATGATTTCCGTCTGCGGGATCAAAGCCATCATGAGCGGCAACAGCACAGATATGAAGACACAGCGTACACCAAACTTATTTCCAAGGTAATGTACACCGACCAGCAGACAGGAAAGATTGAGGATCAGGACGATCAAAGAGTTTCCCAAAGGAAGCACTTCGCTGATCAGTAAAGCCAGACCCGAAACGGAACCGGTCACGATCTGACAAGGGATCAGGTATTCCTTGACAGCAACGGCGATCAAAAGCGTCCCAAGGCTAAGCAGGATATACTCTTTCAGTGTCTGCATCTTCTCATAACTATGATTCATAGTTATATTAAAGCACCATTGATCTTGCATATTAAGCCCGTTTTTTGCATAATAATATAAGATTATCTTATATTAGAGGTCCTATGAACACAAATCAGCTCAAATATTTCATCTCTGTCGGGGAGAACCATTCCTTCTCCGCAGCAGCCGAAGAAAACTACATCACACAGACTGCCATGACCCAGCAGATCAAAGCCCTGGAAGATGACCTGGGTCTGAAACTGATCGACCGTTCCACAAGACCCATCACTCTTACGCCGGCCGGCCTGTCTTTTTTTAATGATGCCAAACTCATATTAAAGCGATTGGGCGATGCCAGAGAGAGGGCTTCGGAAGCTTCAAGCGGCGTCAGCGGAACACTGCGGATCGGTTACATCAAAGGATATGAACGAAGCGGACTGTCTGATCAGCTCAGGGTATTTCACCATTCTATGCCCGGTATCCTGCTGATGTGCTACCGTGATACTTCGGATAAACTCGCGGCTGCATTACAGAACGGCGAATACGACATCATCTTTACCTGGGATTCCACCAATTTAAAAGAAAACAGAGACTTTGAAGCTGTACAGATCGAACGCGCAAGACTGATGGCCGCTCTGTACGCTTCCCATCCTTTGTGTCAAAGGGAATATCTTGAGCGTATCGATCTGAAAGGAGAATCGATCATCTACATGTCTCCTTCCGAATTATCTGATAACTACGGCGATTCACAGTTCATGGATCTCTACCGTCAGGCCGGCTATGTTCCGGATATCCTGTGCCGTTCCACCGATGTCGAATCGATCCTGATCATGGTCGCCTCAGAAGAAGGGATCTCGATCATGCCGGACTATTGCGTCAAGAAGATCAATAATGCGGAAGGTCTCGTCTTCCTTCCGATGAAAGGAAATGAAGAAGTCGAAGAGATCCATGCGATCTGGAAAAGAGACAATGAAAACGTCGCTTTGAAACATTTCACAAAACAGCTCAAAAACAGCGATTCATTTACCGACATTTACTGAAACAGTCTGCAGGACACAGAAAAAGGATATGGTCTTGAACCATATCCTTTTACATATTCCGGTATAGATGCTACATACGGAGTATCAGAAAAAGATCCTTCGCATTCTATGCAAAGGATCTTTTCTTTCAGTTCACGGAATCTACGATCGCTTCGATCGCAGCTTCGATCGCCTTGACGACATCTTCCTTGGATAAGGAAGCTGTCTCTTTCTTGTTCAGGACCTGTTCATGAAGGAACGGTACATGCATGAATCCGCCGATCATATTCGGGAATTCCTTCTCGATATGATAGCGCACGCCATACATCAGATGGTTACAGACATAAGTGCCGGCTGTGTTGGACACGGCGGCAGGTACGCCTGCGGCCTTGATGTATTCGACCATCTTCTTGATCGGTAAGGTCGAAAAGTATGCAGGAGCTCCGTCGGCGAAGACAGGTTGATCGACCGGCTGATTTCCTTCGTTATCCGGAATACGGCCGTCATCGCAGTTGATTGCGACTCTTTCAGGGGTCACTTCATATCTTCCCCCCGCCTGTCCGATGCAGAGGACGACGTCAGGTTTCTCCTCTTTCATCGCCTCGTAGACAGTATCGATCGCTTTTCCGAATACGACCGGTACATAGCACTTAACGATCTGAGCACCCTTGATCTCATCTCTGACGGCTTCGACTGCCAACTGAGCCGGATTGACGGTCTCACCGCCGAAAGGTTCAAAACCGGTAAGCAATACTTTCATATTTTCTCCTCCTGATCAGTGATCAGAACGCAAAGACATAAAGCAGGATCACGTGGATCAGCAGCATGCAGATCGCAAACGGGATCTGTGACTTGATGACAGAATACTTGTTCTTGGTTTCAAGTAAAGCTGCCGGAACGATGTTGAAGTTGGCTGCCATCGGTGTGCAGAGCGTGCCGCAGTATGCAGCAGTCAGACCCAGAGCACCGACAACGACCGGATTCGCACCTTTAGAGATCAGGAACGGAATACCGACACCGACCATGATGACTGAGAAAGCAGCGAAGCCGTTGCCCATGACCATCGTGAACAGAGCCATACCTAAGCAGTAGATGAAGCAGGCGATCAGGATGTTGTTCTCAGGAACGACCATCGAAACATAGTGAGCGATCGCATCGCCGACACCTGCAGCAGTGAACAGAGCACCTAATGCAGACAGCAGCTGCGGAAGGATACCTGTCGTATTGACATTATCCATCAGTCTCGCGCCGTCAACAGCAGCGTACTTCGGAGAGCACTTTGTAAGCAGAAGTGCAGCGCACAGTGCAACGAGACCGGAAAGGCCGATCGCGTTGTTTGCAGTCAGCCAGGACAGTGCAGGGACTTTGGAACCCAGAGTTGCACCGACGACAGCGACTAATGCGATACATAAAGCCGGAATAAAGATCTTGTAACCGAACTTGTCAGCATTCGCTCTGACGGATTTCGGATCCGGTACATCGTTCTTGGACTGAACGACTCCGCCGATCACAGTCAGGCAAGCCATAATAACGATGGCAGCACCGACCAGCCATTTCGGTACCCACGGACCGCAGATGAATGTGAAGGCAAGCAGGAACCAGAACGCAGCTGTCGTGACCTTCTTGCTGCAGCCGTCATCCTTCAGGGCTTTGACACCGACCAGGATAAAGACTAAACCGATAACACAATAGAAGAATTCACCTAAGATCTGAGCGAACGTCATTATTTCTTACCTCCTTTGCTGGCGGCATCGAGCTGTTTGTCGAGCCAGAGGTTTCTGATCGTACCGAGTACGATAGAAATGACAGCGACAGGAATGGACCAGCGAGCGATCTGCAATGCGTCGACTTCATAGCCCAGACCGACCAATGTTGAAACGATCAGCAGTGTTCCTGTAGAACCCATAAAGCAGTTCTGAGCAAAGAAGTTACCGTAGTTCTCCGCACCGGCGGAACCACCGCGGATGATATCCTGCATGTCATCATTGATCTCACCGTATTTGGCGACAGCAGCACCTTCAGCCATCGGAACGACGACCGGACGAACGAACTGCGGATGTCCGCCTAAACGGATCGAGAATGCAGAAGCCAGAGTTCTGATCAGTTCATAGACGATAATGACTCTGCCGGCGGTAGCGGATTTGATACTGCGAATAAAGTCGATAGCTTTTTCTTTCAGACCATATCTTTCACAAATGCCGATGGCAGGTAAGGTAAGGACGAATAAGGTCGCAGTTCTCTGAGTAACGAATGAAGTACCTAACGTTGTCAGGATATCCATGATGCTCATACCACCGACCAGACCCGTAACGATACCGGCAAGGACGACTGTTGCGATCGTATCGAACTTGAAGATCAAGCCGAGGACAACGATTGCAACGCCGATCAATCTGATAAGCATAACAGTTTTCCCCCTTTTTTTGTGTACTACAATTATAATCCAATAAAAAGAGTTATGCAAATTCTTTCCACATAACTTGTAAATATTTTCATAAAATTTTCATTTCACGTTCATTCGATCAACTTCAAAGCAGGATTCAAAGACATGGGACATGATCCGCTTGGTCTCTTTTTCATCTTTTCCGGTCATCTCCATCAGTTCCTTTAAAGTCCAGATGTGTTTTTTCATCAGCTTGGCCGGATAGATCCGAAGTTCATCCAGAAGTTCCTTGATCCAGTAGCTCAGCATCACAAGCGGAATTGCGATCAGTACCCTCCATAAGACGAAATCGATCTTGAACTTTCCGTCATGAAGAAAGATCAGGAAGAGGATCGCCGCCATCAGTGCACTCAGAATAAAGGAATAAAAGATGATATCAAAGCGCGGTGCTTTATATTGAAGCAGTTTGATCGGCTTTGAAAAATCATACTCAGGAAGTTTCTGTTTCGTTTTCATAATTCTGATTCTTATTGTATCATTTTATAGAAAAGGACAGAAAGTATATGATCAACATTGACAAAGGGGTATCCATCATTCTTCACGACTGGCTGAATGTCCGCAAAGACGAAAGTATTCATTTCATCACGGACGAGACTCATATGAGGGAGGCAGAAGCATTTGAACGCTGGGCGTACGGTGCAGATGCGAATCTGAAAACCACGATCCTGAATTCCCAGCTCGTTCAGAAAGGCGACATCATCGAATCCATGACCGATGTCTTCTGCAAGGAAGATGTCATCATCGGAGCGACCGATTTCTCCTTCATCACTACCAACGCCATCAAGACAGCCGTAAAGAAAGGCGCACGTTTTCTCTCGCTGCCTCTGTCCTGTTCCGACGGTTCTTCCCTTCTTGAGAATGATTTCATCCAGATGGACCCGAGAGTCACCTACCGTGATGCGAAGAAGATCATCGACGTCATGAAACACGCAAAGACCGTTCACGTCACGACCAAGAAAGGGACCGACATGTATTTCGATATCGAAGGACGCAGACCGGGTTACTTCAACGGCCGCGCCGGACGGAAAGGTCTGATCGGTTCTTCCTCTTTTGAAGTCTTTGTCGCACCGAATGAAGATAAAACAGAAGGAGTCCTCTATCTGGATGCCTCCTTCGGCTATATCGGTCTGGTCAACAACACCGTCAAATGTGTCTTTGAAAAGGGCCGACTCGTTTCCGTGGAAAGTGAAGGATCGGGCGCCGACAAGCTTTCCAGCTACATCAGTTCCTTCAACTCTCCGAACATGTATAAACCCGGTGAGCTGGGCATCGGCCTCAACCGCATCTCCAGGACCAGAGGGATCTCCTACATCGAAGATGAATCGGCCTATCACACCTTCCATATCGGTATGGGTCGCAACATCGGCCTGGGAGGCAGGCAGGAAGCTGCAGGTCACTTCGACATCGTCACGAATCTTCCGACCATAAAAGCCGGCGGCAGACTCATCATGAAAGACGGAGAGATCGTCTTATAAAAGTAACCCACCGTCCTTGCCGGTGGTTCTTCTTATGCGGCCACCAGGGCCTGATGCTGACAGCAGCGCGTCTGCGCGCCAAAAACAGCCTGCCACTTGCGGACTGTTACCTCTTTTGACCCGTAAACGGGTCTAATCCCTCAAGGATCAGCTGTTCTGCTTCCTCATCTCTCTTGAGTTGGCTCTGTATGTATTCTCTGATTTTCTTTGCGTTCTTTCCGGTGCTGTCCACATAGTATCCTCTGCACCAGAACTGTCTGTTTCGATATCTGAACTTCATGTTTCCGTATTTCTCATAGATCATCAGGGAACTCTTTCCTTTCAGATATCCCACAAAGGAGGAAACAGACAGTTTCGGAGGGATCGCGACCAGAAGGTGCACGTGATCGGGACACAGTTCTCCTTCAGTGAGCTCTACTCCCTTCTGGAAACAAAGCTGTTTCAGGATCTCCCTGACATCGCTTCGGATCTGATCATAGAAGACCTTCCTTCTGTATTTCGGCGCAAACACGATGTGATATCTGCAGTCCCACAAGGTATGTGCCAGTGTATAACTCTGTTCAATCATAGTAAAATATAAAAGTCCTCCTTACGTCTCTTCTGTGCAACTGGCAGGCTGCAACTGAAGTGTATCGTAAGGAGGACTTTTAATAAATACCATACTCAACGCTGAAGCTATTTGGAACCCCCGGACGATCCGGGGGTTTTCGGTAGACAAAAAAATCAGGTTTCCCTGATTTTCTGAACGGTGTTTAAGCTTTTTTTTAATCGTGAACGTACACTTCCGTACCGATATCGATGTAGCTGTACAGCTGTGCCACCTTGTCGGTAGGCATATTGACACATCCTCTCGACGGATCGGTGAGCCAGATATCTCCTCCGAAGGCATCTCGCCAGGAGGCATCGTGGATCCCGTAGACCCTTCCCGTCTCATCGAAACCGATCCAGTATGCGACATCTTCCAGATAGTCCCTTCCCATCAGCTGGGTATTCCGCGACATCCTCTGGACCGTATAGTGGCCGTGGATCGTCTCATCGGTGATGTCAGGATTGCCGCTGACGATCGGAGAACTCAGAATCAGGACGTCGTTTTCATAGTAGTACAGCATCTGATCCGAGATATCGACTTCGATCAGGCCTTCTGCCCTCTCATAGACCCAGTTGACACTGACCGTCTCGTCTTCCTTGGAAGTCAGAGATCCCAGAAGGTCTGTCTTCAGTGAAGAACGGTCGATGTATTCGGATGAAGATACATCATATCTCGAGCACAGATCAGCGATGAACGAACTCAATTCATCTTCATCGACGACGATCTGATCTTCCTCTACATCCAGCAGGTCGCACAGTTCCGTTCCTTGCAGTTCTTTTTCCTGAGATGAGTCGATATCGATATAGACCGTCTTGTCCAATACCTTCTGCATCTCCTCTTTCAAAGAGGAAAGCTGCAGGTCTTCACTGCTTTTCGGTACTTCGTAATACGGAGTCAGGTCGAGGACAGCCTCTCCTTCACCCGCAAGACAGCTGTCGACGGCAGCCTGAAGCTTCTCTATCACCGTATCCGGATCGACATAGTTTCCTTCTACAGCATCGACGATGACGACGTTCCCGTCTTTGATGTCAAGCTTCGCATCCTGAGGCATCACGGTCTTTTCCGGATCCGTACAGTTCAGTCCCTTCACCAGCTCTGTCAGCTTCTGTGGATCGTAGGTACCGCTCAGATGATCGCATTTCAGATCCTTGCGTCCAAACAGCACCGTGAACCACAGAGGACTGTTCTGAGCTTTCAATAGAGAAGAACTGTCATAGGAGATACTCGGATCGAGCTTCTTCAGATCGATCTTTTCTTCCGTCTGTCCCGCATCAGCTGATCTTCCCGTGACGGTGAAGACGGGATCGACTGCCGCCAGTGCCTCATTGGCTTCGGAGACATTTCGATTCGATACATCTACCTCGTTGATGTACGTCGAAGGAAGGAAGTGAGAACTGTAGTATATAAGTCCGCTCAGATAGATCACGGCGAGCAGGAGGCATGCGCCCAATACCGTGATGATGCGGATCTGTTTTTTTCTGTCTTTTATCTTCATATCCATATCCATTATACGGAAAACGTCAAAAAACGCTTCCTTTTATTTAAAAAAGAGAGATCGCTCTCTCTACATACGCGGTTCGTAGGTGAATCCTTCGCCGTTGACATCCTTGGTCTGGGATATGATGACGAAGGCCTTCGGGTCGTGTTTGTCTATGATACTCCTGACCTGACTGTACTGTTCGTCCGATACGACCACAACCAACATCTTCTTCGCATCTCCGGTAAATCCGCCGGTGATATCCAGAAGGGTCGTTCCCCGATCGACGATCTCCATGATATCCCTGGAGATCTCTTCATATTTATCCGAGATGATCTCGAACTTCTTGGCTTCCACACCGCCATAGATCTCCATCGTCCTCTCCAGAGCGAATGACATCAGGAAGACGCTGATCAGTCCGATCAGCACCGCATTGAGACCGTAGATAAACAGTCCCGCCAGTACCGTCACGGCATCCATCAGCATCATCACCAGGCTGACTTTCACATGGAAATACTTCTCTGCGATCAGTGCGATCGCATCCGTACCGCCCGATGATCCCCCGTTTCTGAACATGATGCCGATCCCGATACCGCCGATGATCCCGCCGTAGACTGCCGCCAGGATCGGATCGATCTCATAGGTCGGGAAGAATCTGGTGACCAGAAGCAGCCAGAACGGATAGGAAGCGGAAAAGACGAGGGTACTGAGAAAGAAATCTTTCCCCAGGAAGATACTTCCCAGGATAAACAGGAAGATGTTGATGGCGATCGTCATGAGGTCTTCCGGAAAGGAGATAAAGTTGCTTAAAAGAGCGGTGATCCCCGCAACACCACCGGAAAGGATCTTTCCCGGCAGAATAAAAAGACCGATAGCCAGGGTAAATATGAAAGTCCCGACTTCGATCATTAAAACATTCTTGATCCGATTCAGCGAATTTTTTTTCATATGTTTTTCC
>CADCRE010000085.1 GCA_902803785.1 uncultured Erysipelotrichaceae bacterium
GCAGCCAACGAATTTGCCCAATTGCTTTTGCAGGGAGCGATCAGGAAAGATGTGCCGATCCGCATCATGGGCTCTTCCGAAGCTGAAGCGGTCAAGCTCTTTGCCAATACCTATCTGGCCTTAAGGGTCTCCTATTTCAACGAACTGGATACCTATGCGGAATCCAAGGGACTCGATACCCGTTCCATCATCGACGGTGTCTGTCTCGATCCGCTCGTCGGTTCCCACTACAACAATCCATCCTTCGGTTACGGCGGTTATTGTCTCCCGAAAGATACGAAACAGTTGTTAGCCAATTTCGAAGATGTTCCGGAGAACCTGATCGAAGCCATCGTCGAATCCAACCGGACGAGAAAAGATTTCATCGCCGACAGAGTGCTGGATATCGCCGGAGCCTATGGGAATTCCGCACAGTACGATAAAAACAGGGAACACCACGTCGTGATCGGCGTCTACCGTCTGACCATGAAAGCCAATTCCGACAACTTCCGTCAGTCTTCCATCCAGGGCGTCATGAAACGGATCAAAGCAAAGGGAGCGGAAGTCATCATCTATGAACCGACACTGGAAGACGGAACGACTTTCTTCGGATCCAAGGTAGTAAACAATCTGAACAAGTTCAAGAAACAGTCCAAGGCTATCATCGCCAACCGCTATGACAGCTGTCTGGACGACGTAAAAGAAAAGGTCTACACGAGAGACCTGTACAGAAGAGACTGAGAAGTCTCTTTTTTTATGAAAAAGTGTTATCACTCAGATAACACTAGATATTGTTTTCGTTTTTCTTATCCCGACCCATCAGCTGAGCGACAGCGCTCTTTGGATCGATCTTTCCTTTTACGATCGCATCCACCATGGATATGATCGGCAGTTCTACCTGATACTTTTCCTGAAGTTTCATGGCAGCCGGAAGCGCATTGAGTCCTTCTACCACCATCCCGACTTCCTTTACGGCTTCTTCCGCGGACTTTCCCTGTCCGATCAGGTTGCCGCAGCGATTGTTGCGGGAATGAACGGAAGTGGCCGTGACGATCAGATCGCCGATCCCTGCCAGTCCCGGGAAAGTATCCTTATGAGCTCCCATGGCAAGCCCCAGTCTGGTCATCTCGACCATGCCTCTGGTGATGATGGCTGCCCGGGCGTTGTCTCCGTAACCCAATCCGGAAGAGATGCCGGATGCCAGGGCGATGATATTCTTCAAAGCTCCGCACAGTTCCACGCCCAGTACATCTTCGTTGGTATAGACCCGCATACAGGTGTTCATGAATACTTCCTGAACGGTCTTCGCGGCTTCTTCATCCTTGCTTGCGGAAACGATCGTCGTCGGCAGATCCTTTGCGACTTCTTCCGCATGGGTCGGTCCGGACAGTGCGACCGTCCTTATATCCTTCCCTTTCAGTACATCTTCGATGACCTGTGTCATCGTATACAGTGTATCTGTTTCGATGCCTTTGGCGACGTCGACGATGATCTGTCCGTCTTCGATGTGATCCTTTGCCTTCTCCATCGTGCTCCGCACATGGACAGAAGGAACGGCACAGAGGATGATCTTTTGATCGGTACATGCTTCTGCGATATCGAATGTGAAGCGGATACTGTCGGGTATGATCATGCCCGGAAGGTTCTTGTGTCTTCGGGTCTGATCGAGTTCCCTTGCGTGTTCTTCATTATGGGACCAGACAGTCACTTCATAGCCGTCGTTCGCCAGCATTCTTCCCAAAGCCATGCCCCAGGTCCCTGCACCGAGGACACCGATCTTCATTTATCCCATCCCCCGTCCTTCAGGAACTGTTCCAGCTTGGCGATGGCCGCCTTGATCTGATCCAGAGAATAGGCATAGGAGATCCTGACGAATCCCTCTCCCGCATCGCCGAAGGCATTTCCCGGGACCAGAGCCAGGCTCTGTTCATCGAGAAGTCTTTCACAGAATTCTTCGGAGCTCAATCCTGTCCGTTTAATGGACGGGAAGGCATAGAAGGCACCCTGAGGCATCGGCGTATATAATCCGATCCGGTTGAGTTCCTTCACGATATAGTTCCGTCTCTGACGGAAGCTCACAAACATCTCTTCGATGTCCTTATCGCCGTTATTGACCGCTTCGATCGCCGCAAACTGACATGGCGTCGTCGCACACATGATCGTATACTGATGGATCTTCAGGATCATGTCGATCAGTTCCTTCTTTGCCAGGATATAGCCGACACGGTATCCGGTCATGGAGTAGGCCTTGGAGAAACCGTTGATGACGATGACATGGTCCTTGATCTCATCGAACTCTGCGATACTGCAGTGTTTCTGTTCGTAGGTCAGTTCCGCATAGATCTCATCCGTTATGGCATATATCCCCGACTCTTTCAGGATCGGAACGATCTTTTCATAGTCCTCTCTGGTCATGATCCCCCCGGTAGGATTTCCCGGGAAGTTCAGGATGACCGCTTTCGTCTTCTCGTTCAGCGCATCCTTCAGCGCTTCCGGAGTCAGCTTGAAGCCTTCTTCTTCCTTCAATACGATCTCACGGACCTTCGCACCCGCCATCTCGATGATCGCCGCATAGGCGACATAGGCCGGCGTCGGCAGTATGATCTCATCTCCGGGCTGAACGAGCGTTCTCATGACGATATCGATGGCTTCCGAACCGCCGACCGTCACGATGACGTTGTCTTCCGGATCATAGTCCACATGAAATCTTCTCTTATAGTAGGCGCAGATCCCTTCTCTCAGTTTCGGAAGCCCCTTGTTTCCCGTATAGAACGTCTTTCCCTGTTCGATCGCGTGGATGGCTTCTTCCCGAATGTGCCATGGGGTGATAAAATCCGGTTCACCGACACCCAGTGAGATGACTCCCTTTCTGGTCGCCGCAATATCAAAGAAGCGGCGGATCCCGCTCGGTTTGAGATATCTTACGGTCTGATTGATCTCATCTTCAAAGGTCATGGAGTCACCAGCAGCCTTTCACTCTCTTCGTTCGCGTTATAGAAGACAGCGTTGTTCGTCTTGTATTCCTTGAGGATGAACATCGTCTCCGTTCCGTTGACGCCTTCCGTCGGTGCCAGTTTATGGGCCAGGAAATGGCTGATCTCTCTCATGTCTTTTCCTGTGACCTTCAGGATGAATTCCGCTTTTCCCGAGATCAGGGACAGAGATTCCACTTCCGGATAACGGGAAATGCGTTCGGCAATACGATCATATCCTCTTTCTCTTTCCGGAACGCAGTTGACGAAAATGATCGCCTTCGAGATCGGCGTCTCCGCCTTGTCCCAGTTGATGATGGTATGATATCCCGCAATGACCTTATCTTCTTCCAGTTTCCGGATCTCTTCCGATACCTTTTCCTCGTCTTCATTCAAAAGAAGAGCGAGATCTCTCACTTCATAGCGGGCATTGTCTTTTAACAGATTCAGCAGTTCGTTCATAGGGACCTCCCATACAAAAACTTTTTTACTATTTTACCATTATTGTCGAAAAGTAAGAAACAGGGACTTCATATAAAGTGTACCTGTATATCATCCTATGACCCTGTCATCGGGAAGATAGTTGATCAGTCCGTTCCTGATGATACCGTCTTCATCGATCTTCGGCTTCATATATCTTTTAGTTATAATGATTCTTCTAAAAGGATTTATAAAGCCATACTAAACAATCGTTCGATACTCTTTTAAAACGGAATCATAACTGATATCTGAAGCATATGAATACTTTTTCTGATATCCTTTCCAAAGGCTGATCAGATTTTCATCATCAGAGATAGCTTTTATTATCTCCTGCCCTTTATCTGCAAGATTTTGACTCTTTCGTTTATTGCATGTTGCCAGAAAAGCCTGTTTAAAAACATTGCTGTCAATATCATCTCCATAACAAAGCATTAATGTATAAATATCATAAAAGTCTCTCATTCGAGTATTTAATAATCCTCTGGACAAAACTGTCTGAAGTTTTTCGGCCAATACTGTTTCCAAATTGTAAGCCCATAGTTTAATAGAACGTTCCTCCAGCATCAAGCGGTAATCATACTCTATTGCTTCAGGAGTTATGATGTCGCCTGTGGAAAGATCAATTTTTATCGGGGTAACCATTTCTCCGAGTTCAGCATCAAGTGCCAATCTGATTCCCGGATACTCCATATCATCCATTATTCGAGAGACTTCTTTTACCGTAAAAGTCACATCATCTCCCAGATCGATATCACAGATTTCTTTGACCATCTTCTCAATATCGTATTCTGAAAGATTGTAATTTCTGATGGACGTATCAATATCCATAGTAGAACGCATTGAAACACCTACCATTGCCGTCACAAGAATACCGCCTTTGATCACAAAGTCTTCGACATAAGCAGAATTGGCGACCCTCTCCAAAAATCTTTCCATCATATATATTCGCATCAAAATCCGTGCATCAGCTGCATTTGATTTAGCGATATTTCTGATTCTTCCTTTTACCTGGGCAGAACTGAGTGCCATTATAGTAAAACCTCCATATATTCTCTGATCTTTTTATCTACATGAAAAGCTTTTGCGTATTCCATAAGTTTATTCAGGTCCTTATCATTCTGCTTCACATAAGTTTTGACAGCATACTGAAAGTCCTGTATTTCAAACCAGCTCTTTGATCTTATAAGATCGCAGATCGTCCGTTCTTTATCGTACATGGGAACTGTATGACCTTGAGCTGTTTTCACATCGATCTTTCCCAGTGAAATCAATTCCTTTTTAACTGTAAATACCTTGATCCCATCTTTGATAAGGGCGGCTGCGCCATAACCTGTATACACAGTTATCGTCTTTCTCATCGGCTCTCTTTCTGCCAGACCATGGAAATACAGCGCTTCATCATGAGACAATACGCCTTGAGGACACCTCAATGAAAGAATATAATTCTCATCTTCCCATGCATCCGGAGAAACATAAATGCCATGTGCCACACGCTGAAACTTGTTTTTTTCTATAAAGCTGTATAACTGAAACTTGGAAAACCCCTGTTCAAGCACATCTTTCGTCAGAATCATTCCGGAACGATCGACAATGTCTTCAATATTCTTCATGAATATCCCCATCCTTTCTTGCTAATATTATATTTTATATTAGCAAGAAAGTAAACATTTTCCGATCACAGGCAAACAGCTCGCTTTCTCCTTTTCAAACAAACAAGGATCCTTCGAAAGTTTAATCTGACGTAGATCCATCGTATGAGAAGACACAAGAAAGACCGCTTACGCGGCCTTCTCTTTCTTGTTTTTGAACACGAACAGTTTCGATATGAAATAGTTCAGGATCGCTGTCACCGGGATCAGGATCAGTTTCACGATACGGATATCCACATGCAGGATATCGACGAAGACCAGAACGGATACCGTCTCGACTCCCAGCGTGAAGAGTCTGGCGGATGCAAACTTGACCAGTTCATTGAAGAAGCTGTTATTTGTCCGATCGAAGTAGAAATAGCGGAACAGAACGAACGAGATCAGGGTCGACAGGACCCAGGCCAATGTATTGGCGATAGTTCCGTAGAGATGGAAGGTCCTGTTGAACAGGATCGTCATCAGGTAGTTGGATACCGTTGAGATCATGCCCAGGAAACAGTAGATCCAGAAGGCCTTCTTCCATTCGTAGAGCGGTTTGACGATCCTTATGACCGGTAAAGATACGATCCAGTCAAAGATCGCAAACTGCGGTTTCGAGTTATTTTCCATTGTGATTTCTTTCTTTTCTTCCATTACATGAGTTCCTTTATCTTGGCTGCCAGTCCGTCAACAGTCTTTAACGGTACGGAGCACAGTCCCAGACGGATGCCTTTATTCACCTTGATCGTATAGATATGGTGATCGATCAGTCTCTTATGGAAGGCATCTCTGCTTTCGTTGTCGTTCATTTTGACCGTCACGAAGAATCCGTCGTTGAACCTGTATAATTCTAACCCGCATTCCCCTGCCTGCGCAAGGAAGAGATCTGTCCTCTTCTTCAGCATCCTTTTCGCGTCGTTCAGTTCATTCATGTATTCTTCTCTGTGATCCTTCAGGACCATGGCGATATTGCGCATGCCCGCATTGTTCAGATTGGACCAGGTCGCTCTGGCCAGACGGGAACACAGATTGATGTAGTGATCGAGGAATTCCGGATCGTTGTTGACAGCGATCAGGGCACCCAGTCTCTGTCCGTAGTAGGAGAACGCTTTGGAACAGGAGGCAGCGATCAGGACCAGTACATCGTCACTCAGATCGTTGAAGAGTTCGAAGAACTTCTTCGGATCGTTGTGCGCATAGTCGATATAGGCGATATCGCAGAGAAGGATGGCTTCCTTCTTCAGGGAATTCAGCTTGTCGACCAGGACCTTCCATTCTTCAAAACTGAGGGCACAGCCCAGCGGATTCTCACAAGGGCTGTTGACGATCAGGAAGAGTTTCCCTTCCACGGAATCGATCTTGTTCAGGATATCGTTCAGATCGTAGATATCGTAGGTCACAGGATGAAGATTGTTTTCATCGGCGATGACCTTGTAGTTGCCCCAGGCGATCTGCGGATACAGGATCGTATCCCCGTCGCTGAGACAGGTCTTGATGGCGGTATAGATCGCACCGGTCCCTCCCGCTGTCGCGATGGCACCGTGGTGGTTCTTTACTTTTCCTTCCAGGACGAAATCACTGACCAGTTCCACATAGTCCGGATTTCCGGCCGGAGAGGCCGCATAGGAAGCTCTCTGGATCGGCGTGATCATCTTTTCGGTATCGTAGACGCATCGGAACGTCAGCAGTTTTCCTTCTTCATCATAGAGACAGCCGGCTGTCGCGTTGA
>CADCRE010000086.1 GCA_902803785.1 uncultured Erysipelotrichaceae bacterium
CGGGATCTGGGCTCACGCTCCGATCCTGATGGACAGCGGTCATGTCACGGAGAACCTCTATCTCGCCGCGACCTCCATCGGTCTGGGCGGATGTGCCATCGCAGCCGTAGATCCGCATGTTGCAAATGAGGCCTTCTCTCTGGACGGGAAGGAAGAAACGATCTTCTATGCGATGCCGGTAGGAACGATCCGTCCGGAAGATCAGGCGGCAGAAGATGAATTCTACGCCTTCGTCAGAGAAAACGATCTGTAGAGCGATACAAAACAAAAGACGTGATCTATATGATCACGTCTTTTTTTATGTTGTATTCGGTCTTTTTCAGCTCTCCAGTTTCTTGGACATCGTATCGTAATGGACACAGGAGAGAAGTGCCGTCTCCTTGGAGATCTTCCCTTCCCGATACAGTTTCAGCAGATACATATCCATCGTGAACATCCCTTCCGCCGCCGATGTCTGCATCACGGAATCGAGCTGATGGAGCTTTCCGTCACGGATCATATTCTGGACGGCAGGCGTACATTTCAATACTTCGAAGGCCGGGACCAGTCCGCCGTTGACGTCGGTCACCAGCTGCTGGGCGACAATCCCTTTGAGGATCTGGGCCAGCTGTATCTTGACCTGCTGCTGCTGGGAAGCCGGGAAGACATCGATGATACGGTTGATCGTATTGGCTGCAGATGATGTGTGAAGTGTACTGAACAATAGTGTTCCGGTCTCGGCGGCCGTAATGGCAGAGGAGATCGTATCGTAGTCTCTCATTTCTCCCAACAGGATGACATCAGGGCTTTCTCTGAGGGCGGAACGAAGCGATTCCAGGTAACCCGGGGTATCGATGAAGACTTCCCTTTGCGTGACGATGGACTTCTCATGACGGTGGATGTGTTCGATCGGGTCTTCCATCGTGATGATGTGACAGGCCCGGGTGTGATTGATCCGGTCGATCATGCAGGCGAGCGTCGTGGACTTTCCGGAACCGGCGGAACCGGTCACCAGGATGAGTCCTTTTTTATTGTCCGCAAGAGACAGGACGTTCTCGGGGATCCCCATCTGTACGGGATCGGGGATACCGAATCGGATGACACGGATGACCGCAGCCAATGAGCCTCTTTGACGGAAGACATTGACTCTGAAACGGCCGAATTGAGAGATAGAGAAGGAAAAGTCATCGTCGATGTGCTTTTCCAGATTGGTCCTCTCTCTTCCTGCGATCGTATAGATCTCATCGATCAGCGTCTTGATCGAATCCGGAAGCAGTTTTTCTGTCTCCAGGCGCTTCTGGTCGCCTTTACATTTCAGTGTCACCGGTAAGCCGGCGATCAGAAAGATATCGGATGCTTCGCTTTGTACAGCGCATGCCAGGATCTCTTGTATCGTCATATCATCCCTCCCATAAATGATCGATCTGAGTCGGTTCTTCCCAGATCTTGTTGATCTTCCAATAGCGGATCTCATAGCTGTCCCCTGTTCTCTCAAGTGAGATCTGCAGCTGATAGCCGTTCTCCGTAAATTCTTTTTCGATCAGGTCTCCTGCCGGAGCATCGTTCATCTCCTTCAGGAATTCCTGTCCTTTCTGTTCCAGTGAATATCTGGTCTGTACGGTCTGCGCATAGCGCTTTGCCAGACGGGTATCTGCCGAAGCGTTGGCATATGACAGCATGGACAGAGAGGTCATACAGATGGTGATCACGCAAAGCAGCAGTGCCAGCGGCCCCAGACGCATCCGGTTCATGGTCTTGCCTCCTTCTTCAGGTATCCTGTCTCGAGTTCGTACAGCAGTTCTTCTTCATAATATACCCGTATCGTGCCGTAGACAAAATCGTCTTTCGGATCGCTGTGGATCTCGACTTTCATCTTTCCGTTTGGATCTGCCTTCAGATCGTCGTTATAGGTGGATGAAACGTCTTCTCCGTTCAGGACAGCGTTGTTTTCTTCGTTTAAGACATCTCTGATCTCTTCCGGATCGTCCGATGCCAGGAAGACTTCGGCGGCATTGGATGCCAGGATGACCGCGTCGTTGAGACGTCCGGCTTCCTGCGCCTGAGATAGAGAATATGCGTAGATGCGGCTCAGGATCATGATCACGAAGATGAAGACCACCGCCATCGACAGCAGTTCGATCAGAAAGCTCAGTTCCCGCTTCTTCATGGCTTCACCTCCTGCAGGTGGATATAGACGGCACCGGCCTGTGTTTCGATGCGCAAGAGGTCGTCATCCACTTCTTTGATCTCAAAGAGATCCGATCTCCCGATCCGGATCGCCGCATCCGGGAACAATCTTCCGCCGAGTTCTCCGTAATCTTCCACGAGATAACCGTCATAGAGATAGATCCGGTTCCCGTAACCGCTGTCTCTGTCTTCGATCATCAGCATCGCTCCGTGTTCCCCTGTTGTATGACTGATATCCGCTTCTCCCATCTTGGAGACGGTCAGCAGATAGGAAGAAAGAGACCGAAGCTCATAGGTATCGGTATGAAGGGAGACGATATTGCGGTAGACTCCCGTACCAAACAGGATCAGCAAAAAGAAACAGCCCAGAAAGAACGCTGTGATCCCGATGATCCTGAACGTATTTCCATTCCGTTTCATCCTACTGTTCCCTCTTTACTACCCGGATGTCCGGGACTCTGTTGTCCGCAAAAGCGCGGTATACGACGACGTAGCTTTCCGTATTGATCTGTAAGCCGTAATTGTCTTTCAGATACTGCAGGTCTTCCGGATAGGCCCCTTCGATGACATAGCACTGCAAGGCAGCCTGTTCCACGGCTGTTTTGATCGAAAGAGCGCTCTCTTCTTCGATACTGTCGCGGGTGTTCCGGGAAAGGAAGAACCTTCCCATGAGAAAAGCTACCGCTGCGACCAGCAGGAAAAGAATGATCCATTTTCTGTTTCTGACATCCTGATACATCTTATCCGATCGAATTCATAATGCCGATCAACGGCAGCATCACACTTAGCAGTGCCATTCCGATGGTGATCATGAGCACACCGGAAAGCAAAGGTTCCACGGTATTCATCAGACGGTCGGTCTGGTGGATGACATTGTCTGACAGCAGAGAAGCCAGTCTCTTCAGGACAGACTCGATATCTCCGCTCTTCTCTCCCGGGATCAGCATCCTTCCGTAGATCGGTTCATAGAGACCGACATCGTTTGCGCTCCTGGCAAAGCCGTTTCCTTCTTCCATCTTCCGGGAACATTCCTTCAGTTTTTCTTCGACTGGAGGGTAATCCGCCATCTTCATCCCGTCGAGGAGGGCTTCGTCCTGCATCTCACCGGAAGCCAGGAAGACTTCGTAGGCAGAAGTGAAGCGGTATAAAGAGAGATCTTCGAGGATCGTACGACAGATCCTGTTCTTGCTTAAAAGAGCTTCTACCTGTTTCTTTCCGTTTCCGCGGTACATGAGATATAGGACGAGTCCGATCACAAGGATCGCGATCATCACACAGAGGGCGATACGACAGAAGAGGTAGGCATATTCGATATAGCGGTAGGAGGAGGCGGAAAGAGATCCGGTCAGAGTCTGATAGACACCGGAAAAGGCCGGAAGCACCGCTTTCAGCATGACCAGCAATACCACGACGATCATCGCCAGCATCGCTGCCGGATAGATCAGAGTAGAGCGGATCTTCTGCTGGATCTGATCCTGTTTCCGATAGTAGTCCGACAGCTGGAACAGAACATCTTCGAGTTTTCCGGTGCTTTCTCCCGTCTTCACCATGGCCATGGCGTAATCCGGGAAGACACCCGTCTTCTCCATGGCAGTCTGAAGCGTATTTCCTTCTTCCAGTGACTTCTCCATGGATGCGATGTTTTCCTCTAAGAGTCCGTTTCCTTCTTCCTTCTGTCTCATCAGTCCGATCGCTTCGGATACCGGGATCCCGGCTTTCACCATCATCCCGAGACTTTCACAGAAGGCACTGACGCCTAACAGGTCCAGTTTTTCTTTTCTTGCCATAAATACCCCCTAATACTGATATACATCCATATAGTTGCCGCCGTCGCCGATGAACTGTGCATCCGCTCCGTTGGCTGAGAACGTCAGATCGATGCGGTTCCAGTCGTTCTGATCGACCTTGAATTCCGCGACGATCCAACCCGTTTCTTTCGTATAGATCATGTTCCAGGCATGATAGACATCGTTTGGTGAGACGTAGCCGAAGATCAGCTTGGTCGGTATCCCCTGCGACCGAAGCATGCTGGCGGTCAGGGATGCGTAATCGAAACAGATCCCCTTTCCTGTCTTCAGCGTCTCATCCGGATCGGGCACATAGCCCGACTGTACATTTTCCGCTTTCGCCTTGTCATAAGTCACGTTCTGACAGACATAGCGGAAGACCTGATCGACTACATCCAGTGCGCTGTAGGATTCTGATGCGAACTGAGAAGCCAGTTTCACACATTCCGAATCCTTTTCATATGGAACGTAATCATTGGTCCTCAGATAAGGCTGGAACTCATCGATCATCGTCACATCGGCGGAAGCCTCAGCGATATACGCATAGGAACTTTCCACGATGTTCTCACAGACCCGGAAGACGTAATGTCCGTTTCCGCTCTGCAACGGGAAGATCGACGGCGTTCCGTCATTCTTCAGATCGTAATAGTAGATGTCTCCCGTATCGACCTGGAATTTCAGTCTCTTGTCCGATACTGCACTGACGGCCACATAGCCTTCTTCCACGGCCGACAGGTCGAACTTCACCCTTCCGTCTGTGATCGCCTGATCTTCATGAAAAGAAGCCTCCGCATATTCCGGAACTTCATACTTCTCTCCCATATCTTCCGGCCGCTTCGACGGTACGTCCGGACTGCCCGAACATCCCCACAGAAGCAGCAGGATGGCGATCAGAAACTTCATCCTATCCGTTCTCCGATACGGCTCCCTCAAAGAACCGCATCTGTCCCTTGCCTTTCTTCTTCACTTCATATAATGCCAGGTCTGCATCCTTGGCGATACTTCCGGTACTGTTGTCCTTTCCGGAGAAAGCCGCACCGATCGATAAGGTCACAGCCGGTACGTTCCCATCCGTCTCATTCAGTTTCTTTCGGATCATCTCGACCTTGCGTTTCACGAGATCCTTCAGTCCTTCATGCATATTCATCATGATCACGACGAATTCATCTCCGCCTAAACGGAAGATCATATCTTCATTACGGAAACTGTGTTTCAATGTATCCGCTACCTTCTGCAGGACCAGGTCGCCCACATCGTGACCTCTGGTATCGTTGATCCCTTTGAAATCATCCACGTCGATCATCAGGAAACAGATCTCCTGATCCTTGAGATCCGGGATGTTCTGATCGTAGGCTGCCCGATTGTATAAGCCGGTCAAAGCGTCATGTGTCGCCTCATAGGAAAGTTTCTGTCGATCATGGGAGATCCTTGAAAAGATCTCATTGTAGGATGTCTGGAGCATCTTGAGTTCGTTGACGCCTCCCACCTGCAGGAATTCGTCTTCCTGCATCTGCTTCGCATTCCTCTGTAAAGGCAATACGACGGTATAGCGGATGACGAGCACCGCAACGATCGTCGCACATAACAAAACAGCGATCAGAAGATACTGCTGCTGCAGTTTCTGGTTCAGAAGATCCATACTCTCGTTCTGCGCATATTCCGTATAGCGGGACAGTTCTTCCGTACAGATCTGTACTCCTTCATAGATCTTCTGTTTATAGTCCTGATAAGTATCGTTGAAGACCAGGTCGATGGCCTTTTCTCTCTTGTCGGCATCGGAAAGAAGACGATCTTCTTCCGAAAGATCCATCGATCTCAATACTTCCGGATAGTCCGTCTTTTCCGCCTTCGTCACATCCAGCATCAGCAGAAAAGACTCATATTCCACATTCATCAGTTCATTGGAAAAGTCCAGGGCTTCATTCAAAGAAGCATAAGCCGGAGAATCGTCCAATACTTCACGGATCGATTCCACCGCCCTGTTCCTTCTCTTGGTGACCTGGGCTTCTTCGAAATAGTTATCCAGGAATTCTCTGTCACCGGTCACGGCATAGTTTCTGACCTGTTCGGTCAGATAATCGGATCCGAGCCTCAGATCCATCGCATCCTTCTGTGAGTCCACATACATCTGTGTGGCATCCTTCATCTGACCGTAATAGTCCGTGACCTGAAGGATGGATAAAATCAGGAGAAAAGCGATGACGATCGTCACCGTGATCATGATCCGATTGACCAGTTTTAAGGAGATCCCTTTCTGTTTTTCTGAATTCATTGAGAATCGATCATCCGATAGAGCGTTTCTTTTGCCTCCGAGATCCTGTTTGAATATTCCGTATAATCCATTTCCGTACGTGCTCTGAGAAGCTCTGTGATCTCATTTACAGGCTCGAACAGCGGAGTCAATGCGAGATTCCCGCAGACACCTTTCAGCGCGTGAGCAGCCTCAAATGCCTTCTGAAGGTCATTTTCACTCAAAGCCTCTTCCAGAACGGAAAAGTTCTTATCGTCACGCATCATCCTGACCATCCTCAGATAGAAGTCTTCCGAACCCATACAGCGTTCCAGGCCTGTCTTTACATCAGCCCCATATTCTCTCAGCCCTTCGATACTTAACATCGCGCCCTGCCTTTCCGTTCATTATGATTATAAAAATCTATATATCTATTATATCTTAATTCATACCGTTCGTAACTCATTAGAGCACCGGATACCGAAATCCGTCTATCCTTAGACTCATCTTTAGACAAAAAGAAAGCTACCGGTCATTCCGGTAGCTTTCGCGTTTCATTGAGTTTCAGATCACGCCTTTGCGTTTTCTTCTTCCTCGTCTTCATCCTTATCCTTGTTTCTGGTAAGGAATGCGACTAAGAAGTTCACCAGCATGATCACTGCCATAGCGATCGTGTACTTGTCGGTCAGCGTCATCTTGTTTCTCATATCTTCCGTCAGGATGAAGAAGATCACAGATCCGATCGCAGGGATGAGGCCTAAGAACTTGGAAGCACGTCTCTTGTTTTCTTCCTCTTCTTCCTCTTCACCTTCTGCTTTCGCTCTCTTGACTTCTTCTTCCTCTTCCTCATCTTCCTTCTTCTTACGGAAGTAGGTGATGATCATACCCAGAGCGGTCAGTAC
>CADCRE010000087.1 GCA_902803785.1 uncultured Erysipelotrichaceae bacterium
ACCTACGGCGATCTTCTGGAATCCAAGCAGAACATCAATAAATACCAGTTGGCCTTTAAAGAGGCGATCGATGAATCCTTCTTCGATCAGTTCGATCTGATGCACAAGAGTAAGGAAGGGTCGGTCTATACCCTCGTCATCAAGGGAGACAGAGAGAAGATCACAGAAAAACTGTCCTCTCTGCATCCGGTGATCCTGGACGCTCTCCCGGTCAACTTTGAAGAACTGTTCATCTATGAACATGAAGGAGGAGAAAGATAATGTTTTCGAAAGAATATTTCAGATATCTGTTTCGTTCTCAGAAGTATCTCCTGCTTCTGATCCTGATCGTTACTTTACTGAATGTCCTGGGAACTTCATTGAGAGGACTGTCCCTGCTGATCCAGTGTGCGCTGGCGGTCGGTCTGTCATTCCTGATGCCGTTCCTGGTGTTCTATCACGTTCACGACAAGAAAGCGGTGGACACGTTCTTCTCGATTCCGGTATCGAGAAAATCCCTCCTGTTTACGGGAGTCCTGTTCTGCATCCTGACCGTCTATATCCCCCTGGCGATCGGGATCACGGGTCATGGGATCAATGAGAAGCTCGGATCGATGATCCCGGTCCTTCTGATCGAAATGTTTCTGGCATCAGCTGCAGTCACGGTCTTCAATTCCACTCTGTATCTGGTAGCCAATTCCGTGGTCGACGGCATGGTGATGATGGGAGCCTATTCTGTCTTCCCGCTTACGGTCTATATCACGATCAACTCGTTCTTCCACAACTTCGTTCCGGGTGTCAGCCGCATGGCGGAAACGGACACGATCCGCTTCCTGTCTCCGCTGTACATGTCCGGGGAACTGCTGCTGACCGGTGTCGATGAGAAAAGAGTCGTCTATTCATCCCTGATCGGACTTGCGGTCGTCCTGGCCCTGTTCAGCTGTCTGCTGTACCGTTCCTATGTGAACCGGGCGGTCGAACGTGCCGGATCCCAGTCGACAGGATTCTTCTCCTATCCGTTAGTCATCAACCTCTATCTGATCGTATGTCTTTTCCTGATCGCGACCGGATACGGTACGGGTTATCGCAATATCAGTGAATTTCTGCAGGACAGCCTGATCCTGTATATCCTGCTGTTTGCGGCCTTCATCGCCGCCCACTTCGTCTACCGCAGGAAACTGTACTTCCATTACATCCTGCCGGTCGTCTTCGTGGCCTTCACGGCGATCAGTCTGCTGTTTACCGGTGCCTGCCGGAACAGCGAAGCTTTCGGTCTGGCCAGAAGATATGAAAAGGCAGTCGATAAAGACGGCGTCACCATGAACCTCTGGTACGATGAAACAAGCGACAGAGAACTGTTATCCTACCTTACGGAACAGACTGGAAAACCGACCGATTACTGCAATATGATGATCACAGTCGGTGACCAGCGCTACCACATGCTTTCGATGAGTCAGGAGACTTCCGATCTGATCGAGAAGTTGCGTTCCCAGGCGATCACCGATTTCTATGCGCCGGAGAACGAGGGGATGTCCGGAAACATGTATATCGCCTATCAGAAAGACGGAGGAGACTACAGCTACAACTATCTCCTCTATAAGGAACCGACGTTTGCGGAGCTTAAGACGCTTGCCAAAGACAAGGCCGTCGAGATCGTACTGAATACCGATTTCGGAGAATACCGCATGAAGGAAGACGGCACCCTGGAAGTCATTTCCTCCTGGGATATTCTCGAGTGACCTGCGATTAAGAAATAGTTAGTAGAATATTAAGAAGATATTGTTACCATATGGCCTTATAATGGTGAATGGTAGAGTTTAGGAGGTATATATGCCTGATGATAAAGATTTTCTGAGCCAGTTCTCCAATGACGGAAAACCGGCCAGCTTCCAGGAAGAAGAAAGAATCCCGGTCCAGAAAGAAAGAAAGCCGGTGAACGTCAAGCTCATCGCCATTCTGGCGGCCGTACTGGTCGTATTGGGAGTCCTGGCGTATTTCCTGTTCTTTGCGCCGAAGATCGTGATGCCGGACTTTGTCGGCAAGACAAAGAGCGATGTCGCGGCCTGGGCAAAGCAGCAGGGCGTCGAAACTTCCGGGATCGTCTTTGAGGAACAGTATGATTTCGACAACGACAACGGGATCATCACTTCCCAGAGCGTCAAGGAAGGAAAAAAAGTCAAAAACAACGTCAAGATCAATTTTGTGATGTCACTGGGACCGGATCCGGAAGAGAGTATATCCGTTCCAAATCTCAATTCGATGGAGAAAGACGACATCCAGGAATGGGTCACAAAGAATAAACTGGCCAAGACGAAAGTCGTGACGGCCTATAACGAAAGTGTTCCGGAGAACAGAGTCATCGACTATACCTTCTCCGGATGCGAGGAAGATACCTTCACCAGAGGCTGTACCCTGAAGATCAACGTCTCCAAGGGACCGGCTCCGGCGGGCAAAGTCACCGTCGAAGACTTCGTGAAGAAACCGTATGAGAATGCGGAAGCCTGGGCCAAGAGCCATAAGATCAATCTCGAAAAGGTCGAACAGTACAATGACAAGGTCGACATGGGCTATGTCATCTCTCAGTCTGTCGATTCCGGCAAGATCATTTCCGAAGGTGATACGATCACTGTCATCGTCTCCAAGGGTGAAGCGGTATTCATGCCGAACATGGTCGGCTGGACCAAGAAACAGGTCGATGCCTGGATGCGCAAGAATCCGACGGCCTTTATCGATACCGAAAAGGGTCTGTATTCTACGGAAGCGAAAGACGTCGTACTCAGCCAGTCACTGGCAGCCGGTTCTCTGATCGATCCGGCCAACCTGATCGAACTGACACTGTCATTAGGCAATATCGTTGAGATCCCGGATAACTTTATCGGCAGCGAATATCATGACCGCGGCGGTCTGCACGACTGGAAAGACAAACAGAACGAGCTGGGTGCCGATATCACCGTCAACAGGATCTATGATTTCTCTGATGATGTCGAGGTCGACAAGATCATCCGCTATGACAACAAAGTCTATGTGGGCGGAACGATGAACTGCTGGATCTCCAAAGGAAGGAACATCCTTCTCGAAGATCCGAAAGATCCAACAAAAGATCCATGCAGAGAAGATGGGGTCACACTTCTTACCTGGGATGATTTCTACCACTGCAAGCTGACGGAAGAAGAGGCGAGAAGACTCGTCGACTGGGCGAAGATCACCTATGAGGTCAGATATGATTATGCAGAAGGAAAGGCAAACGGCGAGATGATCTCAGTCAGACGCTGGGATGACAAGCCGATCAAGGCCGGAACTTACCTGCCGGAGAGTATCACGGTATATATCACGATCTGTGATGACAGTTATAAACAATAGGAGAGAATATGAATTTTATCAACAGAGCATTTAAAAACGTCACAAGAAGGCTCTCGAAGACGGTCTTGCTGATCCTGACGTTCTTTCTGATCGGAAACCTGGTCATTATCGGACTGGGTGTCTCCAAGGCATCGGAAAGCGCCAAGACTCTGACGAGACAGAAGATGAGAGCGGTCGTGACTTATACACTGGATTACGATGCGATCTATGAATACGCGGAATCATTGACCGATGAAGACGAGATCAACGAGTTCTACAAGAGCTATCCGAGGATCAATCTGTCAGATGTCGAAGAACTTCTGAAGGATGAGAGAGTCAAGACGGCCAATGCGACCAATCTGAACATGTGGTATTCCGATTCTCAGAACAGT
>CADCRE010000088.1 GCA_902803785.1 uncultured Erysipelotrichaceae bacterium
ACACCTTTCGCATTGCGACAGTTCTCTTTGTGGCCTTCCAGACAGTTCCGGCATTTGCCGCAGGTGATATGGCCTTCTCCGGAGACGATGTCTCCGACATTGAAACCCCTGGCACCCGGACCGGTCTCGACGACTTCACCGACATATTCATGTCCGATCGTCAACCCCATCGGGATCGTCTTCTGTGCCCACTTGTTCCACTGATAGATGTGCACATCCGTTCCGCAGATCGCCGTCTTGCGGATCTTGATCTTGACGTCGTTGTATCCGACCTCAGGGATCGGCACCCGTTTCATCCAGATACCGACTTCAGGCTTTTCCTTGACCAAAGCCCACATTTCATTATTGTTCATCATTATCCTCTGACCTTTGTTAAGGCCCTTTCCAATCTCATTATAACGCTAAATGAGAAGGCCTCTCTTCATATTAAAATCTTTTTTAATTTTAAGTTCACATCACTTCGTATTTGAGTATAATAGAAAAAGAAAAAACAGGAGGATATTATGGTTACAGTACTGCATCACCCGCTCATTACACATAAGCTTGCCTACATGCGTATGGAAGAGACCGGACATAAGGACTTCCGCGAGAACCTGGATGAGATCGCATCTCTGATGGCTTATGAAGTCTGCCGCGACCTTCCGGTGAAAGATGTCCATATCACGACACCGATGGGACCTTGCGATACACAGATGCTGGACACGGAAGTGATCCTTGTCCCGATCCTGCGTGCAGGTATGGGACTGGTCAACGGTATCATGGACCTGATCCCGACCGCAAAAGTCGGATTCATCGGTCTCTACCGTGATGAAGAGACACTTCAGCCGGTCGAATACTTCGCAAAATTCCCGAAGGAACTTCCGGACGGAGTCATTCTGGTATTGGACCCGATGCTCGCAACAGGCGGAAGTGCCATTGCCGCTGTCGATATGATCAAGAAGAGAGGCGCCAAGAATATCCGTATGGTCTCCCTGGTCGGTGCTCCGGAAGGTGTCAAAGCCTTCACGGAAGCTCATCCGGATGTTGACCTGTATCTGGCCGCTCTGGACGATCATCTCAACGAGATCGGATACATCGTTCCGGGTCTGGGTGATGCCGGAGACAGGATCTACGGTACGAAATAACCTTTATAGACGAAAGACTGTTCCCGCAACAGTCTTTTTTATGCCATATACAAAGGATTCCGTTTCAGATATAATAAGGTCGGGAATATACAGCAGATATCATCATTCCATAATGTGTGAAATTCACCGAATCTTTTGTATTCAGGAGGACAGAAATGAAACGGATCCTATTGTCTATGGTGCTACTGATGTTCCTGGTCTGCGGATGCAGCTCGGGATCTGCGGTCTCAAATACGGAACAGAACTCGGAAAAAACGATACAGAACAGTGAAAGTTCTGAACGTCTTTCGATCGAACCTGTGACGGACACGAGTGATGAAAGTGAAAACGGGGAAAGTCCGGACCGTTCCGTCTTCTGGCAGGAAGAGGGGAAAGGGACTCTGAGTTTTGAAGCGTTCCTGGAGATGGAGACATTTGTCACTGACGGCATCCCCGAGGATGCGGAATATCCGCCGGTCAGGGAGATGCCCGGAGAATGGAAGTACGATCTGTGGATCCTGTTTGATCCGGAGACATACGATCTGTTTGAAGAGATCGGTTATGCGGATTTTGAGATCGACTATGACCGGGAGCTTCTGATCATTAAGCTCCATCCGAGGCTTGCGAGCGACGGATATGAAGCCTGGGAAGAAAGCGATGAAGAGGTCGGCTACGAGCCGTTTGAAGGCGGATTCGAGGATGGCTATCTGAAACTGAGTGGAAATGACGCAATACTTCTGATCTCCAACTACTTTGCCTACGAAGGAAGGGAATATGCGCTGGGTGAGATCTGGCTCTCGGAAGAAGTCTCCGGCGATTTCTGGATGTACAGGGGACAGGAATAAGATCCTTCCGTCATGATAAATGAAAAGAAGCTGATCGATGATCAGCTTTTTATTTGTCTGTGAAAAAACGATATTACAAAAAGATGTGCAATTGCACATAAGACAGTGATACTATACCTGTTAGAGAATACTAACAAGAAGAGGATTATTATGTCAAAACACGTCAGATATTTCAAACGATCGAAGCACATCTGGAAAAAAATACGGCAGTGAGAAGACATTCTGGAACGTACTGGATCTTCTCTGGTCAGCTCTGATCGCCAAGGCCCCGTATCAGTTTTCGATGATGGCCGATCTTGGGACCCCGTTTTTATCCGCGTTGGTCCTGGGATACCTGCAGATCCTGAGAAACGGAACGGACCGATAGACACAGCATTCAAAACAAGGCTTCCTGAGGAAGCTTTTTTCATACAGAGATCTGTAAAACGTATTTCATCCGGTATCCGTTTCTGTTTTATAATTAGAATAGAGTTTTCTCAAAAAAGATACCGATAACAATCCTATGGAAAAGACTATTTTAAAAACATCGATGGGGACTTTTTTGGGCAATGAGACGGAGGAAGCCCGCGAGTTTTTAGGTATTCCTTATGCCAGGACAGGCCGCTTTGAATACAGCACACGGATCGACTCTTATCTGGATCCTTTCGATGCGAGAGAAATGGGATTTTCCTGTCCGCAATACCGGCAGTTCAATCCGCACCTCGATGTCCCGGAGAGACTTTTCTACTACAGGGAATTCAGAGAAGGGATCGAGTTCAGATACGATGAGGACTGTCTGAACCTGAATATCTATACACCGAAAGACGCTTCAAAGTGTCCGGTCATCCTGTACTTCCACGGAGGCGGATTCAATTCGGGATCCAACGAAGAAGAACCGTTCCGCGGATATGAACTCGCAAGAAGGGGAGCCGTGACCGTTTTCGCCAACTACAGAGTAGGTGTTTTGGGCTACTTTTGTCACGAAGAGATCGAGAAAAGAGAACACCGCAACGGCAATTTCGGCCTCGACGACCAGCTGCAGGCGATCCACTGGGTGAAGGAACATATCAATGAATTCGGGGGTGATGAAGAAAACATCACCCTGATGGGACAGAGTGCCGGAGCCATCTCGATCCAGTATCTGTGTCTGAATCATGACAACGAAGGTCTCTTTCACAGAGCTGTCATGATGTCGGGAGGAGGGATGTTCCCGAAATTCGCCCTTCCGAAGAAGGCGAGTGAAACATACGATTACTGGAATGAACTGATGGATCTTGCGGGATGCGGGAGTTTTGAGGAATTCAGGAATGCCGACCTGCACAAGATCTACGACGCCTATGAAGCGATCAAAACGAGAAGAAAAGACAGCACCTACAACATGATGCCGGTCATCGACGGGGTTCTTTTGAAAGACAGCGTCGACAAGCTGATCGGAGATCCTTTGAAGATCGATTATATGATCGGATATACATCCAATGACCTGTATGCGCCGATGATGGCCTATATCGGAAACAGATACGCCAGAGAAAACGGAGCCTACGTCTACTTCTTCAATCTCGATGCACCGGGAGATGGCAACGGAGCCTTCCATTCCTGTGATTTGAGATATATGTTCGGCAGGCTGGAGACCTCATGGCGTCCTTACAAAGACAGAGACAGGGAAGTATCGAAACAGATGATGGACTATCTTGCGAACTTTGCGAAGGACGGCGATCCGAACGGTGAGGGACTTCCTCACTGGGACAGGACATACAGAAACGATAAAAAGGTCCTCTGTTACAACATAAAGGAAACGAAGATGGGAAGAGCGTCCTATCTTGAACTGCTGAGAAACATGCTGAAAAAAGGAGAACCCAAGGCATGAAATTTCATCATAGATTTCATATAAAATACAGTGATGATCATACGCGCGTTTATCAGAGCGACGGCATCACCATGCGTATCGATCTTATCGAAAACATGTTCCGGGTGGCCCTGATCAGAAACGAAGATCCGCTTCCGACTTTCAGTATCGATCCGGGTCATAAGGGAATAAACAGACAAGGCAGAGACAAACTGTCACTGGACGGTTTTCATCTTTGTCCGACAGAGTTTACCGAAGATGAGGATTCTCTCTGTTTCCGGCACTGCGGTCTCGATTTCCGGATCGAACTGCTGAATTTCCGCATCACGGTAAGGAATGAAAAAGGGACCCTCTATCAGGATCGAAACGGTCTTGCCTATAACTTTGAAGGGGAACTGGGAGACGGTTCCGTTCACTATACCCACAGAGAAGAAGACCAGCGGATCTACGGACTGGGAGACAAGTCCGGAGGTGTCGACAAGAACCATCAGCGCTACACGCTCGATACGAACGACTCCATGGGCTACAAAGCGGAATACAGCGATCCGCTGTACAAACATCTGCCTTTCTATATCTGTGATAACAAAGCAGGAAGCTACGGCATCTATTACGATACCTACAGTGAAGGACAGATCGATCTGGGCAGGGAACACGACAACTACTACGAACCGTTCAATTCGATCCGTTACGAAGAAGAAGATATGGTGTTCTATCTCATCTTCGGAGATCCGAAAGAGATCGTGAGCCGGTTCATCAGTATGACCGGAGGGATCGGCGAAGTCCCGGAATGGGCGTTCCGCTACTGCGGTTCCACGATGGAATATACGGATGCGGATGATGCCGACAGACGTCTTCGCTCCTTTATCGACAACTGTGAACGCTACGGGATCAAAGCCGGAGGATTCTACCTGTCCAGCGGCTATACGCAGATCAATGACAAACGTTACGTCTTCCATTGGAACACGGACAAGATCCCTGATCCGAAAGGACTTTCCGATCACTTCAACAGCAAGGGGCTGAAGATCCTTCCGAACGTCAAACCGGCCTTCCTGGATGACCATCCTCTCTATGAACAGATCGCAGAAAACGGATGGTTCCTGCATTATCCGGACGGAAGTCCCGCAAAGTTCCCGTTCTGGGGAGGAAACGCCAGTTACCTGGATTTTACGAAGCCGGATGCCTATGATTTCTGGAAGAGATGTGTCAGAGAAAACCTCGTCGAATACGGATATGAAGATATCTGGAACGACAACAACGAATACGATATCCATGACAGGAACGTCTGTGCGCACGGCTTTACGAAGGAGATCCCTGCGAGACTGATCAAGACTCTGTTCTCCTATCTGATGACCAGGGCCAGCAGAGAAGCCTGTGAAGAAGTGAACCCACATCCGTTCCTGGTATCCCGCTGTGCCATCGCCGGAACGCAAAGCATTGCGACGACCTGGACGGGAGACAACTATACCGATTTCAAAGAATTGAGATACAACCACTATCAGGCCATGACCATGGCTTTATCAGGATTCTGTTTCTTCGGACCGGATATCGGCGGATTCTCCGGACCGAAGCCGGGGAAAGAGCTCTTCCTGCGCTGGCTGCAGTACGGAGTCTTCCTGCCGCGTTTCGTCCTCCATTCCTGGAAACCGAATGAAGAATCGACGATGCCGTGGCTGTATCCGGAACTGATGGATACGGTCAAGAAGATCTTCGATCTGAGAGAAAGACTGATCCCGTATCTGACGGAACAGATGGACCGCTGCATCGAAAACAGCTATCCGCTGATCACACCTGTCTTCTTAAGAGACCAGGATTACGATCGGGGATCCGACTGCTTCATGTGCGGAGAAAAGATTCTGGTCTGTCCGGTCTTCGATGAAGGCGTCGAGGAAGTAAAAGTCACTCTGCCGAAGAGTGAGACCGGCTTCCGCCTCAGAGGAGAAGGGGAACTGATCGAAGGAGGGACTGCAGTTACGGTATCCTGTACCGTGAACGACCTGCCTGTATGGTTTGAAGAAGGAACTGTGTAAGTCACAGGATCTTATCATAGAAAACGATTTAAGGGGAATGATCATGAAAGAAAAAAAGAATTCGCTGAAACTGAAACACAAGATCGGCTACGGACTGGGGGACGTCGGAGGTGTCATGACCTTCGCTCTGATGAGCAGCACTTTCTCCATGTACTGCACGGATGCATTGGGGATCGCTCCGGGCACGATCGGTATCCTGCTGCTGATCTGGAACATCTGGGACTTCATCAACGACCCGCTGATGGGTGCCTATATCGACAAGACCTTTGCCCGGAGCATGAATCCGAAGGGGAAATTCCGTCCCTGGATCCTTCGTTCCGCTCCGCTGCTTTGCGTGACTTTTATCGCATTATGGTCCGTCCCGAGCCTGTTTGAAGGACTGGCGAGACTGTGCCTGCTGTTCGGACTGAAGATCCTCTATGAAGGATCCTACACCATGTTCAATATCCCGATGGGATCTTTGCTGTCTTCCATGGCAGATACCGATGAAGACAGAGCCGCACTGTCTTCTGCCCGAGGGATCGGAAGCGCGGGTGCGACTCTCATCTCCCTGTTCATCATGCCTCTGTTCCTGAAGAGATACGGTGAGACCAATGCGACAGGTTATGCGATCGGCGCTGCCGTCTGTGCCCTGATCGGATTTGTGATGTGTCTGGGACACTATGCGCTGACTTTCGAAAGGAACGATACTAGAAAACAGACGGTCGATGCGGACAGTATCAAAGTGACGGACATCCTTCAGGTCATGAAGATCAACCGTCCGTTCGTCGCTCTCTGTGTACACGGCCTGTTCATCTGCACGATGCAGTATATCGGAAATACCCTGAACAACTATATGTATTCAGATGTATTGGGTGATATCTCCATCGCCAGCTACGGGACACTGCTGAGTGCTCCGCCGATGCTGCTGATCTTCATCTTCGGGCCGATGATCGCCAAAAAGATCGGACTGGAGAAATTCATCCGCTACGGTCTTCTGATCAGCTGCGTGATGTATGTCGCCTTATTCGCTGCATCGATGCTGCTCAACATCAATCCGTGGGTCTACGCGATCTGCAGCAACATGGCGATGGGCTTTGCCTTCATCTCCATCTACATGCAGTGGGGCCTGCTCGGTGAAGCGATCGATTACAATGAGATGATCACCGGAAAGAGGACGGAAGGATCGATCTACGGTACCTTCAACCTCAGCCGCAGAGTCGGACAGACGATCGGCAACTCCGCTGCGATGATCCTGCTGGG
The DNA here is from genome assembly GCA_902803785.1 of uncultured Erysipelotrichaceae bacterium. GTDB lineage: Bacteria > Bacillota_I > Bacilli_A > Erysipelotrichales > Erysipelotrichaceae > Colivicinus. The sequence continues at coordinate 7,040 of CADCRE010000088.1, forward strand.
TCTGGTCGGATACAACGGCGCACAGGCGATCCAGTCAGCTGCGACCATCACCGGGATCAAGACACTGTGCAACCTCCTGCCGGGCATCCTGGTCCTGGGTTCATGGGCATCCTTCAAGTTCCTCTGGAACATGGACGACAAGATGCGTGCCCAGGTCGACGAATTCAAAGCTTCCAAAAAATAGAAACAGAAACACATAGAAGATCGAGTTTATGATGGAAAAACAGAAGGTCATCGAGTTCTTCGATTCCCTGGCAGAGACCTGGGATGAACATCTTGTCATCGATGAAGAGATCATCCGGAAGATACTGGACAACACAGGAGTCAAAGAAGGGGGCAGGATCCTCGATGTCGCCTGCGGGACGGGTGTGCTGATCCCGTTCTATCTTGAAAGAGGAGTTTCCTTTGTGACAGCGATCGATATCTCACCGCGGATGTGCGAGATCGCAGGAAAAAAGAACGAAAACGAAAAGGTGAAGATCATCTGTGACGATGTCTTCCTTCATCCTTTTGAGGAGAGATACGACCGGATCGTCATATACAATGCCTTTCCGCATTTCGACGATCCCGAAGGTCTGATCCGTATCCTATCGGGTCTCCTTGAAGAAAACGGGACTCTGACAGTCGCTCACGGCATGAGCCGGGAACAGGTCCTCCTTCATCATAAGGAAGTGATGGATGTCTCCCGAGTCCTTCCCGAGATCGCGGATCTGGGGAAGATGATGGAAGAAAGTCTCGATGTCACCGTCACGGTATCTGATGATAAAATGTATCAGGCAGTCGGAAAAAAGCGCTGATCGCAAGATCAACGCTTTTTTATTCGGGCCCTTTTTATTACAATAATTGCATAGAAAAATCAGATAACGGGTGAAAGATATGATGGGATTGGGAACTTTGATCAATACGGCAGCGATCATCCTCGGAGGGATCGCCGGTCACTTTACCGGAAAACTCTTTAAACAGGAACAGCAGGATGCCTTGAACAAGGCCTGCGGAGTCAGTGTACTGTTTATCGCGATCGCGGGTGCGATGGAAGGAATGCTGAAGATAGAGGAGAACAGGATCGGCAGCGGAAGATCCATGCTGGTAGTGCTCTGTCTTGCGATCGGAACGATGATCGGAGAACTGATCGGGATCGAAAGAACTTTTGAATCGTTCGGAGAATGGCTGAAAAGAAAGACGGGAAACAGTGAAGACAAGGATTTCGTGAATGCCTTCGTCACTGCGTCTTTGACCGTCTGTATCGGTGCCATGGCGATCGTCGGAGCCATCCAGGATGGGATCCTGTCCGATCCTTCCACGCTGTCGGTCAAAGCAGTCCTGGACTTCATCATCATTGCGGTGATGACGTCTTCCCTTGGAAAAGGAAGCGCATTTTCCGCGATCCCGGTCTTTCTGTTCGAAGGTTCCGTGACTTTTTTAGCCAGACTGATATCTCCGATCATGACGGATCTGGCGATCGCGTATCTTTCTCTGATCGGTTCCGTTCTGATCTTCTGTGTCGGGATCAACCTCGTCTGGGGAAAGACGATCCGTGTCGCAAACATGCTTCCGGCTGTTCTGCTTGCTGTCCTTGCCGCTTATCTGCCGATCCCGTTCTGATCAGAAGCATATCTGCCCATACATCCGAAAAATATGTCATAATGAATCCAACTGTACAGGAGAAGACAAAATGAAACGATTCAAAGACCTGGAATATACCCGTCCTTCCTTTGAAGAAACAGAAAAAGAGATCTACGAAACTTTGAAAGAATTCAGGGAAGCGACCGATTACGAGACCGCCAAGAACGCCTTGTTCCGGAAACAGGACATCAGTAACGAATTCCGGACGATGGCATCCATTGCTCACATCCGCCACGATGTCGATATGGCGGATCCTTTCTATGACGAAGAGATCCAGTATCTGAATTCCGTGATGCCGAAGCTTTCGATCGTCATGAAGGAATTCAATGAAGCGCTCGCTTCATCAGGATTCAGAAAAGACTTTGAGAACGAATTCGGTGATCAGCTGTTCAAACTGCTGGATGCGGACATCCGTACCAACAGCAGTGAAGTCGTCGAAGAAAGGATCACGGAAGCCGGACTGGTCAACGAATACTCCAAGATCGCCGCTTCCTGCAAGACACTCTTCCGCGGAAAGGAATGCAACTTCTACGGTCTGCTGAAACACATGCTGTCAACTGACCGGAACGAAAGAAAGGAAGCCTTTGAAAGCTGGGCTGCCTTATACGAATCCGTATCCGATCGGCTCGATGATGTCTACGGTCGCTTATGCACAGTCCGCAGAAAGATCGCCGATAAACTGGGCTTTGACAACTTCATCGACCTCGCTTATCTCTCCCGTCACCGCTTCGACTATAAGCCGGAAGATATCGAACGTTTCCGCAAGGCTGTCGTAGCCTATATCGTGCCAATCGCCGAAGAGATCCATGAATCACAGAGGAAGAGGCTCGGTCTTGAGAAACTGGAATACTACGATGAACAGCTCTTCTTCCCGGATGGAAACTCCACACCGGACAAGGACACGGCCGGAATGGTCAAGGCCGCAACGACGATGTATCGCGAACTGTCCAAGGAGACCGGAGAGTTCTTCGATTTCATGGTCGAATACGATCTCTTTGATCTCGAGACAAAACCAAACAAGCGACTCGGCGGATACTGCACGGGCCTGCCGAAATACAAGGCACCGTTCATCTTCTCCAATTTCAACAAGACCAGTGCCGATACGGAGGTCCTGACCCATGAAGCGGGACACGCATTTGAATCCTATATCGCCAATCGCAATCAGATATTGAGTGAGTATACGCATTCCACTTCAGAGATCAACGAGATCCATTCCATGTCGATGGAATTCTTCACGGAACCGTGGTATCCGCTGTTCTATCCGGAAGGGGAAGGAGACCGCTACATCTACGAACATCTTGCCGACAGCCTTGCCAATATCACATATCTTGTCAGCGTCGACGAGTTTCAGCACAAGGTATACGAAAAGGAACAGCCTTCCGCTCAGGGACTGCGTACGATCTGGAAGGATATCGAAAGAAAGTTCCTGCCGTGGAGGAGCTATGATCATAACGATTTCCTGAACAACGGCGGCTTCTGGATGCAGAAGCAGCATATCTTCATGTATCCGTTCTACTACGTCGACTACGCATTGGCTATGATTTGTGCCCTGCAGTATTACCTCTGGATGCGCAAAGACAGAACAGGTGCCTGGAACAGCTATATGAAACTGTGTTCTCTCGGCGGTTCACTCGGCTACTTCGACCTGCTGAAGGAAGCCGGTATGAAGAATCCGTTTGAAGAAGATACTATCAGAGAAGTCGCAAACGGCGTAGCGGAAGTCCTGAAGGAAATGGAACAGGCTCTGTAAGAAACAGTATTGAAAAAAGACAGATCATTTGAAGTGAACCCCTAAAGTTGGACCAACGAAAGGAGGTTCACTTTTTATTTATGAAGTACAGTAAGAGATTTAAACTGGAATGTGTCAGAAGGCACAAGGAGGGAATACCCATTAAGGATCCCCCGGGCGTCAGACACAAGCAGTTTCATGATCAGGTGATCAAATAGCCCAGGATCTATGATTCCTTTCCGTTCTGTACCTCAGGCGGCAGCGGTGTAGCCAAGGTGTCCGAACATATCAAGGGTATCGTCGGTGAGAACGTCTGTGTCGATGCCGGCAAGTGTCTGGGGCCGGATGCATCCGAAGAAGAGATCCGTACCTGGAAGAAACTGCTGGGAGAGTAAGTTCTGTAAAACAAAAACGTTCATTATCCCGAAAGAAAGGGACGTTTCTTTCTGTTCTGAAACCGTAAATCCGTCTATGTGAAGTGTTAGAATATCTTCAGAAAGAGGTGTGATATGTTAGCTGTTCTGTTATCCGTTCCTGTATCTGTGGGACTTCTGATCTGGATCTTGCGGATGAAACAGTTCGATCCGTTCCCAAGATTCACATTCGTGAAACTCCTGATCGCCGGTGTGATCTCCGTGTTCCTCTCCTCGATCGTATCCATTATCGGCGGACTCATCATTCTGTTCATTCAGATCGGCCCTGAGCAGTTGAAACTCATGACAACTGCCGAGAATGCTGTCAAGATCATCCAGAATATCGCCAATGCGTCCAAAACGTTGACTCCGACGAACGCTCTGATCGGATTTATAAGGACATTCATCCTGGTCGGCTTCACGGAAGAATTCTTCAAATTCATCTGCGCAAAAGGCGTCATGAGAAAAGAAGGTGTCGTGGTTACCTGGAAGGATGCCATACTGTGCTTTGCGATCGTAGCGATCGGCTTCCAGGTCTTTGAAGACATCCAGTATTCCTCCGGCAGTATCGGAACTGCGATCTTCCGTGCACTGATGCCGTTCCATTTCACCTTCGGAGTGATCATGGGCTATTTCTACGGTCTGGGTAAAGTCAAAGGAAACGGACTCTATACGATCCTTGC
>CADCRE010000089.1 GCA_902803785.1 uncultured Erysipelotrichaceae bacterium
ACCCATCACCAGCAGGCAGATGAGGCGGCTTTCATAGACGAACGGAAGCAGACCGTGGATCGCAAAGGCCGGTACCACCATGAAGATGGAGGCGATGACGATCCGGAGGATCCGCATCCCCGCTCCCCTGACGTTGAGATTGAAGTTCCTTCTCAGATAGAGATAGTAGAAGGCGATCTGCGCCAGATAATAGAGGCCGGAAGAATAGATCATTCCGTAGGTCCCGAACAGACGGACCATCGGGAAGAAACTGATCAGTTTGACCAGGAAGCTGATCACCAGTGCCAGTATCGATTCCTTGCGCAGTTTCAATGACATCATGATGGATGACAGGATCGGCGCAAAGGTGCCTAAGAAGATCTGGATGTTGCTGACGGCGAAGAGCCTGGCTCCCAGATCCAGATTGAGATCTCCGTACATGATGTAGTAGATATCTCTCGCAAAAAAGATGAAGATCACGATCATCGGGATCAGGATGAAGGACACCGTGTCCAGGATCTGATTGACCTGAGAAGTGATCTTTTTATAATCACGCTGTTCCAGTGATTCCGCAAGATACGGGACCATGCCGGAACCAAAGCCCAGCGCAAGGACGGAAGGAATGTTGGAGATCTTGGCGATGTTCGCCTGCAGGATCCCCGCCGCCAGCTTGCTGGACTCGTAGACCTGCGGTCCGTTGACCTTGCACATGTAGTCCAGGAAGAAGGTCGTATTGACCAGAGGACCTGCCGTGCCCAGGAAAGAAATGATCAGATAAGGGATGCCCAGTGTCAGGATCTCTTTGACGATCTCCTTTTCCGTTGACTGAGCGTCTTCCGTCTGCTTCGAAGCGAGTTCTTCGACGTGTTTTTCATCTTCCTTGCTTTGGGAACGGATGAAGAAGTAGGCCGCTCCCGCACCTAAGGATGCGGCAGCGATCGCCACGAAGATCGCCCAGATGTTGTCCAGCTTCAGGATACGTACGAACAGATAGCCGAACAGGATGATCGAGAAGACTCTCACGAACTGTTCCAGCACCTGGGACGATGCGTACAGATCCAGGCGTTTCATTCCCTGGACATAACCGCGGAAGGAACTCAATAAAGGCACCAGGATGACGGCGATCGTCAGGATATGGAACGTGATCCGCAGATTGACGATATCCTTCGCCGGTGCCGACATACCTAAGGACTGTCTGGCCAGAGGACCTGCCGCAAATAAGAGAACCAGTCCCACCACGGCGGAAAGTCCCAGTACGATCGAAGTTCCGAGTTTCCTCACCAGCAGGATCGTCTTGTAGTCGTTCTTGGAGGCGTATTTCGCGACCAGAACGGCGATCGCGAACGGGATGCCGGCCTGTGAGATCTGCAATAAAAGATCGTAATAGGTATAGGCGATCGAATAGAAGGCCATATTCTCTTCTCCGGCGATGGAAGACAGCGGAGAGTAGTACAGAAGACCGAGGAGCTTGGAAACAAAAATACCAAAAGAACTCGTCAGAGCTCCGATCAGTAATGATTGTTTCATGTTCTCCTTGTTCACTTCTATTCTCCCTGGTATGCGACATCAAAACGGAAATATTCGGAATGGACTGCCGAATAATCCGCATTCTTGAACTGGACGAAGATATAGAGGGTCGTTTCCGGTCTGGATGTGACAGCGGAAGCGACGACACCTTTCATATAGTTCTGGTTCGGATTGGACTGGTTGGGAACGAGGTGGTATTCTCTCTCTTCGAAGATGCCGACATTCGCAGCCATGGTGTTCATGTAGTCGACGCCGTCTTCGATCGCCAGCAGTTCCACATCATACATCGCGATACGCGGATTGTCGAGCGTGATATAGTAGCGATATCCCCCGTCGATCTTTGCCATCTCGACGGCGATATCGAAGTAATCGGAGCGATCCGAAAAGACTTCCTGTTCCCGGATCATATCGATGATGAATGCGTAACGCTCATTCGGATCGGCCGTCTCTCTTCCCGCATCGTTGCAGCCGCAGAGGCTGATCAGAAGAAAGAAGACCGACAGGATCCGAAGGAATCTAGAATTCCACTGCATAATAGAACTTCTTGCCTTTTTTCAGGATCGTCAGCGAACCGTTGAACGCATCCGAGGCATTCAATACGTAATTCAGATCATTCACTTTTTCTCCGTTGACCGAGATCGAAGATCCCTTGATCAGATCTCTGGCTTCCCGGTTGGACTTGCAGGCTCCGACAGCGATCAGAGCGGAGATCAGAGACGTACCGTCTTCGATCTTCACCTTTTCCAGATCGGCCGTCCCCTGGCGCAGTTCTTCATAGGACAGGTCCTTCAGATTGCCTTTGAAGAAGGTCTGAGCGATCCTGACCGCAGACTCGTAGGCTTCTTCTCCGTGGACGAACGTGATCACGGACTTCGCAAGTGCCTTGTGCGCTTCCCTGAGTTCCGGATGTTCGCGGTTGGAGGCTTCCAGAGCTTCGATCTCTTCCTTGGAAAGGAAGGTCAGGAATTTCAGATAGTCGATGACCTTGTCATCTTCGGAATTGATGAAGAACTGATACATCTCATATGCGGATGTCTTGTTGATATCGAGCCAGATGGCCTTTCCGTTGGTCTTGCCGAACTTCTGTCCGTCGGACTTCGTCAGTAAAGGCATCGTAAAACCGTAGACTTCCTTGCCCAGTTTCTTGCGGACCAGTTCGATCCCGGCGGTGATATTGCCCCACTGATCCTGACCGGCGACCTGAAGAGTGACGCCCTTGTCCTGATACAGATGGAGGAAATCGTAGGCCTGCATCGTCATGTAGGAGAATTCCGTATAGGTGATCCCCTCATCCAGTCTTCTGCGGACGATGTCCTTGTTCAGCATGTAACCGATATTGAAATACTTGCCGACATCTCTGAGCCAGTCGATATAGGTGAAATCCTTCAGCCAGTCATAGTTGTTGACGACTTCAAAACCGAACAGGTCCTCTGCCTGCTTCTTGAGACATTCGAAATTGTGATTGACCTCTTCTACGGAGATCATTGGACGTTCCGCATCCGGTTTCGGATCGCCGATCAGTCCGGTACCTCCGCCGACCAGCAGGATCGGATGATGACCCGCATCCTTCAGTCTCTTGGAGATCAGAAAAGAGGAAAAATGACCGATGTGCAGGGAATCCCCTGTCGGATCGGTCCCGATATAGAAGGTCATTCCTCCCTTGTTCAGCAGTTCTTTCAGTTCGGGAGAAGACTCATCCTTGATGAGTCCCCGCCAAACCAGTTCTTCATAAATACCCATATACTAATCCTTTGTCGTCTGTTTCGGCGAATAGAGCACGTCCAGACATTTCTCCTTTTCTTCCACGTTTTCTTCTTTCAGCATCTTTGTCATCAGACGCATGGAGATCGCACCGAGGTCATACTGCGGGACCACGAACGAGCTGATCTCCGGACGTACGGAAGAAGTATACTTGCTTTCGTTCATGCAGATCAGTTCCATATCGTCCGGAACAATTATACCCTGACCGGAAGCCGCATTCAATGCAGCCATGGCCTGAGAGTCACGGTTGGCGATAAAGACCTGATGTCTGTGCGTCTTGAAGTAGGATTTCAGGAACTTGTATGTGGAACGGTTGTCATTGCTGACTTCGATATAGCCGTTGTATTCGAGTCCGTGTTCTTTGAATGCTGCGATCGCACCGTTTCTGAACTGCTGGGAGACCACATCGTTGCGGTGATCCTGCAGGATGGCGATATCTTCGATGCCCTTGTCCAGATAGGAATTGCACAGTTCATAGACGGCACGGTAATAGTCCACGTAGACCGAACAGATGGTGTCGGAGGAGACCTTGTTGCCCATGACGACCATCGGGATATTGTAGTCTTCCAGAAGTCTGACGGAATCGTCCAGATCCTTGTCAGCGTAGATGATCACGCCGTCGACTCTCGACTTGATGACTTCGTCAATGATCTCCTTGACGTTCATCACGCCTTCGGTGATCGTATGGATAAAGACGGAATAATCGTAGATCTTGGCGACATCGCAAAGACCGTTGATGATCCTTCCGGAGAAAGATACCGATGTGGAAGGAATGATCAGTCCGACAGTCGTCGTACGGGACAGAGCCAGTCCCTGAGCGATCGCATTCGGACGGTAGCCCAGCTTGTTGATCGCATCCTCGACGCGTTTGCGGGTCTCTTCCTTGACGATGCTCGAACCGTTGATGACACGGGAGACGGTCGCCAGAGATACGTTTGCTTCTTTTGCTACTTCATAGATCGTTACTTTCTTCATTTGTCTTCACTTTCCGGCAGGAACCAGCCTTCCAGGATCTCATGTGAACTTAAAGTCACTTCGTCCGGGATCTCTTCTGCCTCTTCTTCTGTCTCCGGAGCCTCTGTGACTTCCGGGATCTCATCTTCTTTTTCTACAGATTCTTCCGTTTCCGGGAAGAACGGGAATTCATCCGGACCTTCCTGTCCGTCGATCCCCTTGATCTCTCTGATCCGTTCCATCGTCTGTTCGTAGAGACTCTGGGAGCGGTCCAGGGCGACTTTCAAGCCCTCCAGGATCTGTTTGGGATCGTTCAGATTCATCGACGCATTGCGGATCGCATCGGAAGCTCTGAACAGAGTCCGTGCGGCCTCATCTCTGACTTCCTGAAGCTGTTCTCTCGTTGCGATATCCGGCGTTTCAGCCGCTTCCTTGATCTGCTTAGCCTTGTTTTCAAGGTCTTCTACGACTTCCTTGATCAGGTTCTCCATATTCCTACGTTCCATGATCAGCCTCCGATGATATCCTCCGGACTCGGTTCTTTCAGTTCATCCGGTCCTTTCTTCGAATCTTCA
>CADCRE010000090.1 GCA_902803785.1 uncultured Erysipelotrichaceae bacterium
CTCTTCTCTCCGAGAGAGTACAACATATGTTCATGAGGAACTTCCACCAGTTCCAGCAGTTCTCCGCCCAGTTTCTTCAGCGTCTTGTAGGACGCGATATTGTCAGGAGAACAGGTGATGATCAGTTCTCTCATTCCGAATTCCTTCCGGGCGATCTCAAAAAGGATGAGACAGGCTTCATAGGCGTATCCGTTTCCCCGGTACATGCGGATGATGTTGTATCCGATGTTTCCGTAATAATACATATCCCCTTTCACCGTAAGCCTCAGGTCGATCGTACCGACCTTCTCCTTATCTTCATGGCGCAGGATATCGTAATATACCGTAGGAACTCCGTCATAGGCAGTCATCTCACTGACCCGGTAGCGTTCCTTCAGATCGACGACAGGTCCTTCGTAGATCTTCTTTTTCCGAAACAGACCGAACAGATTCATCAAATAGATTATACCTCCAAAAAGAACCTTCCGAAGAAGGCTCTTATGTTATCGGATCTGAAGGAAGGAACGGATCCTTCCGTTCTCATCGACCCGGACATCGACTTTCGCCCCGATCCCGATGAAGGAAGCTTTCAGATCTCCGTCAGACATATCGTAGTAGTAGATCTCGTCCGTTTCACTCAGAAGCAGTACGAGCGTATTTCCGTCTTTTACGATGGTACGGACATCCTTGACCGTAAAGGTCTTTTCTGTTTCCTCTCCTGAGGAGATGGAACCGTCCTCATCGTAGAGTTTCAGATAGTTGCGGTAAGCTTCTTCCACAGTCACGCCGGTCGCGACGTTCTGATAGTTCTCATAGCTGACGAAAGCGTAGCTCTTGATCAGATTCGCTCCGTCGACCAGACCCATAAAGTAGGTCGGTCTGCCCTGAACGTTGACCATGGATGGGAAGATCGCCGAATAGTGATACTGCTGCAGAGCGCCTTCTGCGCTGCTTCTGGCGGAGTATTCTTCCGCTCCTGCCCTTCTGATGTAGTCGATCTCACCGGTACGCAGATCCACATAGGCGAATCCGACGTTGGATTCATCCTTTCCGACACTGGTCACACCGGTATAGATGTGGACGTGGTCATTGAATTGGACATATGCGTAGTCATCGGTGAATTCCACGACGCCCTTTTTCGACAGGTTGATCAGACCGTTCTCATAGCGCTTGGTCTGAGCGAACTGGTCATAGATGACGGAGACCGGATAGATGTTGTCGATCCATGCCGGAGCGTCTTCTTTCGTATAGTATGTGCAGGATCCGCTGACCGGATCGACCACGTAGACACCTTTGACATCTCTGGTCTTGGAGACCCAGGTCACATCGTAGACCGGAACGATCCAGAACGGTTTCCCGTCATCGTCCAGTTCAAACTTGGCAGTCCCAGTCAGTGCGAACGGATCGTGGAAGAAGAGATGACGTTCCAGATCACGGTTGAAGTAGGCGCTCTTCATGTATCTGAGTCCTTCGCTTCTTACAAGCTTCGCTTCGCCGGTATTGCAGTCGACGATCACATAACCCGGAGTGGAACCCGTCGAGAAGTACTTGAGCAGAGAGCCGAAATCGATCGGAGTGACACGGCACAGATTTCCGTTCATCGAGATCTGGACCCAGTCTTCACCCATCTCGAACTGAGAGACCTCATCCGATCCCAGTGTACCGAAGACACGGTCACCCAATTGCTGAGCCGTATCCTTGTCGACCAGCTGGACCTGCGTCTTGTCGAAGGCAGGGATCACCGAGAAATCGACTTCTTCGATCTTCGACTGATTTTTATAGTTGTTCAGACCGCCCAGAAGCGGGGAACCGATCAGCATCGCGATCAGATACAGAGCCAGGATGATGCCCGGGAGAATGAGTTTCCCGGTAAAGCGGAACTTTTCAACTTTTTCTCCCTTGTAGACGACGCAGAAACACAGCGTCAGCAGGAAGATCAGCAGTTCCGTCAGGAATGCACCGGAATGCAGATTGAACGGTACGCACAGCAGATATTGATTGAAGAAGAGAAGGAAGGCCGTAACGATCAGTAACAGTACGACTCTCAGGCCGACCCCTCCTTTCTGATTTGTTTTTTTCATATTCATTCACCTCTCAGTTTACTCAGATTGATCTTGATCTGTTTCAGACACTCTCCGGATACATAGGCATACACCATGACCTTCAGTGCCGGAAGCAGTTTTTCCTGATGATCCGTATCTTTCAGGATATTCAGGATAGTCTCTTCGATATATTTATCGTTCAGTTCTCTCTGATCCATAGATCTGACTGTCTTGCAGAAATAGTCATAGAGTGAAGATTCCGAGATGATATCATCGGATTCATCATCCGTATCTCCGTTGATCAGGACCATAAGTTCTCCGATCTCTTCGATGTTCATGCAGTCACGCAATGCGGAGATCAGCAGGATGCGGGACAGATGCCTCTCATAGTACTTCTTGTTTTCGGGATGCGGGATGAAACCGCGCTTGACCCAGTTCTGGATCGTCGATTGCTGTAAACCCGTGATCGTACATACCTGGCCTAAAGACAGGCCTCCGGTGATCTCGATCATCGGTCGGAAGACGGAAAAGGCATCGTCCGCTTCACTGTAACTGATATTGGTTCCCGGAATCTTCTCATTCAGCATGTTTACTCTCCTTAATGATTGCTTGCGGCAGCCGATGAAGATGTGGCTGAGTCGCGGTCCTTGTCGAACTGATTGATCGCCAGCACCAGCAGGATGATCAGTTCTTCGTTATCTTCATCGAAGATATTGATCGTAAAGTGCTTGGTCAGACGGAACAGTTCCTGATTCATATCCGCGATCATATCACCGTTCTCGTCGTAGATCTGGTAATCCCAGGAGAAGAAATCCCCTTTGATCGTCCATCCGTGTCTTTCCAGTGTCAGTTCACTTTTGAACCAGGTAAATTCCTGCTGAAGCGTATCGACATTGACATCATCCAGATAGAGATCATAGTTTCTTAAAAACCAGCTGAAATTCTTTTTCACATGCCCCACTCTCTCTCCGTATTTATACAGATCGATCTGCGGGAACATCAGTGTCGTATTCTCATAGCGATATACGGCCCGGTCATTTTCATCGTAGATATTTCCATCCGCATATAGGAGATGGAAATTCTCTTTCAGATAGTACTTCATGGCCTTACCAGTAATACCTCCTGTATCTTCTGTATGTCGGTCTGAACAGGTAGAGGATCAGGCCGATCGGGCTAAGATAGATACACAGACGAAGCAGGAATCCGAGGATCGCTGCTCCGAAATACACAAACATGATTCCCAGTAATAACATCATCATTGTAATTTTCCTCCTTCATGGTACTTTGATTATATCAGAGGTTCACATGACTGTCAACAGTTCTGAGAAAAAAGATCAGGCGATCTTCTTCACTCCTTCCATGATCTGGTCGAACACGCCATCGAAATCTCCGGTATACCAGGGATCTTCGATCTCGTATGCGTTCAGCAGAGAGATCTTTCCTTCCGGATCGTCCGTGATCCTTCTGATCAGATGGAGATTGCTGCGATCCATCACATAGATACGGTCGAAACGGTCATAATCTCTTCTCTCCATCCTTCTCGCATGATGTCTTTCATAGGGGATCCCATGACGTTCCAGACAGCGCTTTGCGGGAGGATAGATATCGTTTCCTTCCTCTTCATAAGAGACCGCAGCTGATTCACATTCGATCTCAGGACGGACGTATTTACAGATATATTCTGCCATCACGCTGCGGCAGATGTTGCCATGGCACACAAATAATACTTTTTTCATATTGTATAATTCAACCTTTATGCCTGAAAAAGCCGATAAATACTGATGTTTTTGCCCTTTTGTCTGTTTGCCATCAATTGCAAACCGGCGTATAAACCAGCGTAGTGGAGACTTTTTTCAGCTCGAGATATTGGTAAAATATTGGCACAAATCGGCATTTCATACCAATACGGTAAGAATATTTATCAGACCTCCGTAAATGGCTGCTAGCAGAGGTTTAACCATTACTTTATTAAATCCAAATCCAATTGAAATAATACTATTTTTAATCATCAACCTTACCAGTACTCTTCTTACAATTCCATCACATCTTCAAGTTCATCTGCATTTCTTTACAGCAAAACAGAACAGCTTGAAACAGCCGTATGCCGCAAAGACTATTATCATACCCAAAGTAAGAATATTACTTATCAATAAATCATTTGGACCGACGTTCTTCACCAGTACAAAAGTATTAAGTTCGAACAGACGATCATACAGAAAAATACCGGAAATTAGGAAAGAAAAAAGCACATTTCTGATAAGAGTGAAATCCTCTTTGTTTCTATACCTTTTCAGTATATTGGTTTTAGGCAGTGGTTCCTTGTATTTTTTTACCGGATCAAGTCCTGGGATCATCACCTTATGATAAAGCACATATATGACTATCATGAACACGATTGCTGCCACAATACCATAGAGAGAGTTATAATAATAAATTCCCAAATATGCCAGCAGCAGAACAATAGCGAATCGTGCCTGATATATGGCAAATAATGTCCTGAAATTCTCAGATACACGGAGCAGATATTTTCTATCTTCACTTAAAAGACAGATATTCCTCTTCTCATCACGATAGATACCGTTGCCTATTTCTATATATTCTTCCGTTTCCTTTTTGTTCATTTTGTTTTTTCTGAACAGCTTAGTGTAAAACTGCACAGATCTGCTGAATCAGTAGCAACATAAACATATTTGATGCTGTCCAGTGCTCCTTCTTTCTTGAAACCCTCTCCGATTCCGAGGGCAATA
>CADCRE010000091.1 GCA_902803785.1 uncultured Erysipelotrichaceae bacterium
ATACGAACTGGCCATCGCCGGCAACGAGATCATGGATTTCGTCTGGAACGATTTCTGTTCCATGTATATCGAATTTACGAAGTCCGCTCTCAACAGCGACGACATCGAAGTCAAGCATCAGACTCTGGATACCCTGATCTATGTCCTGGAAGCTATCCTGAAGCTGCTTCATCCGTTCATCCCGTTCGTGACCGAAGAGATCTACCAGAACATCCATGACAAGGAACATTCCATCATGAAGGAGACCTGGCCGGTCATCCGTGAAGATGTGGATCAGAAGAAGGCAGAATCCATCGATATGGTCATCGAGATCATCCACAAGACCAGAGAGATCCGTACGGAAAACAACATCAAGCCGTCCAAGGAGCTTCATGTGATCCTGGAAGGAATGGATCCGGATGAATCGTTGAGATCCGTCCTTTCCCGTATGACCAAACTCTCCATCATCGAAAGCACCGAGGAAGAGACCATCGTCCGTCCGACTTCCTTCGGCAAGATCCTGTATCTGATGGATGAGATCGTCGACCGCAAGGCTGAGCTCGAGAAGATCGACAGGGAACTGGAACGTCTGGAAAAAGAGATCGCCAGATCCAACGGCATGCTGAAGAACGAGCGCTTCCTGGCCAAGGCTCCGGCAGAGAAGGTCGAAGAAGAGAGAAACAAGTTGGTGAATTATCAGAATTCCTATGATACGCTGAAAGAGAAGAAAAAGGAGCTCCAGCAATGAAATTCCCAAAAGCCCTGGCTGTTGCCGGGACAGCAGCAGGTGTTTCCTATCTGACTTACCGGCAGATCGCCGATCAGCTGTTTCAGAACGCCTTCTGTAAAAGAGAGAGACCCATCGAAGTAGAACCGAAATATCAGGAATGGATCCGCAGTTCCAACGTACTGCGCGTCAACCTGACATCTTTCGACGGGCTCAAACTGACCGCCTACAATATCCGCAATCACGAGACGGACAAGTATATCATCATGCTTCACGGGATCTGGTCAAACAAGAAGATCATGTATCCCTGTGCCTATGAATTCGATCAGCTGGGCTACAATATCCTTCTGGTCGACCAGAGGGCTTCCGGCGATTCGCAGGGGGAATACTACACCTACGGTCAGAAGGAATCCCTGGATCTGATGCAGTGGATCGACTATCTCAGAAAGAAGGATCCAAACTGCAGGATCGTCCTTTTCGGGATGTCCATGGGCGCTGCCACGGTCATGACCGCTGCCGCAAACAAGCTTCCGGAGAACGTCCGCTGTATCGTCGAAGACTGCGGCTATTCTTCCATGAGAGAAGAGATCGACCACGTCGTCCGCAGAGACTACGGTCTGAAGTATACCGGAGCGATCCTGAAGATCCTGGAAAACAAGATGAAAGACAAGCTTCAGATGAGTTTCGATGACGCATCACCGAAGTCCTGCCTCGACAACAACGAAGTTCCGATCCTCTTCATCCACGGAGACAAGGACGATTTCGTTCCGTTCGATATGGCTAAGATCCTCTACAACCACAACAAGGGGACCAAGAAATACTATCCGATCAAGGATAAAGGTCATTGCGAAGCCTGTACAGATCCGAACTACTACAGAAACATCGATACATTCATCGCTTCCTGTCTCTGATTTTCAGTTTTGATTATTGAAACAGGTAAAGAATGAACGTATAATTACTCTTGTAACGACGAATAAGACACGACTTGCGACATAAGTTTGTAGAGAGATCATGGTCGGTGCAAATGATCAGCGGAATCGCAATGTTACTACTTAGGAGTTTCACCGTAATGGGATGACGTTTCCCGCGTTAAGGGTTTAAGAAAGAAATGAAGGTGGTACCTCGCTTTACAGCGACCTTTGGGTAGCACCTTTTTCATTTAAGGAGATCACGATGATTAATATCAGAGAAGACGAAAAACTGCATGTACTGAACCATTCCTGTGCCCATCTTCTGGCACAGGCTGTTTCCCATCTGTACCCGCATGCGAAATTCTGGGTCGGACCGGTCATCGATGACGGGTTCTATTACGATATCGACCTGGGAGACGATTCCATCAAGGACGAAGATATCGAACGCATCGAGAAAGAGATGAAGAAGATCGCCAAGGACGGCAAGCGCATCGTCCGCCATGAACTGAGCAGAGAAGAAGCTCTGGAGATGTTCAAGGACGATGAATACAAGATCGACCTGATCAACCACATGGACGATTCTACCGTCATCAGCTGCTACACCCAGGGCGATTTCACCGATCTCTGCCGCGGTCCGCACGTGGAATCTGTCAAAGAGATCAAATACTTCAAACTGATCAAGTACTCCGGCGCCTACTGGAAGAACGATGCCAATAACAAGATGCTGCAGAGGATCTACGGCGTTGCCTTCTACAATCAGGAAGATCTGGATCAGTATCTGAACGAACTGGAAGAAGCCAAGCAGAGAGACCACCGCAAGATCGGCAAGGAACAGGAACTCTTCATGAGCCATGTCCTGGTCGGATCCGGTATGCC
>CADCRE010000092.1 GCA_902803785.1 uncultured Erysipelotrichaceae bacterium
CCTGCTGTTTACCTGTCACAATCCTCCGGAGATGCTGATCGGCGATCAGAGACCTGCCGAACGGGATGCGTGCCGCTATCTGCTGGACCATAATGGCCTGCAGATCATCGCACTGCACGAACAGATGGCGAAACAGATCGACGAGATGTTTCAAATCGACGATACGGCTGTCATCCGGAATGCCATCGATCTGGACCGCTTCCGCAATACAGACAAAACGAAAGAAGAGATCCGAAAGGAACTGGGGATCGGAAAAGATACTTATGTGATCGGTCAGATCGGCCGCTTTGCGTATCAGAAGAATCCGGAATTCACGGTAAAGGTCTTTCAGGAATTGCTGAAGGAAAAGGAAGACGCCTGTCTCCTGCTGATCGGAAGAGGAAAGATGGAAGGACAGCTTCGCGATCTGATCAAGGAACTGGGCTTGGAAGACAAGGTAAAACTCCTGGTCTCGAGAGACGACATTCCGGATCTTTTGAAGGCGATGGATGTCTTCATCCTGCCGTCCCGTTTCGAAGGACTGGGGATCGTGCTGATCGAAGCACAGGCTTCGGGACTTCCGTGTGTCGTCTCGAAAGCCATCCCTTCGGAAGCCTTCCAAAGTAAAAACATCACCCGCCTGGATCTGAACGATCCGATCGAAGTCTGGGTAAAGAGCCTTCTTCATCCGGAAGGAAACATTGAATCATACGGAGATATCGAGAACTACGATATGAAGAAAGAGATCAGAAGGCTGGAAGATCTGTATATGAAAGGTGCTCATTGACCGAGCACCTTTTTGTATAGTTCCACGTATTCCCTGAACTTGTCTTCCATCGCGAAGTTTTGTGCATGTTTCAGACAGTCTTCCTTTTTGAACGGTCGTTCCTTTTCGATCCGCAGGATCTGCCGTTCCATCTCATCGATGTCGCCGGTCTTTACGGAAGATCCGGTCGTCTCACTGATGATCTCGGCACTTCCTCCGGTCGCAAAGGTCAGGACCGGAAGACCGCAGGCGATCGCTTCCATATTGACGGTAGGATAGTTCTCATCTCTGGTCGGATTGATGAAGAGATCGGAAGCGGAATAGATCTTCACGAGTTCTTCTCTGCTGCTGGTACGGTGGATGGAAAGGATGTTTTCCGGAAGCAGTTTGTCGACTTCATCG
This sequence comes from uncultured Erysipelotrichaceae bacterium, assembly GCA_902803785.1. Taxonomy (GTDB): domain Bacteria; phylum Bacillota_I; class Bacilli_A; order Erysipelotrichales; family Erysipelotrichaceae; genus Colivicinus. Next base: position 1,148 of record CADCRE010000092.1, read on the forward strand.
TTTGTTCCGACAAGGACGATCTGAAAGTTTTCCGGAAGTCGTCTGGAGAGTTCCAGGAAGACGTCGAGGCCTTTACTGTCATCCCAGTAATAGGCCAGACCCAGCAGGATGTATTTGTCTTCCAGATGATATCTTTCCCGGAAATCCGTTTCCGTCGGATGGAAGACAGACAGATCGATCCCGTTGTTTATGACCTTGACGGGATATTTTTTCAGGATGGACTTTCCCGCAAGATCGCCCAGCCATTTTGAAGGGGTCACGACGGTCAGATCTTTGATGCGGTTGTATAATACGGAACGTTTTTTCAGGACGGAAGCGGAATGATCCAGGAACAGCGTTCCCGGGTAAAAATCTTTATGAGGACAGTTTCCGCAGCCTTCCTGCCATTTGGAACAGCGGTTCTGCGCACACCTGCCGGTGAAAGGCCAGTTGTCATGAAGGGTCCAGATGACCGGGATATCCTTCTCGATGATGTATTCGAACAGCATACGGATATTGACGAAACTGTCACAGAGAGAATGCAGGTGGATGAGATCGGGTTTGATCTCATCGAGCCTTCGGATCAGAGCTCTCGTATTGAACGTGTTGAAAGAACCGTTATATCCGGTAATATAACACAGACGTTCGCTGATGACCTTGTCGAGCCAGGAACCGATCAGTTCCTGATCGTCTTCCTTGCGTTTGTTTCCTTCACGGGAATTGCGGAAGAACAGATGCATGTCAAAACCGGCCTTGCGGGCTTCTTTGGCGATATTGATCGCGATGGTTCCGGTAGAAGCGTAATTGATACCGTTGATCTCGACGATTGTTTTCATCACCTAGATTATAACATCGAACCCGCTTATCCCCATCATGTTATAATGAGGGAGAGTTAGGAGCTTTTTATTATGAAAATTTTGGCTGTCGGGGCACACCTCGATGATATTGAGATCGCAGCCGGCGGAACGCTCGCCAAGGCTGTGAAGAACGGACATGAAGTCAAAGTGCTGATCATGTCGAGATCCGGATATACGAACAAGGACGGAAAAGTTCAAAGAGAAGACGATGTCGCAGTCAGGGAAGGGACGAATGCCCTGAATACACTCGGCATCACCGATATCACGATCCTGGATTTTCCGACCAAGGACATTCCTTTCAGATCCGATGTCGTGAATGCGATCGATGTATTCATGTCGGATTATGATCCGGACATCATCTTTACCCATCATCCGTTCGATACACATCAGGCCCATGAGGGCGTCGCCAAGGCGACGATCGCTGCGGCCAGAAGGAAGAATACCGTATTCTTCTATGAGCCGATCCAGCCGTCCGGAAGGTCCTATGTGGCTTTCAAGCCGGTCCTGTATGTGGATATCGAAGATACCATCGAACAGAAGATCGAATCTCTGAAATGCCATACGAGCGAATACAACAAGTTCGGCGGGGAAGACTGGGTCGAAGGCGTTAAATGCCGCTGCGGTTTCCGCGGTTATGAGATCGGAAAGAAGTTTGCGGAAGCGTTCGAAGTTTTACGACTGGAAATGAGTTTTGACGAGGATTTCAGGATATGAAGATCATAACGATACATCAGCCGGAACACCTGCCTTGGCTCGGGCTGTTCAATAAGATCGCCAAGGCGGAGACCTTTGTCCTGCTGGACACGGTCCAGTATGAGAAGAATTATTTCCAGAACCGGAATCGGATCATGGGTACGAGCGGTCAGCCGCAGTGGATCGGTATCCCGGTCAATACGAAGAATCACGAAGAGAATACGATCCGGACGACGAAGATCTCCGTTTCGGGAAATACGAAGAACTGGAAGAAGGAATATCTGAGGACGATCACCTACTGTTACAGCAAACATCCGTACTTCAGCGATGTCTTTCCTCTGGTGGAAGAATCCATCAATCTGGATACCGAATACTTTGCGGACATCAACATCTTCATGATTAAAAAGTTTTGTGATGCACTGGATATCCATCCGGAATTCATCCGTTCCAGTGAGATCGATTACGGAGGAGGTTTCAAGAGCGATCTGAACCTCAATATCACGAAGGCAGTCCACGGGGACGTCTATATCTCCGGACCGAGCGGAAGGGATTATCTGGATCTGGATTCCTTTAAGGAAGCGGGAATCAGGGTCGTCTTCAACGATTACGACCATCCGGTCTATCCGCAGAGAAGATCCAAGGAATTCGTATCTCATCTCTCCGCATTGGATCTGTTCATGAATGTCGGATTCGCGGAAGCGAAGAACATCATCATGACAGGAAATGAGAAGTTGCACGAATTCGACGGTTCTGACAGCGATGTGCTGTAAAGGAGAAGAAGATGAAGATCATATATATGGGCAGGAAGAAACAGAGTGTAGAACTGTTGAAATGGACTCTGGATCAGGGGATCGAAGTCAAGGCGGTCTGTACCGATTCACAGTTTGCGAACTCACCGACGGCTGCCTGCGCCAGAGAATACAACATTCCTGTGATATCCATGGAAGAAGCGGAACAGTATGTTCTGGAACATCCGGGCGAGATCGATCTGGCAGTATCCTATCTGTACTGGCGGAAGATCCGCAAACCTCTGATCGAAGGTCCGAACTACGGCTGCATCAATTTCCATCCCGCCATCCTTCCGGACTGGAAAGGGTGCGCAGGCTACAACATCGCCATCCTGAAGAAACTGCCTCAGTGGGGCGTGACCGCTCATTACGTAGATGAGACGATCGATACCGGAAAGATCATTCAGGTCGACCGCTTCGATTTCGACTACAGGACAGCGACTGCCCAGTCACTGGAAAAGGTGACACAGGACTATCTGATGGAACTGTATAAGAAGATCCTTCTGAAAGTGAAGGAAAAGGGAAGACTGGAGACACTGGATCTCGACAACTCCAAAGGTACCTACATCTCCCGGGATCAGATGAACGAGATGAAGAAGATCACGGAAGAGGACCTTGTATCCGAAGATCTGGATGTGAAGGTCAGAGCCTTCTGGTTCCCTCCGTATGACGGAGCCTATATCGAAAGAAACGGCAAGAGATATACTCTGGTCGACAAGGAGATCCTGGACTCTCTGGTCGACAAGGATACGACAGCCCTGTTTTAAGCCTCAATGAGGCTTTTTTCCTGGATGTGAATAATAATGAAAACAGGGTATAATAAAAATTGGCTTTTTAATTATGAACGAAATGTGGTCTGAAAACAGATATCTGAATCTTGTGATCAACATCCTGCTGTTTCTGGCAGGGATCAATTTTCTGCATCTCGGACAGCTGATCCTTCCGGTGATCTGTTTTCTTCTGTTTATCGAAAACAGATTTCAGTTCAAGGTCAACAGCCCGAGGACCTTTATCGTACTCTGTCTGTTCGGAGTGAGTTTTTACGCATTCTCCCATCAGCTGGGCTTTTACAGCGTGATGGGTTTTACGCTCCCTATGGCATACTATATCGGTTCCAATATCAAGGATCCGAGTGAAGAAAAGATAAAGAAGCTGATCTATCTGTTTGCGATCGCCATGGCATCCCACGTGATCCTGAACGCGGTCGCGGAACTGTATCTGCACGGGATCCACGGTTTCTTCAATTCTTCCACTCACTATGATTTCTGGACGAGGGATAAGATCGCCAATACCCAGACGGCCGTGAATGCGGACATCCTGATCGGATGTATCTACTATCTTCTCTTCCATGAGAAAAACAGAAAGTGGAAGAACTTCTGTCTGATCGTATTCGTTCTGAATATGTTTTATCTGCTGGTCATCGGCAGGAGGACACCGGTGATCCTTCTGTTCCTGTCTTTGATCCTCGCCTTCATCTATGAAGCTTTCGTATTGAAGAGCGTCTCCGAGAAACGCAAGAGACAGTTCTTTTCTCTTTTATTGATCGGGATCGCCTGTATCGCCTGTGTCATCCTGGTCTATTCGTTTGATCTCTTCCACTTGAGAGCTGTTCTGGATGAAACGCATATCGTCCATAAATTCAAACAGGGACTTCTCAATGACGAACGTTTCCGACTGTATTTCGGATCCTTCAGGCTGATGCCGAAATATCCGTTCGGCGGTCAGAAGATATCCGCTGAACTGGGTGAACAGATCCACGACCTGTGGATCGATGTCTATGACTATGCGGGAGCGATCACCTGCGGTCTCATCATCCTGTATTCAGTATTGGCGGCATCCGTCATCCTGCGCGTGTACAGAAACAGTATATTCAGTAAAGATCTGAAGACCTTCTGTTTCGGAGTATTCGTCTGTATCGTGACCCAGATGTTCGTAGAACCGATCATGACCGGTTCTTCCCTGTTCATGCTGGTGACAGTCATCGTCATCGCGGTGATCGAAAGGCGTCTGATCCATGAATAGAAACAAGATCTCGATCAGCGCATCCTGGATCATGATCGGCAGAGCCGTTCAGCTGCTTCTGACGTTCCTATGTACGATGTACGTGTCCCGCTATCTGGGACCGAACGACTACGGAAGGATGACCTACGTCTATTCCTACATTCAGCTGTTCCTTCCTCTGTGCACTCTGGGAATGAACGACATCGTCGTCAAGGAACTGGTGGACGATCCGGAGAATAACGACAAGATCCTGGGAACGACGATCGGACTCCGTCTGTTCTCTTCTTTGATCAGTATGATCCTTTCCGTGCTGCTGGTGATGGCTTTGAACGAGAACGACGGGATCTATCGGACCATCGCGATCCTGCAGTCGTTTGCGCTGCTGTTTCAGTCCTTTGATACGATCGCCTATTTCTATCAGTCAAAACTCCTGTCCAAGACCGTCGGCATCGTCTATGTCTTCGCGTACGGAGCTTCTTCTATATTCCGGATGATCGGTATCCTGATGAAGAGGACGGTCAGCTGGTTCGCGTTCTCGATGTCGTTCGACTATCTGATGATCGCAGTCCTGTTTGTCATCGCATATCTTCACGGCGGGAACCGTTTCCGTTTTTCCTTCTCTACCGCAAAGAAACTCCTGTCCAAGAGCGTATACTATATCTTCGCAGGTCTTCTGATCGTGATCTACGGAAAGGTCACGGAGATCCTGTTCCTGGGAAAGATGGTATCGGATGCGGATGTCGGCTATTATGCGGCTGCGACGACTTTATGCAACGCATGGCCTTTCATCCTGACGGCGATCATCGATTCGATGGCACCGGTGATCATCGAGACCTATCAGAAGGACCATTACCGATTCGAAAAGAAGATGAGACAGCTCTATGCGATCGTCTTCTATATCAGCGTCATCGCTGCGATCGGGATCGATCTGATCGCAAAACAGGCGATCGATATCGCCTACGGGATCCGTTACCTTCCGGCAGTGACGCCGATGCGGATCTATGCCTGGAGCACGGCTTTCTCCTATATCGGAGTCGCCAGAGCGATCTGGATGCAGTGTGAGAAGAAGATCAATCTGGAAGTGACGATCTCCCTGTTCGGTGCGGTCGCCAACATCCTTCTGAACTATATCCTGATCCGTTCCTACGGAACCACAGGAGCCGCGATCGCCGCAGTCGTGACACAGCTGTTCACGAATTTCGTCCTGCTGTTCGTCATGAAAGGCACCAGAAGAAATGCCAAACTGATCCTGGAAGGGATCCTGTTGAGAGATGTTTTTGAGAAAAGAGAGGGAAGATAGGAAATGAAAGAATATTCCCTGGTCATCGCATCCAATTTTCTGGATCATTATATGCTTTCTCTGAGCAATGCGCTGAAAGAGTACTTTCCCGAGTTCTGTTTCGTCGCAAGTGAGAAACTGGAAGAAGGATATCAGAAACTGGGTTTCAGTGATCTGAATCAGAAAGACTTCGTCGTACGTGCCTATGAAGACAAGGAAAAGGCGAAACAGATCGTTATGGATGCGGATATCGTCATCACCGGATCCTATGCCTATCAGGAACATATCCGCAGCAGAAGAAAGGCAGGAAAGCCGATCGTCTACTACAGTGAGAGATTGTTTAAAACGGATAACGGTTTTCTGAATTTCCTGCGTTATATCAAATACAATCTGCGTCACGGAAAGGACATCAATGCGCCTTTACTGTGTGTCAGCGGATATGCGGCAGGAGACTACAATTCCATAGGCCTGTTTAAAGACCGCACCTATCAGTTCGGTTATTTCCCGGAGGTCAAGAGATATGAAGATATCGATATGATGATCTCTGAGAAGAAAAAGGATTCTCTGATCTGGGTCGGAAGACTGATCGAGTGGAAACATCCGGATCATGCGCTCTTCGTTGCAAAGAGACTGAAAGAAGAGGGTTATTCCTTCTCGATGGAGATGATCGGAAACGGAGAGATGAAGGATGAGCTTCATTCTCTGATCAGGGAGTACGGGCTGGAAGA
>CADCRE010000093.1 GCA_902803785.1 uncultured Erysipelotrichaceae bacterium
AACACCAAGGACTACCGTCCGAAGAAGGAGACGGCTGTCGCGTTGGCAATCGGAATGGAACTGAACATGAAAGAGACGAATTCACTGCTGGAAAAGGCAGGCTTCGTATTGTCCCGTTCCAGCAAGTTCGATCTGATCATCCGCTACTGTATCGAACATAAGATCTACGATATCTTTCAGATCAACGAGATCCTGTTCGAAGAAGACCAGAAGACTCTGGGCTGTTGAATGTCGTTTCCCAAACGACCATAGATCCTTTCAAAAGAAATATGATGTGATCGTAGAGATACGATCACATTTTAAAAGGAGGGATCTTATGAAACAGAATACAACAGAACTGGTATTTATCCTGGACAGGAGCGGTTCCATGTCCGGACTGACATCGGATACGATCGGAGGATACAATTCCTTCCTGGAGAAACAGAAGGAAACGGACGGGGAATGCCTGGTATCGACGGTACTGTTTAATCAGCACAGCAAGGTCGTTCATGACCGGGTTCCGTTGAACGAGATCGAACCGATGACGAAGGAAGACTATTACGCTTCCGGCTGTACTGCCCTGATCGATGCGATGGGCGGTGCGATCCATCACATCCGCAATGTCCACCGCTACATTCGGGAGGAAGATGTACCGGAACATACGATCTTCGTAATCATGACCGACGGTCTGGAGAATGCGTCGACAAAGTACAGTTCCGACGATGTGAAGAAGATGGTGAAGCAGCAGGAAGAAAAAGGATGGGAGTTCCTCTTCCTCGGAGCGAATATCGATGCGGTGGAAACAGCGAAAGAGTACGGGATCAGGGAAGACAGAGCGACCGATTTCCTTTGCGACAAAGAAGGAATGGGAACGAATTTCGAAGCCCTGTCAGAATCGGTCGGGAAGTTCAGAGTGACCGGTGCAATCTCGAAAAAGTGGAGTGAGAAGATCCAGTCGGATTACGAAAAGAGAAAAGACGGCAAATAAAAAGATCACAGTCATTGACTGTGATCTTTACCATTCGTTGTAGTGGATCCCTTCAGAATAGACGTGCTGACAAAGAGGAACGATGACCCGATAGTCTTCTGCCAGATGACTTGGGAGATCTTTTCCGAGGTGAGCTGCCTTCAGCTGGAAATAGCTGAGAAGCAATCCTGTGGAATCGTCCTGCATCTGTGACCTGTGAAGCATGAGAGCCTGGATCTTGGCCTGCAGGTGTTCCGGAGAGATCTCTTCGAGAATGTTGCTGTCATCGGAGAAATAGAAGGCGAGGGTGATATTGGAAGGAACTTCCGTATCATCGGCGATCTCGATCCCATGTCTGCGGATGGATTCCCTGTGCGAAACGAGATGTAAGAGCCTTCTGGCAGCTTCTCCGGTCTTGAGATGGTCGGGATGACATTCTGTCTTTAAGAGCGGATCCGGCGCAAACAGGATATCCGGACGGTGTTTCAGAACGATCGAGATCAGTGCTTTGATCGCATCTTCGATACTGTAATCGCCTCCGTCGGGAAGTTCACAGAATTCGACGTTCTCCACTCCGAGAAAACGTGCAGCTTCGATGCTTTCCTGTTCACGGACCTGTTTCATCTGTTCCGGACTCATTTCTCCTCCGGCTGCTCCGTCTGTCAGGATGACATAGGTAACAGGAACGGACAGTTCTTTCATCTTGGCGATCAGTCCGCCACAGCCGAATTCGATGTCATCCGGATGAGGTCCGACAAACATCGGTCTCTTGAATTGTGTCAGAGGCGGGATCGCCCCGTATGTCTTGATGATATCTTTCAGTTCAGGCATTCAATATTCCTCCGTATACATCTTTAGCTTGATATTCGGGAACTGTTTGATCACTTCCCGGAAACAGACGACCGCGTTCTTCGGAACGGAACGTCCGAAATGTTCGATACTGGAGATCACGACGACTTCGTCTTCTCCCAGTTTCTCCGCCATCTTTAAGGAATACAGCGCATTCTCCGTTGTCGATTGCGCTTTTTCTTCGAGCAGGAGGAGATCCTTATCCATTCCCAGCGAGACGAGATGATCTCTCATCGCTCTGGCTTCGGAGATATTAGTATTGGGATTGGCGATCCCTCCGGTCAGGATGACTTTATGGAATCGGAAGACTTTCATCGCATTCTGCAGGATCTCGCAGCGTTTCAGCCCCTTTGGAGAAAGGGAACCGTCATCGTTGAGCTGATTGCCCAATACGATCGCGACCGCCATCAGCCGTTTGCCTTTCCGGGGAGACCGAAGCGGTCTTTCAGTTCTTCCGTCGCATCCTCATAGGAGATCTCACGGTTGTTGTAACGGGCCATGACCTGAACGTCCTTATCCCTCAGATGATAGAACAGTAAGAGGATGACGATGCCGGCGATATAGCCGATGACCGGAACGATGAGGAACACCTTCCAGATCCTGCCTGTCACGTCCGGAGCCTGTACGGCAGCTTCCGCATTGTAGCCTGTCCAGGCGATGCACAGAAGCATGAAGGAGTTGACAGCTGCGTTCTTCAGTTTGGAGATGAAGGTCTGTAAGGAGAAGGTGATGCCGGTCGCTCTGGTCCCGGACTTGTATGTGCCATATTCCGTGGTATCCGCTACCAGCATGTAGATGATGACCTGCCAGGAGGCCAGACCGACACATTTCAAGGCGATCAGGATGACGGCCGGCAGGAAACTGTCGTAACCGACGAACAGTGCGATGACGCTGACAACGATCGAGAACACCAGTCCGCCGATCAGAAGATAGAACTTGTCGATCTTCTTCGCCAATGCAGGCAGGGCTGCGGATACGAAGATGACCGGGAAGGCAGCGGCGGCAGCAAGATACAGCTGTTTTCCGCTGTCACCGAAACAGATCGTCGCAACATAGGTCGACATGATCGATTCGAACGCCGTCATACCGAAGATGACGAAAGCGATCAGACAGATGATCAGATAGCGGTTCGACTTCAGATAGTGAAACATCTGTCTGAAGGTGAACTTCTCTTCCTTCTCGTCTTCGCTTTGTTTTCTTCTTTCTTTTCCTGCGAAGAGATAAGGGATCATCAGCAGGCAGCCGATCCCCGCAAACAGGATCGCACCGATCGACCAGCCGAATTTTCCCGTGACCGTACCGACCAGGATGACCGGAACGATGCCGCCGATCATCGCGAACAGCTTGTTTCCGGAGATAAAGCTCGTCCTCTCCTGAATAGTGTCGGTCATGACCGTCGCCATAGCGAAAGCAGGCGCATCCAGGAAGGTATAGAACGCATCGAAGATGACATAGGCGATGATGAACCAGACGATCTGCAGATCATGCGATAACGTTTTCGGGATCGAGAACATCAGGATCGTGATGATACCGATACCGAAGGTCCCGATCTTGACCCA
>CADCRE010000094.1 GCA_902803785.1 uncultured Erysipelotrichaceae bacterium
CAATCCGATCGCCTATGAAGACGGCGAAGCGATCTTCATCGATACGGAATACGATACCTGGAATACCGATCCGAAGGCACTGGAAAAGGCCATCGAGATGTATCCGGACGTGAAGCTCTTCGTCATGGTCCACCTGTATGGGACTCCGGGCAAGGCCGAAGAGATCAAGAAGATCTGTGACGAGCACGGGATCATCATCGTAGAAGACGCCTGTGAATCCTTAGGCGCTGAATACAAACTGAACGGGGAATGGGTAGAGACCGGAACACTGGGACAGTACAACTGTATCTCTTTCAACGGAAACAAGATCATCACCGGTTCCAGCGGCGGCATGTTTCTGACGAACTCCAAGGAAGATGCGGACAAGGTCAGAAAGTGGTCCACACAGTCCAGAGAGGCCGCTCCGTGGTATCAGCACGAGGAAGTGGGATACAACTACCGTATGTCCAATATCATCGCCGGTATCATTCGCGGACAGTACCCTTACCTGAAGGAACATATCGCAAAGAAAAAAGCGATCTATGAAAGATATAAAGAAGGATTCAAGGGATTGCCGGTAAAGATGAATCCGTATGATGAAGAAAAGTCCAGACCGAACTTCTGGCTCAGCTGTCTGATCATCGATGAAGATGCGATGTGCAGACAGGTCAGAGGGGAACAGGAAGCACTGTATATCCATGAGAAAGGCAAGTCCTGTCCGACGGAGATCCTGGAAACGCTGGCGAAATACAACATGGAAGGCAGACCGATCTGGAAGCCGATGCATATGCAGCCGATCTACAGAAACAATGCGTTTGTGACTGTCAACGGCAACGGCCGCGGTCAGAGCAACGCCTATATCGACAAGGGAAAGAAACAGGACGTCGGAATGGATATCTTCTCGAGAGGACTCTGTCTTCCGACTGACATCAAGATGAGTGAAGAGGAACAGGACATGGTCATCGCTGTCATCCGTTCCTGCTTTGAATAAGACCTGACAGGAAATAAAACGATGAGGATCATGATAGAAGCCGCAGGAAGTCTGGTATCTTCCTCGACCATGCGCAACATTCAGAAGGCAGGATTTACCGTGATCGGGACAGATTCGAATCCCGATTCTTTCGGTAAATATCTTTGTGATGAATTCTATACCGTCCCCGCCGCAAGCGATCCTTCCAGCAGAGATTTTCTGAAAGAGCTGGTCAGGGATAAGAAGATCGATCTGGTGATCCCGACCCTCGACGAGGGGATGCTGGCATGGGCACAGATGAGTAAAGAATTAAAGAAAAACGGAACTTCCGTTTCCGTTTCCGTTCCGGAAACGATCGAGATCTGTGAAGACAAGTGGCTCACCTATCAGAAGTTTATCGAGAACGGGATCCCGACCCCGAAGACCAGCCTCGAGAATATCTATCCTCTGGTAAAACCGCGCAACGGCAGAGGCGGACAGGGGATCCGCTTGAATGACAGGACCGTCGATATGGACGGCATGATCTCTCAGGAACTGCTCATCGGAAAAGAATATACGACAGATGTCCTCTGCGATCGTGACGGAGAACCGGTCTATATCGTCCCGAGAAGAAGACTGACGGTAAGAGAAGGAAAATCGACCGAAGGGATCGTCGTCAGAAATGACAGGATCGAAGAAGGGATCCGTGCGATCTGCAAGGCCTTCCGTTTTGCGGGACCGGTCAATATCCAGTGTTTTGAACTGGAGAACGGAGAGATCCGCTTTACGGAGATCAATCCGCGGCTCGGCGGAGGCACGACCCTGGGCATGGCTGCGACGGAAAACTGGTTCCCGCTGATCGTCGATATCTTCGTGAACGAAAAGAAAGTCGAGACGACACATCCGGTTCAGTACGGTCTGAAGATGAGCCGTTATTATAACGAGGTATTCTATGTCTGATCAGACCGAAGCCCTGGTGTTCGATCTGGACGGGACTCTGTATGATGAATATGATTTCATTCGTCAGGCATATCTTTCCGTCAGTAAAGTGATGGCGGAAGGTTCCGGATCGGATGAAGACAGGCTGTATGAGAGCCTGTGCCGTATGTGGCTGCAGAACGGAAGTTCCGCTCCGGTCTTTCAGATGGCATATTCCGAGGTAACAGGTCTCTCATTGGGCGATCTTCTTCTTAAGAAGTGCGTTGAAGTCTTCCGGAATGCGGATTTTGAACTCAGTCTGTCTCCGCATGTGATCGATCTCCTGGAAGCAAGCAAGGATCAGCCGAAAGCGATCGTTACCGACGGAAACAGTTCTCTTCAGAGAAAGAAATATTTGAAACTGAAACTCGACCGCTGGATCGATGAAGAACATATCTTCATCTCCGGTGACTACGGAAAGAAATACAGTAAACCCGATCCGTATATGGGTGAGCTCGTGAAACAAAAGATCGAGGCAGATCGCTATCTTTATTACGGAGACAGGGATATCGATGAGGAATTCGCTCGAAGAGTCGGATTCGATTTTATCAGGGTCAGGAATATGATCGCTGTATGAGGGAAAGAATGGAAGAGAATTGCGAAAAGGTCATACCTTCAAATACATTTTACAGTCGCTATGTGAAAAGGGTCCTGGACTTCCTGATCAGCCTGTTTGCGCTGATCGTCCTTTCTCCGATCCTGCTGATCATGGTCATCCTGGAACTGATCTTTCACGGCAGACCGGTCATCTATGCGTCTCACCGTCCGGGAAAAGACGGGAAGATCTTCTGCATGTACAAGTTCCGTTCCATGACGAATCAGACGGATGAGAACGGAGATCTTCTTCCGGAAGAGAAAAGGCTGACTTCATTCGGAAGGTTTATCCGCAGGACGTCATTGGATGAACTTCCCGAACTGTTCAATATCCTGAAAGGGGATATGAGCATCATCGGACCGCGTCCCTTGCTGGTGGAGTATCTGAAACTGTACAACCCGAGACATGCGCAGCGTCATCTCGTCCGTCCGGGTCTGGCATGTTTCCGCATCATCCCTTCCGACAGCAAGACATGGACCTGGCGGGAGCAGTTCGATAACGATATCTGGTATATCGAACATATCAGTTTTCTGACCGATGTGAAGATGATATTTGCGATCGCAAAGAAGGTCTTCGGAAATAATGATACCCGGGCAAACGATACGAGAGTCCTGTTCGACGGGACGAATCTGGATGAGACCCGCAGCAAGAAAGAAGTAGAAGAAGAGAAAGAAAATACAGTGAAGATATGAAAGTACTGATTTTGACCAACAGCGACATCGGACTCTATAAATTCAGAAGGGAACTGCTGGAAGAGTTTTCGAAGAAGGGCTATGAAGTCTACGCCTCTTTACCGGAAGGCAATTTTTCCGATCAGATCAGAAAACTGGGATGTCATTACATCGTCACGGAGATGAACCGCAGGGGAAAGAATCCCTTCCAGGAACTCAAGGTCCTGACTGACTACATCAGGATCATACGCGACGTGAGACCGAACGTAGTCCTGACCTATACGATCAAATCCAACGTTTACGGCGGTATCGCTTCGGGACTGTGCCATGTCCCGTATATCCCGAATATCACCGGATTCGGTTCCTTTTTCGAAAAGGAAGGGCTCTTTCAGAAGATGATCAAGGTCCTGTATACGACCGCACTGAACAATGCGGATAAGGTCTTTTTTCAGAATCAGGCGAATCAGGATTATATGCTGGAACACAGGATCATCCGTAAGGACAGCGACTATGAACTGATCCCGGGATCCGGTGTCAATCTCGATTTCTTCAAATACTGTGAATATCCCGACGATTCCGAGATCCGTTTCGTATTTGCGGGAAGGATGATGAAGGAGAAAGGATTCGATCTCTATCTCGATACGGCAGAATATATCCATTCCAAATATCCGAATACGGTATTTCATATCTGCGGTCTTCAGGAAGAAGACTATACAGAGAGAGTGAAGGATCTGACGGAACGGGGGATCTGTGTCTATCACGAATCTGTCGATGATATGCGGCCGATCTACGATCAGGTCCACTGCATCATCCATCCGACCTACTACCCGGAAGGCATGTCCAATGTACTGCTGGAAGCGTGTTCCTGCGGAAGGCCGATCATCACGACCGACCGTCCCGGATGCAAGGAGATCGTCGAGGATGATGTCAACGGATTCATCGTAAAACAGAAGAGTCTTGAAGATCTGATCGAAAAAGTCGAAAAATTCATGAGTCTCGACAATGAGCGCAGAGCTCAGATGGGAAGAAACGCCAGAAAGAAGATGGAAGAACAGTTCGACAGAAGGATCGTGATCGAAAAATATATGGAAGCGATCGAAAAGTATGCCAAGAAAAATTAAGGTGCTGGAATTTCTGCCGGGACTGAATTACGGCGGAGCTCAGGCGATGATCATCAATCTGTGCCGAAACATTGATTACGATCAGGTTCAATGCGATTTTATTATCGACCATTCCGGACTGCTGGAAATGAAGGATCTGGTGGAGTCTTTCGGTGCGCAGGTCTTTACTGCCCCGCAGTTCAAGGGGACGAATCTGAAGGAGATCACCGCATTCTGGGACCGTTTTTTTGAAGAACACGATTACGATATCATCCACAGTCATGTGCGTTCCTATGCCTTTATCGTCATGAGGATCGCAAAGAGACACGGAATGAAGACGATCATCCATTCCCACAATACATCCAACGGGAAAGGGTTCAGAAGCACGGTACAGACCATTATGCAGTATCCGTTGCGGAATACGGCCGATTACTTCTTCGGATGTTCCAGGGAAGCGGGAGAATGGCTTTTCGGAAAGAAAGTGACGAAAGGCGACCGTTTCTATGTGATCAATAACGGGATCGATACCGACCGGTTCACCTATGATGTCCGTATCAGAGAACAGTACAGGAAAGGATTCGGGTTCAAAGACGAAAAGGTGTTCATCCAGGTGGGACGGATGTCTGCACAGAAAAACTATCTGTTCACCTTGGATGTATTCAAGAAGTATCTCGAGTACGATGGAAACGCCAAACTTGTGATCGTCGGTGACGGAGAACAGGAACAGGAGATCAGAGACAGGATCAGACAGCTGAAACTGGAAGATAACGTGATCATCCTGCAGAGAAGGGATGACGTCCATGCGCTCCTGCAGATGGCTGATGTCTTCCTGATGCCGTCGTTATATGAAGGTCTTTCCGTTGCCTGCATCGAAGCGGAAAGCAGCGGGATCATATGTCTGTGTTCCGACCGCGTCGATCAGAACGTCAATGTCACCGGGCAGTGCAGATTCATCCCGCTCGATACCGATCTCTGGATCGAAGAGATGAAGCGTACGGATGAAGACCGTCATGCGTATTGGAAAGAGATCGCGGATGCGGGATTCGATGCGAAGGTGAATGCGGAATGGATGACGGAATTCTACCGTTCCATCGTCTGAGCCGATGATTTGAAACGAAAGATACAGGAGAAGATGATAAACTGTTGATGAATAAATACCGATTCGACAGTCAGATTGACAGGAGGAAATAAAGATGTTCAAGGATAAAGTATTACTGATCACAGGAGGTACGGGTTCCTTCGGAAATGCCGTTGCGAAACGTTTTTTGACCGGCGATATCAGAGAGATCAGGATCCTTTCCCGTGATGAGAAGAAACAGGATGACATGCGTCATGAGTATCAGCAGAAATATCCTGAATATGCGAATAAACTGAAGTTCTACATCGGAGATGTCAGAGACCCGAAATCGATCGACTATGCCTTCAAAGGTGTCGATTATGTCTTCCATGCGGCAGCCCTGAAACAGGTACCGTCCTGTGAATTCTATCCGATCGAAGCGGTGAAGACGAACATCCTGGGTTCCGACAACGTGATCGATGCGTGTGTCAGACACGGAGTCAAGAAGGCGATCTTCCTGTCTACGGACAAGGCTGCCTATCCGATCAATGCCATGGGTATGACGAAGGCTCTGATGGAGAAGAACGTCATCGCCAGATCCAGACAGCTGTCTGAAAACGATACGGTCCTCTGTCTGACCAGATACGGCAACGTCATGGCATCGAGAGGTTCCGTGATCCCTCTGTTCCTGGAACAGATCGAAAACGATCAGCCGATCACCGTGACCAATCCGAACATGACCCGTTTCATGATGTCTCTGGATGAGGCCGTCGAACTCGTTCTGTTTGCCTTCCAAAACGGCGGACAGGGAGACCTGTTCGTCCAGAAAGCACCTGCCGCAACGATCGGTACGCTGGCACAGGCGATCGTGGAACTGAAAGGCAAGGAAGATACGAAGGTGGTCAATATCGGGACCAGACACGGTGAGAAACTGTATGAAGTCCTGGTGACGAAAGAAGATATGATCAAGGCAGAGGATCTCGGAGATTACTACCGGATCCCGGCAGACAACAGAGATCTCAATTACGACCGTTATATCAGTAAAGGTACGGATGAGCTGGATTCCGCAGAGGAATACAATTCACATAATACGAAACGTCTGAACGTCGAAGAGATGAAGGAGATCCTTAAGAAACTGGATCTCTTCCGCTAAAGAAAGGAGACGGGATGAAAGTATTGATTATTGCACCGCATCCGGATGATGAAGTATTGGGCTGCGGCGGACTGATCGCAAAGTATCTGGCAGAAGGAAACGAAGTATACGTCGGTATCGTCACCAAGGAGGCGGAGCCTTTGTATACGGAGGAGGATGATCAGGCAAACAAACAGGCGAGTCGGAACGCTCACAGGGTTTTAGGTGTTACCGGCACGTTCTTCCTGGATCTTCCGGCAGCGATGCTGGAAAGCGTTCCCCGTTATGAACTCAACAGTGCGATCGGAAAGCTGATCGCAGACATCCGCCCGGAAGAAGTCTACATCCCTCACAGGGGCGATATGCATCTGGATCACAAGATGATCGTCGATGCCTGCATGGTCGCGGTGAGACCGCGATTCGACTATTCGGTCAAACGGATCTACGCCTATGAGACATTGTCCGAAACGGAATGGGATATTCCGAATACGACGAACGCCTTCATTCCGAATGTCTATGTCGATATCACGAAGTATATTGACCGCAAGATCGCAGCGATGGAAGAATATAAGACGCAGATCTGCGATTATCCGAACCCGAGATCGATCCAGGGGATCCGCGCTCTGGCGATGCTGAGAGGGACGACGATCAGCAGGGAATATGCGGAAGCGTTCATGCTGATCAGAGAGATCCGATAGGGATACAGTGCTTTTAATCAAAGCACTTCTTTATTAAAATAAGAAGAGATGAGAATACTGGTAACAGGTGCACAGGGATTTATCGGAAAGAATCTGGTATGCAACCTGCGCAACATCAAAGAAGGAAAAGACAGAACGAGAGATCTCACGGTCGATGAGATCTTTGAATATGACGTGAACGACAGTCTTGACGATCTGAGAAGGTATGTTCAGGACTGCGATTTCGTATTCCATCTTGCGGGAGTGAACCGTCCGAAGGATACAACGGAATTCAATATCAACCACAGTTTTCTGGCATGCGTTCTGGATCTGTTGAAAGGAGCCGGAAACAGATGTCCGGTGATGCTGTCGAGTTCCACACAGGCGGCGCTCGATAACGATTACGGAAGATCCAAGAAGGAAGCGGAAGATCTGCTTCTGAAATACGGAAGAGACAATGATGTCAGAGTCCTGGTCTACCGTTTTCCGAACGTCTTCGGCAAATGGTGCAGACCGAATTATAATTCAGCGGTAGCTACTTTCTGCAACAACATCGCCAACGATCTGCCGATCAAGGTGAACGATCCGAATACGGAACTCACTCTGGTCTACATCGACGACATCGTCGACGAGATGTGTGAGGCTTTAAAAGGCAAGGAACATCGAAACGGCGATCTGTGTTACGTTCCGGTCACGCATAAAAAGAAACTGGGCGAGATCGTCGATCTGCTGCACCGCTTCGATGCGCAAAGAGAGACGTTACTGCTTCCGGAAACGCCGAAAGGGAGTTTCGAAAAGAAACTGTATGCGACCTTCCTTTCCTATCTGCCGGAACGGAAAGTGAAATTCGAACTGAAGGGAAATACGGATGAAAGAGGATCTTTCACCGAATTCCTGAAGACTGAAAGCAGCGGCCAGTTCTCGATCAATATCTCCAAGCCGGGCATCACCAAGGGACAGCACTGGCACAACACCAAATGGGAATTCTTCCTGGTGGTCAAAGGCCATGCGCTGATCCGGGAGAGGAAACTGGGAACGGAAGAGGTGATGGAGTTCGAAGTGAGCGGTGAGAAACTGGAGCCGGTACATATGCTTCCGGGATATACCCACAACATCATCAATCTGAGCGAAACGGAAGAACTGGTCACCCTCATGTGGGCCAGCGAGCTGTTCGATAAAAACAGACCTGATACATTCTTCGAGGAGGTATGATATGGACAAGTTGAAACTGATGGTCATCGTCGGGACCAGACCTGAGATCATCCGACTCAGTGAAGTCATAAAGAAATGTGATAAATACTTCAATACGGTCCTGGTCCATACGGGACAGAACTACGATTACGAACTCAATGGGATCTTTTTCAGGGACCTCGGATTGAGAGAGCCGGACTTCTATCTGGATGCGGTCGGAGACGATCTGGGTTCCACCATCGGCAATATCATCGACAAGTCCTACAAGCTTATGGTGAAGGAGAGGCCGGATGCGGTACTGGTCCTGGGGGATACGAACAGCTGTCTTTCCGTCATCGGAGCCAAGAGACTGCATATCCCGATCTTCCATATGGAAGCCGGAAACAGATGCTTCGATGAATGTCTGCCGGAAGAGACGAACCGCAGGATCGTCGATGTGATCTCCGATGTGAACATGTGCTACTCCGAACATGCGAGAAGATATCTGAACGCTTCCGGTGTAGCCAGGGAAAGGACCTATGTCACCGGATCTCCGATGGCGGAAGTCCTGACTGCACATCTCAAGGAGATCGAAGTTTCTTCCATTTTGAAGGAACTCGGCCTTGAGAAAGGAAAATACATCCTTTTAAGTGCCCACAGAGAAGAGAATATCGATACGAAGGAGAACTTCGAATCACTGTTTACCGCGATCAATGCGATCGCCGAGAAATACGATGTCCCTGTTTTATATTCCTGCCATCCGCGTTCC
>CADCRE010000095.1 GCA_902803785.1 uncultured Erysipelotrichaceae bacterium
CAAGATTAAACAGTACAAAAATACATGTAGTACGATTTTTATAATAGTTCTTTTAGCAGTGCCTGCTTTTATTTATTCTGGCATTTTGCCAAGAAAGATTTTTTCCGGAACACAACCGTATATAGGTTTGAATGATGGAAGGATAGTTTTGGGCATATTTCAACGTTTCATATCATATTGGCTTGGATCGATTCTATCTTTCTCGTTTTTTGGTTCTATCGGGAGTAACGAGAGTATAATTACCAGATTTGGCAAGAATAGTATTTGGATTTATGCTGTTCATGTGCTGATTATCAGAAGAGTATTCGATTGTGTATCCAGGCTCGTCTCATTTGGGAATGAATACGTCAATACTGTAGTTGTTGGTTCGATAACAATTATTGTGATAACCGTAATAACATATCTAATAAAAGTTTCATTTTTGTACATTAAAAACAATATTGAAAAGATGTTTCGTTAGGACATTGCCATATAGTTCCATGTAGAAAAGAATGATGATATCCTATTGTTGTCTAAACGGTAGCATCCTGGCATACACGAGTGGCGGTATAGTAAAATAGGATTGATATGAATAAGATAAAAAAATACAAGTTTCTGTTTGAGGAACTTGTGAGCCGAGATTTCAAGGAAAAGTATAAACGAACAGTATTAGGTATGGCATGGAGCGTATTGTCTCCATTGCTGAATCTCCTGGTCCTGGTCCTTGTCTTTACGAAGCTCCTGGGAAGAAATACACCGCATTATACGATCTATATCTTCTGTGGAACTTTGATCATGGCTTATTTCAGAGAGTCTACCAGAGGCGGAATGCGTTCGCTGATGGCAAACAGGAGTATCATCAACAAGATCAATATCCCGAAATATCTGTTCCTGTTGAGTAATAACGTATCCAGTTTGATCAACTTCTCACTTACATTGTGTGTATTCTTCGTACTCTGTCTAGCTGACGGAATCCAGTTTGGCTGGCAGTTCTTGATGCTGCCGTATGCGATCGTATGCCTGGTTATGTTCAATGTCGGTATCGGCCTGATATTGAGCGCCTGCTTCGT
Source organism: uncultured Erysipelotrichaceae bacterium (assembly GCA_902803785.1). GTDB lineage: Bacteria > Bacillota_I > Bacilli_A > Erysipelotrichales > Erysipelotrichaceae > Colivicinus. The sequence goes on from CADCRE010000095.1 coordinate 1,050, forward strand.
CTTCTTTAAAGATACGAGTTATCTGTATGATATCCTTCTGACTTTGATCAATTATCTGAGTGCGATCTTCTACCGGATCGATTCCTTCTCTCCTAATGTTCAGAGACTGTTCCTGATGAATCCGCTGTACTGTTTCATCAAGTATTTCCGGGTGATCGTGATCGAAGGAAATATTCCTTCCGTTCAGTTCCATCTGTTATTGCTGTTCTATTCACTGTTATCACTGGCGATCGGCCTGCTGATATACAAAAAATACAATCATAAATTCCTGTACTATATGTAAAAGTATTGTGATCGAGAGGTTGAAAAACCTCTTTTTTGTGATTGACAGTTTATTTCAATGCACAGCTTTCTTTACGTATGTTATTGTTTTTTAGTATTCTTTAGTTAGTTTATAACGATTATTTCATATACGTATATGAAGAGGCTGTTATGAAGAAAAGAAATGGAAAAATAGAAGTACTACGATTTGTTTTCGCAATATGCGTTGTTTTACTGCATACTGATCAGAAGATCTTTGACTTCAAAGGTCTTCTGGAATACGGAGCGATGAGCGTTGAGTTTTTCTTTGTCCTGTCAGGTTTTTTATTGGGAAAACACGTAGCGGATCATTCAGACAGATCAGACTCAGACGATACAAAGGATTACATCATTCATAAAGTACTCAGATTTCTCCCGAATTATATTCTTTCATTTACGTTTGTTTTCATAATATATTGCATTAAGCATTGCAAAAGCGTACATGATTTCTTCCTGTTGCTACTGAGGATTCTGCCGGATTTTATGTTGCTCAGGGAATGGGGATGGTCAGCAAAACTGTTGAGTATCATCGGCCCTACGTGGTATCTGTCAGTTTTGATCATCTGTACAGTCATTCTTTATCCGCTCTGCAGAAAAAACGAAACCTGGTTCAAATACGGGGCGTTTATCGTCGGATCTCTTCTGATCGGCTGTTTAAGGCTGAAATACAATGAGCTGATCAGTCCGTATGTAATCGTTCTGGACGGCATGATGTATAAGGGCCTGGTCAGAGGCTTTGCTGAAATGTGTCTGGGCATTTCCTGCTATCACGTCTCCGAAATGCTGAAAAAGTATACATACACAAAGATCGGGAAGTTTGCATTGAGTATGATCGAACTTGTCTCTTTCTTCCTGGTTTTATACGTTGTTTTATTATCAAATAAGCCTGAATACAACATCTATGCATTGATCGGATGTCTGTTTATGATAACGATCATCTTCACTGAGAAAACGTACGGATCCGATCTCTTTGATCATCCGATCTCCTACTATCTTGGGAAGCTTTCTTTATCACTCTATCTGTCACACTGGTGCATTATCGGCTTTTTCAGAAAAGACAACGGCTTTATCCACGGCATCGACAGTGCACAGAAAGTATTGATACCATTGCTGTCAGCTGTACTCTTAGCGATGCTAGTCGACCGTTTATCTGATAAGATAAAGAAGATAGGAATAAAAAGATTCTTTATCGAGGAGAATAATGTCGAATAGTTTATCAGCAGTTAATTGTAATGACGTATCTATCAGATATATTACCGGAGACTTTAAAGATATCGGCTTTAAAGAGTATTTGATGCGTAAGCTCACCGGCAATTATCATGTCACGGAATTCTGGGCAGACAAGAATATATCTTTTTCATTGGAAGAAGGAGACATGCTGGGGATCATCGGATCAAACGGAGCCGGGAAATCCACATTACTGAAGGCGATCTCCGGTGTTATGATCCCGACAAGAGGTACGATCACCACCAAAGGCAATATCGCAGCTCTGCTGGAATTGACCGCAGGATTTGACGGAGAACTGACCGTCAGAGAGAATACCTATCTTCGCGGTGCGATGCTGGGATATACCAGGGATTTCATGAACGACATGTATGAATCGATCATTGAATTCGCTGAACTGGAGAAGTTCCAGGACCGTCCATTCAAACAGCTTTCTTCCGGTATGAAATCCAGATTGGCGTTCAGTATCGCGTGTCTGGTCAATCCGGATATCCTCATCCTGGATGAAGTTTTGTCTGTCGGTGACGGTGCGTTCCGCAAGAAATCCGGAGACAAGATGAAAGAGATCCTGAGCGGAGGCGTGACAGGCATTCTAGTATCTCACTCCACCCAGCAGGTCCGTGAACTCTGCAATAAGGTCCTTTGGCTGGATCATGGAAATCAGGTCTGTTTTACAGACGAAGTCGATCTCTATCTCAATGCCTATGAGGATTTTCTGATCAATAAGAAACTCCCTGCTTCCTACGAAGATGTACAGATGATGTCGGAACGTTATCTGCAGAAAGTGGAACTGGAGAGAGAAGAGAAAAGAGCGAAACAGGTCGCGAAACTGGAAAAGATGATCGAAAACGAACACGTCGATGTCGTCGATGCGGCTGTTAATATCATCAGAAAGAACCGTCCGGAGCTGTTGAAAGAAAACGCATGAAATATGATTATCTGATCGTTGGGTCCGGGCTGTTCGGTTCGGTATTTGCCCACGAGGCGAAGAAAGCCGGACATTCCGTGATCGTTGTTGAAAAAAGAGACCATATCGGCGGAAACGTCTATACCGAGAAGATCGAAGATATAGACGTCCATGAATACGGGGCCCACATCTTTCATACAGACAAGAAAGAAGTCTGGGACTACATCAGGCAGTTCTCGGAATTCAATGACTACAGACATAAAGTGATCGCAAGCTATAAAGGTGAGTTCTTCGACCTGCCTTTTAATATGAACACCTTCCATCAGATGTGGGGAGTGGACACAAAAGAAGAAGCTTCTGCGATCATAGAGAAACAGAGACAAGGGATAGTTGATCCAAAGAATCTCGAGGAACAGTGTATCTCCTTGGTCGGAACCGAGATCTACGAAAAGCTTGTGAAGGGATATACGGAGAAACAGTGGGGGAGAGACTGCAGGGATCTTCCTGCATCGATCATCAAGAGACTTCCGGTTCGCTTTGAATACAACAGTGACTACTTCAATGATGAATATCAGGGGATACCTGTGAATGGCTATACACCGATCATTGAAAGGCTGCTGGAAGGGATCGAAGTGAAACTGAACTATGATTTCCTGAAACACAGGGATGAGATCGAGTATGAGAAACTGGTATTTACCGGTCCGATCGATGCCTATTTCGATCACTGTCTCGGCCATCTGGAATACAGATCCGTCCGTTTTGAAACGGAAGTTCTGGATCAGAAAGATTATCAGTCAAATTCCGTCGTCAACTATACGGAAAGGGAAGTTCCTTATACTAGGATCATCGAACATAAACATTTTGAATACGGAACACAGCCAAAGACGGTGATCTCGAAGGAATTTCCTTCTGAATGGATCCCGGGTTATGAGCCGTATTATCCGATCAATAACAAAAAGAACGAAGAACTGTATCTTCAGTATCTGGCATTGGCGGAGAATTGTCCGAGTGTGATCTTCGGCGGAAGGCTGGGAGAATACAGATACTATGATATGGATGATGTGATCGAAAAAGCGCTGTTATGCTGGAAAACTGTGCACTAAGTTGGAACACGGTTTTTGGTACTAGATGATAAAACAAACGAAATGGGCCCGTTTAAGGCCTTTTCTTATAAAAAAACGGAGCCGTAGGAGATAGAACTTCCTTCAAGTGTAAAAATTGTTGGCAGCGATGCTTTTAATGAATGTGAGAAATTAACAAAAGTGACACTGTCTGACGGTTGTATCCATATTGGAAGTCATGCATTTGCCAATTGCAAAAATCTTGAGAGGATAACAATACCTTCTTCAGTTCACCAGATCGAGGACGAAGCTTTCCTTAACTGTCCGAAGCTAACGATTTACGTAGAAAGCGGTTCTTATGCTGAGGAATATGCAAAAGAACACAACATCTCTTTTGAATATAAGAATAGAATCATACCAAAAAACTGATCATTGCTATGGTCAGTTTTAATATGTTCAAACAAGTGAATGGAGAGGATCTAATTGATCGCTATATACGTGGCCGGAACAGCAAAGACAGAGGAAGGGTGATCTTTTAAGACGATCTGAAAGGATTCCTGATCTTTCTTGCTGTCTTTGCTGTCTCTAGCCATCATTTATACCAAACTTCGGATTGCGGGAACTGGGCTCCCTGCCTTGCGGCGATCGCAATGACGTCTTTGTCATAGATGCATCTCTTGCCGATCTGATCGACTGCCTGAGGCATATCGAAGCCCGGCGCGTAGTTGCCTTCGATCAGTTCGATCTCATTCTTATCGTTGATGATGATGTCCCATCCGACATGAGGGATCTTTGGGTTGACCAGTGCGATCTCTCTGACGGCTTTCAGGACTTTGTCCCATTCCGGGTAAGTAAAGCCTTTGAAGACTTTCTTTGAGTCAGGATGCATCGGACTCAGTTGGTGGGAACGGTTCAGACCGTCGGATGTGATCGTTCCTGTTTCAGGATCGACCATGACCCCGTATCCGCCCTGATGGAAGTTGTCTGTGACTTTTCCGGCTCTGCCGAAACGTCCGCAGGCCATCGTTATGAACGGTTCTCCGTCGCTTCCGATCAGCGTGTAGATACGAAGGGTATTGATCGTAGATTCGTTGAATGCGGCGATCAGAGGATTCTGTTTCAGGATCTCTTCTACGATTACACCTTCCGCAGACCATTTTACCCAGGTATCGTGGATCTGTTCGGGAGACATTCCTTTTGTTTCTTCGACTCTGGCTCCGTTTCCTCCAGATTCGGTCAGAGGTTTTACGAAGACTTTGTCGAATCCGCTCAGGAACTGAGTGAATTCCTCTTCGGTGGAACTTTCGGTGGACAGCCATTTACGCTGAATGAATGCCGCATAGTTCTTGTTGAAGAGACCTTTGTTTCCCAGAGTCTTGTTGTCTTCTTTGGAATTGTTCAAAAGCCTCAGAAGGCTGCGGCGGTATCCGCTGCCGAGATACTCATCTCTTTCTTTCCAGCCTTTCTTATAGAACTCAAAGTCAAAATAGTTTCCGTGGTAGTAACCTCTGTCCATTACGAACAGGAGCCAGTCCCAGAACCAGATGACACAGTCCGTCTTGGCGAAGCTGAAACATTCCTGAGATCTGTATTTCTGTTTGAAGAACCGGAATTTCTTGCATGCATCTTCATAAGAGATGTTCACGCCCAGCCTCGGAAGATACTCACGGATCATCTTCTCATAGCGATCGTACATGTAGTCGATGTTGATCACATCGGACGGGAAGAATGTATCGACTTCAAGCGGATATCCCAGGAGCCTGCATGTTTCCTTTACGGTATCGGCATATCTGCCGTTCCCGGGTTCAAGCTTGCTGAGGTATTCCGAAGAAGCGTAGTCAACGATGGGAACGGTTCTTTTCGGTTCCGCTTTCCTGACGGTCTCGACTTCGTTTTTTCGTTTTGTCTTTTTAAAGATCTTTTTCAGTTTGCGTTTGATCTTGCGCAGGAAACGCTTTATTTTTGACAACAGTTTTTTCATCTTCTCCTCCGTATTCACACCAGATTATCGACATCTTCAAGTTTTCTGAATGGAATGCCGTTTGCTTCTGCATATTTCTGCGCATAACTGTTTTTCAGTCCGTAGATGATCAGCTCAGGACAGTTCCGGAACGCGGTGTCGTCGATGAGCGTGACGTTTCGCGGTATCTTGATACTGCGAAGGTTGATACAGCCTTCAAATGCACCTTCTCTGATCTCCTTGGCCTTCTTTCGGATCACGATCGAAGACAGACTCGTGCAGTTGCGGAAAGCGTACTTATTGATGATCTTGAGTTCTTTGCTTAAGGTGACGCCCTCAAGTGCGGAACAGCCTTCACAGGCAGATTCGCTTATCCTGGTGACGGAAGTCGGGAAGTTGATCTTCTTGATGACCGGATTTCCCGCAAATGCCTGTTTTCTGATCATACTGACTGCCTTGTCTCTGATCTTGTTCGGGATGATGATGGCAGGGATCGTGCTGGCAAGCCCGATCAGCATCCATGATCCTTCTTTATCATTCAGATAGAAGGCTTTTTCCTTCACGGCATTCGGATACTTGCTCTGAACGATGCCTTTTATCCTCTTCTCATAAGGGTGGAGACTTGGCAGATCTTTTCTTGGATTTGTGGAATCTTTCCACTTGAGTGAAGAAGGATCCGGTAAGGCTGTCTCAGCGAAAGGATCCGCAGAGATCTGATCGCCGATGTTTTCGGAAATATGTGCCAGATAATCGGCTGAATCATTCTGAGAGATCAGACCCCCGGTCTCTTCACAGAGAGGGAGGACGACATATTTCTTGTTGAGCAGTTTTCTCTGGGTACAGCACGGAATATAGGAACAGTCTATGTCGACAGATCCGTCGTCTTTGAGTGAAACGGCTGTTTTGAACATCAGTGACAGGTAGGATCTGCTTTTTCTCTGGTGAGAGACAAAGTTGCCCAGGGAATAGATGACAGGAACTTTTCTCTGATCGGAAGTTGTGATCTCTTCATAGCGCTGGACCACGTGAGGATGAGATCCGACGATGAGTCCGTATCCGTCTTCTGCCAGATCACGGGCGATCTTCAGCTGTTCCTCATTCGGAGCGTGTTTATATTCCTTCCCCCAATGCATCAGAACCACGACCAGCTGAGCTCCGTCTTCCTTTGCCTGCAGGCAGATTTGTTTTGCTTCGGAAGGATCATAGGTATTGAGAAGCTTCTTTCTGCCTTCGGAAGAGTAGTTTCCTGCCAGCAGGTTATGAGAAGTCGTAAATGCCGTAAAGGCGATCTTTATTCCTTTCACAATGACCGTCTGATATCTCTTGCAGTCATCTTTGAAGGTTCCCGTCTGAATGAGCCCGAGTTCGCGGCAATGGTCGATCGTCGCTCCCAGGGCGATGGCTCCCGCATCCAGGTCGTGGTTGTTTGCGGTGGTCACAAGATCGAAGCCCGCATCGGCTACAGCCTCCAGATAAGCGGATGGGGCGTTATTGTAGTATTTCTGTTCGGAGACATATCTCTCGGTCCTGTAAGGGGCGCAGTCACAGACAGGTGTCTCCAGATTCCCGATACAGAGGTCGGCGTTCTGAAGGATCGGTGAGACCAGATCGAAGGCGTAATGAAAATCGTAGCCGTCGTTCAGTTCAGATTCGATGATCTGAGTTTCCTGGCAGAGAAGATCGCCCGCAAACAGAAGCGTCGCATTGTTCATGCATTCCTGGTCAGGATTGACCCAGAAGCCGTTGTCATCGAGGATATATCTTCCATTTCTACCAAGAGTATTTTTCGGTTCCCTCTCCAGATAATCAAAGTCAGGGACTTTGTTTTCGTATCGCTGCAAGAATCTGTTGTTTTTATACTCTTTTACCATTCTCTCCCCTTATAAAACGTTCCGAACTATTCGATTTGATGAGATTACATAAAAAATAGTTTATTTATAAATGTATATAAAACCTATATAATTAAGATAATTCAAAATTGCATAAAAGTATACTAAAGTGTGACAAAAACAGATTGAGTAAACCATGAGAAACGCTGATCCAATCCCAAAAAAAGAGAAGATCCTGATCGTCGGTAGAAACTACAGTTCAAATCTATGTTTAGCTCGTTCTTTCGGGCGTTTTGGTTATGATGTCGAAATACTCAGGACTTTTTCCAAAAAACCGAAATTCAAACAGTTCTTCATTCCGGAATCTTTCAGTAAATATGTGAAGTCCTTTAACACATGTGTCATCTCCGAGGAAGAAAACAATCTGATCGACAAACTGATCAAACTTTCCGGAAACGAAAAAAAACTCCTGATTCCTTCGGACGATCTCGCAGTATCCATTATCGACAGTCACTTGGATGAACTGTCCGAATATTATCTGATCCCCAGTATTGAGGGAAAACAGGGAAAGATCTGTGAATTGATGAGCAAGGAACGACAGAAAACGCTTGCTGCAGATTTTGGGATCCCTGTGGCCAAAAGTTGCAGGATCAAGATCGATTGCGGAGAGTTCGAGATCCCTGACGGAGTCTGTTATCCGTGCTTTGTGAAACCAAACGCAAGCATCGGCGGTTTCAAAACACAGATGAAGAGATGTGAGGACAGAAAACAGTTGGAAGATCATCTGTCCAGGTTTTCAAAGGATAAAGAAACCGAATTATTGGTCGAAGAATACCTGGAGATCAAGACTGAATACTCACTCTTAGGTCTCAGCACAAAGGAGAAGACGATCGCTCCCGGGTTCTTCATGGCAGAAAAAGGCGGACATTATTCGCATCAAGGCGTCGCGATGACCGGTGTCGTATTGCCGACGGAGGAACGTCAGGAACTGATCGATAAACTGGTCCGTTTCGTTTCATCTCTGAATTATGAAGGTCTGTATGATATCGACCTGATCGAGACGGAAGACGGCGAGATGTATTTTGCGGAACTGAATTTCCGTTACGGCGGTTCCGGATATGCGATCACGGAATCCGGAATGAATCTGCCGGGTATCTTTGCGGAATACATGCTGGAAGGAAAGAAGATCCCTGAAGAGAATACCGTGGTCCCGGGAAAACATTTCCTTTCGGAGATGATCGTTGCAGATGAACTGAACCGGAAATATATAGCATCATCTGAACTGTTTGAGCTGAAGAGGAATGCGGATATCGCTTTCATCGATGATCCATATGACCGTAAACCGTATATCATATTCGTTTTTCTGTCGTTCTTGAAGATCCTTCGCGATAGGACGAACAGAAGGATCAGAAAGATAAAAGGATCTATAAGAAGAACGATCCGAAGGGTTTTTCTTCTTGGAGAGAAACGAGTCTTGATCGTAGGACTGAACTACGGAACAAATCTCTCTCTGGCCAGATCTTTCGGGGAAGCAGGTTATCCAGTCAACATTTTGCGCCTTTTTTGGGAGAATAAGCCATTGCGTCAATTTCTTTGCCCTGAAAGGTTCAGCCGGTATGTGAAACATTATTACAGTCTTAATGCCGAAAAAGATCCGAAGCGTCTCGTGGACAAACTGATCAAGATCCGGGACTCTGGCCATGAGTATCTTCTGATTCCTGCAGATGATCTGGTACTTACGATCGTAGATGAGCATTACGACCTCTTGAGCAATTATTACATACTGCCGAATATCGATCATACGCAGGGTAAGATTTGCCAGATGATGCAAAAGGACGTCCAGAAGGAATTGGCAAAGAAATGTGGCCTGAAGGTCGTAAAGGGTAGGATTCTGAAATATGCGAACGGATCTTATAAGATACCGAAAGAAGTATCATATCCGTGTTTTATAAAACCTTTGCATAGCGGAGATCACTCCAAATCTTATCTTGGCAAATATGATACAAGGGAACAGCTATGCGGTTTTCTGGATCCTTTGGATCAAAACATTACTGTTGATTTTGAAATAGAAGATTATATCGACGTCGCAAGAGAATACTCTGTTGGTGGGTTAAGCTCAGATGGAAATGTTTTAATTCCGGCGGTATTGAAGATCCTGCGTTCCGGCAGTGGGGAAAGAAGAGGCGTTGCAATAACGGGCGAAGTCAGACCTGTATCAGAATACAAAGACCTTATTGAAAAACTGACTTCATTGATGAAACTGATCTCATATGAAGGCCTGTTCGATATCGACCTTTTGGAAGATAAGAGCGGTAGTATGTATTTCTCTGAAGTCAATTACCGACTGGGTGCATCCGGAAGAGCTTTAGATGGGTTTGGTATCAATCTTCCGGAGAAGTATGCAAGATATGTTTTCGAAGGGACGAGACCCGAGATCTGTGAAAAACTGATGGATCGGCCTCTGTCCTATGTCAATGACAGGGTTCTGATCCACGAGTATGTCACTACCTCCATGAGCCGCAAAGAAGTCAAGGCGATCAAAAGAACTTCGGAGTATTCCTTTTTTTCGGATCTTAAAGATCCTATCCCTGATGCCTACTTCCGGACGGTATTCCTTCCAGCTCCGATCGCAAAGAGTTTGATCAAACTCAAAAAGAAGCGGCCATAAACGGAACGCCTGTGTGAACTCATCAACGGGAAGTAGATAACTCTAAACAGGTAAACTGTATCTAGAGCATCTAAGTCTTTCTTACCCCTGCTTAAACGTGATCTTGAAGAAAAGCCTGAAAAGACATGCATTGTAATATGAATGAGATTATTGAAATAGTTTTGGCTTGCTGTAAGGCTGAACTTTCATAATCTTAAGAAACTGTTATAATAATGATGCGCTGATCGTTCTTTCTGATCAGTTATAGTTAGTTATCGTGCGTAAAGATAAATTCAACGAAATACTGAATAGATACAGATGGATCCTTGTCTTCCTGATGATGGTCCCATTTGTTAATGACAGTTATTCTTCATTCAAGATCCTGGAAGACTGGCAGATGGATTACGTCAAGGTAGGGGTCTTTTTTGTTCTTTCTTTCCTGATCGTTTTCAAGAGAAGGAAGGTATCTAAACTGTTTGTTTCTTTGCTGTTTATCGAAGGATTCTGGCTTGTATCTACATTGATCAATTATGGTTTTGGCGATAAGACAGCCATTCACAAAACGGTGATCGATATGATCAATGCACTGAGTGTAGCCGAACTGATCGAATACTATCGGAAAGATCCTAAATCATTGCTGTGCGGATTGATGCTGAACTTTGAATTGGCACTGTATCCGAATCTCTATGGGGTCATCACTCATTTTGTGGATCACGGTTATTACCTTTTGGGCTATTATGCCACGTTGATCCTATGGACACTTCCTGCAACCTGTGTAGGCGCGTTATACATCAGCGTATTTAAGGATAAACCGATCCATATCATACGAGGTGTTTTATTGATCCTGGTTTCGATGTTTACGGTCTTCCGTACCTGGTGTGCGACTATGGTCATGGCGACTGCCGGAATGATCGGTATCGTTGTTTTAGGCATGATCTTATACTGGTTCAAGCCGACCCGCAATTGGAAGATCCATCTTTCTTTACTCTTGATTGCGATCGTTGCGTTGAACTATTTCGTCCTGTTTGTCTATCAAGGCGGCGATTATAAGCTGATCGATGATTTCATCATCAAGGTCTTAGGCAGGACGACGACATTTACGAACCGTACTCCGATCTGGAGTAAGGCTATCGAGATGATCAAGGAGAAACCTTGGATCGGTCACGGATTCCGTCCGGTCGTAGAGCTGGACAATGGAACCAGTTTTATTCATTCACATAACCAGTTTCTGCAAAGATTGAATGCGACGGGGATCATCGGTTCATTCTTCTTCCTTGTCTTCCATATCGTCCTGACGGAAAAGGTCGATCGGATCAGGAACAGTATCGAACGGACTGTCATGGTGGGGGCTGTCTTTGCGGTAAGTGTCACTTATCTGATGGATGCCTATAAGAAATTCTTCCGTTTCTATTTCGTCTTTTTCCTGGCATATCATGTGAATGATCTGATCGGTGATCGAAGAAAAAAGAAACTTAGTGAATAATAAATATTTATGAATAATGAACGATCGTATGATTGTTCATTTTTTTAAGTTATAATGATTAAGACTGAACAAGGAAGTAGATTATGAAACTGAGCTATAACGAATTTACAGTGCTGAAACTGTTGAAAGAAGAAGAGATAAAGAATCAGAGAGAGATCGCTGAGAAACTGGATATGTCCGTAGGGACCGTAAATCGCTATGTACAGCAACTAAAGGAAAAGGGATATATCGAAGACAGTTATGAAGTAAATGAAGCGGGAGATAAGGCTCTGGAACCTTACAGAGCGAAACGTGCGATCATCATGGCAGCTGGTTTCGGTTCAAGGATGGTTCCTGTGACTTTGACGATGCCGAAACCTCTGGTCAAGGTCAACGGGACCAGGATCATCGATACGATCATTGACGGATTATTGGAAAAGGGGATCGAAGATATCACGATCGTCAGAGGCTATCTGAAACATCGATTCAATGAGTTGCTGGTAAAGTATCCGATGCTGAAGTTCATCGACAACGATGCCTATAACGATGCGAATAATATTTATTCTATGATCCTGGCAAAGGACCGTTTGTGCAACTGCTACGTCTTTGACGGCGATCTTTTCCTGTACAACAGAGATCTTCTGGAGAAGTATCACTACACCTCCAACTTTCTGGCTTTCAAGGCGAAGAAAAGCGATGACTGGTGCTTTGATACGAAAGACGGAAGGATCCTGTCTTTTGTCAGAGGCGGAACAGACACCTGGCAGGAGACACCGATCTCCTATTGGAACGAAGAAGACGGAAAGAAACTGGGAGAAGATCTTCTGAAAGTTTTTGAAATGCCGGGGGGCAGGGAACTGTTGTGGGAACATGTCCCTTTGACCAAATGTGTCTCCGATTTCCATATCCGTATCCGGGAATGCCACAGAGAAGATACGATGGAGATCGATACCTTCCATGAACTGTGTGAACTGGATCCGAGTTATAAGAATTACAGCGGGCCGAAACTGAATATCGAGAAGTCGACGGTAAAGAATATCTGTCAGACACTGAAATGCGAAGAAAGTGAGATCCAGGGGATCGAATTCATGAAGATCGGTCTGACCAATGTGTCATTCAAGTTCAATGTGAAAGGTGTGAATTACGTTTACCGCAAGCCGGGAGACAATACGAAGAAGTTCATCAATCGGAAATCGGAAGTCTATTCGGAAAAAGTAGCTGAAGAATTGGGACTCGATCATACGGTGGTCCATATCGATGAGACCGGATGGAAACTGAGCAGGTATGTAGAGAACAGTACACAGATCAATCCGTATGATATCGAAGATCAGAAGAAGGCTATGGCCTTTATCAGGAGACTTCATGAGGCAAAGGTAGTTTCTCCGTATGATTTTGACTACATCAAGGAGACGGAACGCTTTATCGGTATGTTCAAAAAGGAAGGTTCTGTAGACTTTAAACCGTATGAAAAGATCCATGAGAAGATGGCACAGATCGATCGCATCCTGGAAGAAAAGGGATATGAAAAAGTGCTCTGTCATAATGACTACTGGTTCTGGAACATTTTAAAGGACGATACGGGCTCTTTAACTCTGCTTGACTGGGAATATTCCGGGAATGCCTATCCGGCCTCAGACGTGGCTTATTTCGTCTCCAGTCTGAATCTTGATCATGAGGATTATCTTGAACTGGCGAAGATCTATGAAGGTCATGAACTGAACGAAGAAGAGAGATGGTACTATACGGCAGTGTTGGCCATCGTCATGTGGTACTGGTATGTATGGGCTTTGTTCAAGGAATCCGACGGCAAGGTCATCGAAGACAAACAGATGTGGTACGACAAGGCAATGAAGGCCATGGATATCTGTTATAATGGTTGAGTATATGAATATTGATCTTTTAAATCTATTAAACGAGACAGCCCCGGTCAAGTATGCCTACATCGACCCCGGAACGGGAAGCATGCTGTTTACGATCCTCATCGGTGCGGTCAGTGTCGTCATCTACGGACTGAGGGGCTTTTTCATCAAACTGAGATATTCATTCAATAAAGATGCCAAGAAGAACGAAAATACGCTTCCTTTCGTCATCTTTTCCGATGACAAGAGATACTGGAACACTTTCGGCCCGATCTGTGAGGAACTGGAAAAAAGAAAACAGAAGACAGTCTATCTGACACAGTCGGAAGACGATCCAGCATTTAATGCGAATTATGAATATATACAGCCGGAATTCATCGGAGAAGGCAATAAAGGCTTCGCAAAGCTGAATATGCTGGATGCGGATGTATTGCTGTCTACGACGCCTTCCCTGGATGTCTATCAGTGGAAGAGATCCAAGAACGTAAAATACTACGTCCATATCCTTCATGCCGCCAACGATGCGACCAGCTACCGTATGTTCGGGATCGATTACTACGATGCGGTCATCGTATCGGGACAGTATCAGAAGGAACAGATTCGGAAACTGGAAGAGTTGAGACATCTGCCGGAAAAGGAAGTGGAAGTACTGGGTATCCCTTATCTGGATGTGATGAAGAAACGTTATGAAAGTGAAAAATATGATCATACGGAAAAGACCGTATTACTGGCTCCGACCTGGGGTCCTTACGGTCTCTTAAACAAATACGGAGAAAAGATACTGGATGCGTTATTGAAGACAGGGTATCACGTCATTGTTCGTCCTCATCCGCAGTCTTTCTCATCTGAGAAAGAGATGCTGGAAGGACTGATGAAGAAGTATCCCGACAGCGATCAGCTGGAATGGAACAGAGACAGAGACAACTTCAGTTGTCTGAACCGGTCCGACATCATGATCTCCGATTTCTCCGGAGTCATCTTCGATTTCTCTCTGGTCTTCGACCGTCCGATCCTGTATGCGGATGTTTCTTTTGATAAATCGGTCTATGATGCCTGGTGGCTGGATGAAGAGATGTGGACCTTCAGGTCTCTGCCGCGTCTTGGCAGACAACTAAAAGAAGAAGATCTTTCCGATCTGAAGAAAGTCATCGATGATACGATGAACAGTGAAGAACTGCAGCGTTCAAGAGAAGAAGTGAGGAAGGAATGCTGGGAACATATGGGAGAATCCGCATCTTTGGTCGCAGACTATCTCGTGAATAAAGTCAAAGAAGTCAGTGAGGTGAAAGAATGAATCTCTCATCGGCACTTTACACATTACTGATCGGACCTCTGAAACTGCTGTTTGAAGTGGTCTATACCTTCGCATATTTTCTGACAGACAATGCTGGCCTTTCGATCGTTGCCCTATCTCTTGTCATGAATATCCTTCTGATGCCTCTGTATAAGAGAGCGGACGATGTCCAGGCCAAGGAGAACGATATCCAGAAACAGCTGAAACCGGGTGTCGATCACATCAAAAAGGTCTTCAAGGGCGACGAACAGTATATGATCCTGAATGCCTACTATCGTCAGAACGGATACAAGCCGATCTATGCGTTGAGGAGTTCGATCTCTTTATTGTTACAAATCCCGTTCTTTATTGCGGCTTACGATTATCTGTCCAATGAATATACTGTTCTGTCTTCTTCCTTCGGTCCGATTGGATCTTTAGGTAGTCCTGACGGATTGCTGGGTGGAGTCAATCTTTTACCGATCCTGATGACAGTGATCAATATCATCTCCAGTATCATCTACACCAAAGGTCAGCCTTTAAAAAACAATATCCAGCTGTATGTCATGGCACTGGCTTTCCTGGTATTCTTATATGACCGACCGTCGGGTCTGGTGTTCTATTGGACCTTGAACAATCTTTTCTCCTTGATCAAGAACATCTTCATGAAGCTGAAGAACAGTAAGATGATACTGTGCTGGCTGATGTTTATTGCGGGTATCGCAGGACTGGTATTTGTATTATTAATCCATCCGTTAGGTTCTTTATTGGTCAAACTCGTTGCGATCATCGTCATGATCGGACTGATGATACCTCTGATATGGGAAAAGTTACTGAAGGATAAGGTCTCATTTAAGGAAAATCAAGAGAAAGTCAATGACCGTCTCTTCTATCTGGAGATCGTATTGTTGAGTATCTATTTCGGACTGTTCATCCCTTGTCAGGTCATCGATATCTCTCCGGGAGAATTCGTCGATACGATGTCATTGACTGATCCGATGGTCTATGTATTGAATACACTGTTTTTATCGATCGGCACGTTCTGTGTCTGGTTTCTGATCTATTATTCGCTGATGAAGGATCCGATCAGGAGGATCTTCCAGTACGTGCTGGCCATAGGAATAGTCCTGTTTGCAGTGAACTATCTCTTCTTCGGAAGGGATCTGGGGACCATGTCGAACATGCTGATATATGACGAAGGGATGAGCTACAGTTCATCCCAGATCCTGATCAATCTGGCTGCGATGTTTGTCGTATTCGTTTTAGTCAGCATTCTGTATCGATACAAGAGACAGTTTATACAGGCCATCCTGATCGTCATGATCCTGACGTCTTCCATCGTTTCGATCCGTTCGATCTTCTCGATCGAAGAAGATGCGAAGCGTTCCATCTCCGAGATCGCAAGGTCCAAGGAGAACCGCGCTCAGATCCATCTGAGCAAGGAAGGTGAGAACGTCGTCGTGATCATACTGGACAGAGCGGTGAATTCCTATTTCCCGTATATTATGAATGAACGTCCGGAACTGAAGGAACAGTTCGACGGTTTCACCTGGTATCCGAATACGATCTCCTACAGCAAGTCCACCAACCTGGGTATTCCAAGTGTCTACGGAGGTTATGAATATACACCGGAAGAGATGGACAAGAGGGAAGATGAATATCTGGTCGACAAGCACAACGAAGCTTTGAGGGTCATGCCGGTGCTGTTCCATGAAGAGGGTGGTTTCGATGTGACGGTCTTCGATCCGGCTTACGCAAACTACCAGTATATCGGAGAACTGTCCGTCTATGACGATTATCCTTATATCCACGCCTACAATACCGGAACAGGCATGTTTGACTACGATTCTTCTTTGATCAGGGACAATCTGGATCTTCTGAATCGGAACCTGTTCTGTTACGGGATCACGAAATCGATGCCTTTAGTGATACAGCCAGTTTTATATAACGGCGGAGCCTATAACAGCATCAACCGTTATGAGTCTCTGTTTTCCAAAGATGAACTGACGGATATTTCGACGAAGGCTTACGTGAAGAAAGGCTTTATCGATGCCTTCTCTGTCATTCAGAACATGACGTCCATGACACAGATCGAGGAAGATGATTCTGATCATCTGCTTCTGATGTACAACATGTCCACCCATGAACCGACTCTGCTGCAGGAACCGGATTATGAAGTGAAGACGAACGTAGACAACTACGAATACGATAAACAGACGGACTATTCCCGTGATGACGGAAACGGGAATGTATTACGGTTTGACGACTATACAAAGATGTCCCACTACCAGATCAACATCGCTACGATGATGGAACTTGGCAAATGGTTCGATGCCTTGAGAGAAGAAGGCGTCTATGACAACACCAGGATCATCCTGGTAGCCGATCACGGTGCGCCTAATCTGCATCAGGAAAACGAGGTGAACTTTGACGGAACGGATGTTCTGTCTTTCAATCCTTTACTACTGGTGAAGGATTTTGACAGTACCGGGATCACGGTCGATGATACGTTCATGACCAATGCGGATACGATCATATTGGCTTCGGAAGGAGTGATCGAAGATCCGGTCAATCCGTTTACGGGAAAACCGCTGACGAATGAAATGAAATCCCAGGGTTATCAGCACCTGGTGTGGAGCGAAGATATCTCTCCGCGTGACAACAACGGAAAGAAATTCAAACCGGGGATCGACTTCTACGTGAAGGATGATCTGTTCGATCTCGCCAACTGGAAGAAGGAACAGTAACGGGAAGTGTTATAATGACGAAGATGAAGAAGATCATGAAGAATCCTTACTTTCTGATCACGGCAGTCTATATACTGGCGCATTTCTTCATGCTGATATTGAGCGGCTGCTGGTGGGATGACTGGACCTTCATGACCCACAACCTCAACTACATCAACGAAGTCGCATCCCAGTCGGGAAGACCGGAATGGAACCTCCTGGTCCCTCTGGCGTGGTCCTCACCCAATAACGGCAGGATCCTGGTCTTTTTCCTGTATCTGGCCGATGCCTTCTTCGTATACGGTTTTTTGAGAAACTGCGGTCTCTTTGATAAAGAAAAGAGCTTATTGATCACGTGGCTGTTCATCCTGATCCCGGTCAACGATGCCCGGATCCTGATCTCCAACTTCGCTTATTCCGTGGGCTTATTCTTCTTCTATCTGGGAATGATGCTGTTCGTATTCTGGAATAAAATGGAGAATTCAGGGAAGAAGATCATGTGCCGTATCGGCTTACTGATTATTTTCTTCGTAGGCTTCATCCTGAATTCCGTATTAGCCTATTACTATATCCTGATCGGTTATCTGTTTGTAGTCGAAATGATCCACAGCGAAGAGAAGAATCTGTTTAGGAAGATCTTCCTTTCCGTATGGAACGTATTGAAGAAGTATCCCGATTTCTTTGTATTGCCTTTTGTCTACTATATCGAAAACAAGATATTCTTCCCGACCTACGGTGTTTTCGAGAATTACAATCCTGTATCATTTGCCGGCCTGATCAAGTGCTTGATCTATGTGCCTGTCTCGATGGCGAAAGCTCTTCTGCATACCGTCGCAAACTGGTTGACGAATATCAACTACTATTCTGTCGGCCTGATCATGTTCGCTTTTCTGTATATCTGGTACAGAGATCAGACAAGCGTGAAGGAATACAAACTGTCTGAAAACATCCTCACGTTCGTTTTGGGCTTGGCTATCCTGTTCATGGGCATCTTCCCGTATGTGATGGTACGCGGAAAGACGATCGACATGATCGGTGTCGATGGCAGAGATGCGGTCCTGGTCCCACTTGGGGCGGCTATGGTGATATGTTCCGTTGTTTCTTTATGTAAAGACAGAGCTCGAAAGATCCTCGTTGCTCTTATCCTGATCCTGGGTATCTTCGGTTTCAATTCCCTGTATCTGGAATGGCAGAAAGATTACTATTATCAGTTGTGTATGGAGCGGTTGCTCGATAATGACATCATTCGGGAGAATGACACCTTCTTCCTGGCGGAAGTGAATGAGACGCAGATCGACGGACAGCGTTACTACAGTCTCAATACCAATGCCTATCATGTTTTTGGAGATCAGACGCGTTTCTTTATTCCGAAAGTATCCAGTCTGTATATCCTGAAAGACGAGAAATACGTAAAGGAAGCGATCGAAGTATTGGATTATTCCCATATGATGAAGGATTACGATCCGGAAGATTACTGTATCGATGCAGTGATCGATTTCTGGTGTGTTATGACTGATGCGGAAGTCCTGGATCTGAAAAATCTGGAGATGTTCCATCCGGAACTGTTTACGGAACGGCTTTCGGGTTATGGATCGATGTCGGTCAGCACAGTGGATGACGATTTTACGGAATTGCTGATGGAAGGCTATGAAGACGGTTCGGTCAAGACGGATCTGGACGTCTTGATGCTTCTGAGACAGTATCCGATAGGAGACTAGGATGAAAGAAAGAAAAGAACTGCCGATCCTGTATCTGATCGCTCCCTGCTACAACGAAGAAGAAGTCCTTCCGAAGACTTGGCATCTGTTTACGGGCAAACTGGAAGAACTGATCAAAAAGAAGAAGATCTCGGAAAAGAGCCGTACGCTTTTTGTAAATGATGGTTCTTCCGATTCCACCTGGCAGATCATTCAGGATCTTTCGAAAGAAAATAAATATATCCTGGGTGCGAGTTTAAGCCGCAACCGCGGTCATCAGAATGCTTTATTGGCCGGACTGATGGAAGCCAAAGACAGATGTGATGTGACAGTTACGCTGGACTGTGACGGACAGCATGACATCAATGCGGTCGCTGAGATGCTGGAAAAGTATGAAGAAGGCTATGAAGTAGTCTACGGTGTCCGAAATGAGAGAAGAGGCGACAGTGCCTTCAAGAAGATCTTCTCGGAAGCCTACTACCGTATCATCAATCTTCTCGGCGGAAACATCATCGTCAACCATGCGGACTACCGTCTGGTCTCTTCCAGAGTATTGAAAGAATTCAGTAATTATCACGAAGTCCACGTCTTTTTAAGAGGACTCTTCCCTCTGGTGGGATTTCAATCCTGTACGGTCAATTATGAACAGTTTGACCGAGTTGCCGGAAGTAGTCACTATTCTCTG
>CADCRE010000096.1 GCA_902803785.1 uncultured Erysipelotrichaceae bacterium
TGGTCCGCTCGTAGTGACTCTGCAGCTGTCGGTAGAGGAGGTCATCCAGTTCGTTCTTCGACCGGAAGAAGATCAGATGGCTTCGATCCATACGGCTCAGATTGATCCTGCCGTGGCAGAAATCGTATTTGTCGTGGATCACACAGGCAGCCATTCCCGATTCCGTGAAACAGGATTCCAACAGGGATGCGGCCGTCAGGGTCTCATATCCGGACATAACTTCATAGAGATCGGAACTGTCATCGATCCTGATCTCTTCGTTACGGATCCCTTCCGGGAAACGGTGATCTTCACAATAGTAGAGAAGAAGGATGGACAGAGGGATGAGAGTCGCATTGATGGAGACGTAGGATGTCTCTTCCGGCATGTGGTAGACGATATTCTCTACATCCTCACGCGGATGTCCGGTAAAGAGGTACTTCTTCAGTTTCGTTTCAAAGATGATATCGACGCCGATATTCCTGCCGGAATAGGAGACGGCGATGACGTTCTCATAGGGACCAAGATCCATATAGGCGAGATCTCTCGGGGAACAGAAGGTACACAGGATATGTCTCTTTTCTCTGAGGACCTTGGCCAGAAAGCGGGCGACGACGGCAGAACCGCCGACACCGCAGACCAATGTCGGACCTTCGATCCGATCCAGTTTCTGAAAGATCTCTTCGAGGTCGCTTTCCTTCAGTGCGGCAGTGATCTTGTCTTCCGTCGTTGCGAAACAGTCATCCATGCGGTCATAGATCATAATCGTGCTCCTTTGCGAAGAGACGCAGTTCTTCTTCCGATGCGACACCGCCCAGTCCGCCGAATACCGTGCAGGCATAGGCTCCGTTGACGGTCGCCAGGGAAAGGGCTTCTTCATAGCTCATTCCCTTCATCAAACAGGCCAGGAAACAGCCCGCAAAGGCATCTCCGGCTCCGGTGGAATCCAGGACATCGAGATGTTTTACAGATTCACGGTACAGGGTCCTGTCTTTCAGATAGAGAGTGGAACCTCTGGAGCCGTGCGTCACCGCGACGAATTCACCGCCGCTGTTCAGGATGATGTCTTTTGGCTCATTGTGAGAATGTTCCTTCAGGCGTTCATAGTCGGTCTCGTTGATGAAGAGACCGTCACAGAGGGAATACAGGACCTTTACTCGGGACGGATCGTCATACTTGCTGGTACCGTCGAGGATGACTCTGGCTCCGCTTCGTTTCGCTTCGAGAAGCGGATCGATCGAAGCGAAGGATCGTTCGATCATATGCATCAGGGAATAGATATATCGGGAACCGTTCAGCAGTTCCTGTATCTTATCATCGACTTCATAGAAGGGACGGATCGGATCTACCACGAACATCGTCCTCTGATCGCCGTTGAGGATGATCACGACCTTTCCGTCGGAGACGTTCTCTCTGATCTGGATATGTGACGTATCGATATGGAGGCGTTTCAGTTCTTCCAAAAGGAAATCCGTGCTCGGATCCTCCTTTCCCAGCATATCCAATGCTTTGACTTTTTCTCCTTTGGAAGCACAGACGGCTCCCACATTGAGCGGACATCCTCCGGCGGAAGTATAGACGTGGCGGGCATGCGTAAAGTCTCCCAAGATCGGCCAGGAGTCTGCTTCATAGAACTCATCGACACTGCTGCCCAGAAGGGTCAGAAGGTAGTCATTCATAACTCAATTATATTATGAATAAATTCTTTTCTTATATATAATGAACTTGAGGAGAAGCTTATGTTCAAAGATATCATCGAAGCAAAACAATACATCAAGAAAAATGACGTCCGCTATGTGGATCTGAAGCTCGTGGATCTGAAAGGAAGGTTCCGTCACATCACGATCCCCGCAGAGAACCTGAGCGAAGATACGATGAAGGACGGCATCGGTTTCGATGCGTCCAACTACGGATATGCGTCTGTCGAGAAGTCCGATATGGTGTTCTATCCGGATCTGTCTTCGGCCCGTCTCGATCCGTTTGCGGAAGAGAAGACGCTGACGATGTTCGGAGACGTCTACGTGATCCGGGAGAATGAGAATGTTCCGTTTGCCCAGTATCCGCGCAATATCGTACACAGCGCTGTGGACTTCATGAAGAAGGAAGGCATCGCCGATGAGATGATCATCGGTCCGGAATATGAATTCTCCGTATTCGATGCGATGTCCTACCGTATCGCACCGGATCGGGTGAGCTATGAACTGCGTTCCAGAGAATCGGAATGGTCCAGCGACGATGAGTATTCCAGCGGTTACCATACTCTTCCGAAAGGGGGATACCACGCGGACAGACCGAGCGATATCCATTTCGATCTGCGCAATCAGATCTGCAGCTATATGAAGGATTACGGTATCGCCGTGAAGTATCACCATCACGAAGTCGGCGGCAGCGGACAGATGGAGATCGAAGTGAGACTGTCCGATATGATCCGGCTGGCAGACGATACGATGAATGCGAAGTATCTGATCCGCAACGTTGCGGCACAGAACGGGATGACGGCGACACTGATGCCGAAACCGATCGCAGGAGAAGCCGGCAACGGTATGCATGTACACATGCTGCTGAGGAAAGACGGAAAGAACCTCTTCTATGAAAAAGGAAACTACGCCAACCTGTCTGAGACGGCGATGTATTTCATCGGCGGACTGCTGAGCCATGTGCGATCGTTATGCGCTTTTGCGAATCCGACGACCAATTCCTACCGCAGACTGGTACCGGGCTTTGAAGCTCCGGTCACGATCGGCTATGCGAGCGCCAACCGCAGTGCCGTCATCCGTATTCCGTCCTATGCCAAGAGCGAAGATACGGTCCGCTTCGAACTGCGCAATCCGGATGCTACCTGCAATCCGTATCTGACTTTTGCGGCGATCCTGATGGCCGGGCTTGACGGCGTCATCAACAGGATCGATCCGAAGGAACACAACTGGGGTCCGTTCGACTTCAATCTCTACAAGCTTTCCGAAGAAGAGAAGGCGAAGCTCGAACATCTTCCGGTTTCCCTGGAAGAAGCCCTGCAGGCTCTGGAAGAGGATCACGACTATCTCTTGAGAGGAGATGTCTTTCCGAAAGAGCTGATCGACAACTGGGTGAAAGCAGTGAGAAAGGATATGCAGGAGGTGGAAAAGATCCCGCATCCTGCGGAATTCAGACTCTATTACGATCTGTAAGAGACGGTTCTGGCGAACCGCCTTTTTCTTGTTATAATAGAGGATGTAATTAACGGAGGTAATCTTATGGGACGTCCTGAATTTCCAAAGCGTGCAGTCATCACCGGAGGCATGCCTTATGGCAACAAGACCCTGCATTTCGGTCATATCGGTGGCATGTATGTCCATGCGGACGTATTTGCGCGTTTTCTGAGAGACCGTATCGGCAAGGAGAATGTCGTATTCGTATCCGGCACTGACTGTTACGGTTCGCCGATCGCGGAAGGCTATCGCAAGAGAGTGGAGGCGGAAGGCTATCAGGGGACGATCGAAGACTACGTCATGGAGAACCACAATGCACAAGAGAAGACACTGAAGGACTATGAGATCTCTCTGGATCTGTTCGGTGCTTCCGGTCTCCTTGACACCAAGGATGTCCATCAGGAATATACGAACGAATTCCTGACGACTCTGTATAAAAACGGCTGGCTGGAGAAGCTGGTCACCAAGCAGTTCTATGATCCGAAATATCACTGTTTCCTCAACGGCAGACAGGTCGTAGGCAAGTGTCCGATCGAACACTGTCAGTCGGAGAAGGGTTATGCGGATGAATGCGATCTCGGCCATCAGTATATGCCGGAAGAACTCATCGAGCCGAAATCGACGCTGTCCGGTGAGAAGCCGGAGATGCGCGATGTCGGCAACTGGTATTTCAAACTGACGGAATTCAACGATCTCCTGAAGGAATATGTGGACGACATCCGCAAGAAACCGAACGTCAGAAGAGTCGTCGCCGAGACGATGGAAGAATCTCTGGGTGCACCGGTCATCTATATCCAGGAGAAGTTCCTGGATCAGTACAAGGCTATCGAAGCACAGCTGCCGGAACACGAGAACTCCGATCTCGAGAACATCAAGAACAGTTTCATAGTGACTTTCAAGAAGCTGGAAGACAGGGAGAAGGCCTGTCCGATCCTGT
This sequence comes from uncultured Erysipelotrichaceae bacterium, assembly GCA_902803785.1. Taxonomy (GTDB): domain Bacteria; phylum Bacillota_I; class Bacilli_A; order Erysipelotrichales; family Erysipelotrichaceae; genus Colivicinus. Next base: position 4,105 of record CADCRE010000096.1, read on the forward strand.
CCAATGCGCAGATCCGTTACCGTACCGGAAAGACCCTGGTCCCGTTACGTCTGACCGGAAACATCGAATGGGGCGTCAAGGCACCGAAGTTCGAAGAGGGCGATGAAGACCTGACAGTATGGGTCTGGCCGGAATCCTTATGGGCCCCGATCTCCTTTACGAAGGCTTACTTCAAGAGGAAGGGAGAAAGCGAGGAAAGATGGAAGGACTTCTGGTGTGACAAGGAAGCCGGGATCTATCAGTTCATCGGTCAGGACAATATCTATTTCTACGGTGTCGCCCAGATGCCGTTATGGATGGCACAGCAGGGCTCCAAGGATCTGACGATCCATCCGGAGAACGGACAGCTGCAGCTGTCGACTCTGGTCGCCAACCACCATATCCTGTTCTTGGACAAGAAGGCATCTTCTTCCGGTTCCGTCAAGCCTCCGATGGCTGCCGATCTTCTGAACTACTATACAGCGGAACAGCTGAGAGCTCACTTCATCTCCCTGGCTTTGGGAAACAAGTCGGTCAGTTTCATGCCTCAGCCATTGAATCCGCAGGCCAATCAGAACGAACCGGATCCGGTCCTGGCACAGGGCAATCTTTACACCAACGTCCTCAACCGTATGGTCAGAGGCTGTTTCTACAGCGCACAGAAGTACTTTGACGGAAAACTGCCTTACGGCACAGTCTCCGAAAGCGTGAAACAGGAAGCGGAAAGAGCCATCCTGAATTACGAGAA
>CADCRE010000097.1 GCA_902803785.1 uncultured Erysipelotrichaceae bacterium
CACATGTACCGTTTCGAACTGCATCAGATCATCAACGATCTGGATTCCTATATCCGCAACGCATCCAAGTTCTGGGCAAGAAACTCCAAGGATGAAGCCAATATGAAACAGACACTGGTCGATGCCTTCTATATGATCAAGGTCGCGACTGTCCTGTCTCATCCGGTAGTACCGACAGGCTGTGAAAAGACCTGCGAATACCTCAATGTCGATCCGGACAGATTCTTCAGCTGGGACAATATCTTTGCGGACATCTACGATCTGGTAGAAGATAAGGAAAACCATACTCTGAAGGAATTGAAGGAGAAGGAAGACTTCTATGTCAAACATCCAAGCCAGTTTAGATAAGACCAGAAAAGAAATGGAAGCGGTGGCGATCACCGACAATATCCGCCTCGGTGAAGATGACAGAAGCATCGTGATCATCGATCAGGTCAAACTGCCGAACGTCCTGGAATACAAGACGATCACGGATCTCGAGAGCGCCTATCAGGCGATCAAGAAACTGGAAGTGCGCGGTGCACCGGCGATCGGTATCTTTGCGGGATATGCGATGTATGTCCTGTCGAAACAGGATGAAGATCTGGAGAAAGAGGAATTCCTGAAGAAGTTCCGTGAGAACAGGGAATATCTCAACTCTTCGAGACCTACCGCAGTCAATCTGTCCTGGGCACTGAAGCGGATGGATGCAGTCGCAGAAGACAATAAAGAAAAGACCGTGAAGGAGATCCTTGAACAGCTGAAGAAGGAAGCGGTCTCCATCCACGAAGAAGATATTCAGATGTGTCTCAATATCTGTGAATACGGGCTGTCTTTATTAAAGGATGGCGACGGTGTTTTGACACACTGCAACGCCGGTCCATTGGCGACATCCTTCGGAACTGCACAGGGACCGTTCCTGCTGGCGAAGGCCAGAGGAATGGATATCCGCGTCTTTGCGGATGAGACGAGACCTCTGTTACAGGGAGCGAGACTGACATCTTTTGAACTCGACAGAGCGGGCGTCGATGTGACGTTGATCTGTGACAATATGGCATCCCTGGTCATGCGCAACGGATGGATCGACAAGGTATTCGTCGGCTGTGACCGCATTGCGGCCAACGGCGATACCGCCAACAAGATCGGAACTTCCGGCGTGGCCATCCTGGCGAAGCACTACGGCATCCCGGTATATACACTGGGTCCGACTTCCACCATCGATATGAACTGTCCGGACGGCGATCATATCCATATCGAACTGAGAGATCCGGATGAGATCAAGACGATGTGGTATGAGAAACCGATGGCTCCGGAACATGTGAAGTGCTACAATCCGTCCTTCGATGTGACGGATCATACATTGCTCAGCGGCATCGTCACGGAGAAAGGGATCGTATATCCGCCATTCGACGTGAACCTGAAGAAACTGTTTGATGAAGAATAAGTTCAGCTATCCCCTATATCTGTTTCTGCAGTGGACCTGGGGCATCGTCCAGAATGTGATCGGAGGCTTCTTATATCTGTTTCTGATCCTGAAAGATCCCCGCAGGATGCGGGGGAACTTCTTCGGAGCGAAGGTGATCTCCTGGAAACTGGACGGATCCGCCGGAATCGGGATGTTTATCTTCCTGGATGACCGGCTGAGAGATCCGAGAAGGGTCCTGGTCCATGAATACGGACATACGATACAGTCCTGTATCCTGGGACCGTTCTATCTGTTTGTAATAGGAATCCCGTCCCTGATCTGGGCCAATCTTCCCATATTCCAGAGGAACAGAAGGAGAGGAAGATATACCTACAGCCGTTTCTATCCGGAAAAGTGGGCGAACAGACTGGGAAGGAGATATACCGGTCTGGATTCCATCGACCGTTAAAAAACCATCTTTACAGATGGTTTTCTTTTTTATTTTACCTTTGCGTATTCAACGGCGATCTTCGATGCGACGACGGCGTTGTTGTAGGCAAGCTGGAGGTTGGATGCCAGAGAATCGCCTCCGGTCAGATCCTTGATCGTTGCCAGAAGGAACGGTGTGGTCTTCTTGCCGTGGATGCCTTTTTCTTTGGCCATTTCGAGGGCCTTGTCGATCGCTGCATCGATGTATTTGTGATCCATGGACCATTCGTGCGGGATCGGATTTCCGACTAAGACACCGCCTGCAAGTCCGAGATCCCATTTCGTCTTCATGATCTTGGCAACTTCTTCCGCACCGGAGACTTTGTAGTCGACGTTGTATCCGGACTCTTCGCAATAGAATGCAGGGAAGTGTTCTGTCTGATAGCCTAATACAGGAACACCGAAGGTCTCGAGGTATTCCAGAGTCAGGCCGATATCCAGGATGGATTTGCATCCCGCAGATACGACACAGACGTTGGTGTGAGCGAATTCCTGCAGGTCTGCAGAGATATCCATCGTTTCCTGAGCACCGCGGTGGACACCGCCGATACCGCCTGTCGCGAAGACTCTGACACCTGCCATGTCTGCGATCAGCATCGTGGTTGCGACTGTTGTCGCAGCGGTCTGTCCCGTTGCCAGGTATACCGCAACATCTCTTCTGGATGCCTTGGCGATGTTTTCGCCCTTGCACATGAGCTCCAGTTCTTCCGCATTCAGACCGACCTTGAGTTTTCCGCCGATGATGGCAGTTGTTGCCGGGATCGCACCTTCCGCTCTGACGAGTTCTTCGACCTTATGTGCGAATTCCAGGTTCTCAGGGTAAGGCATGCCGTGGGACAGGATCGTCGATTCCAGTGCGACGACCGGAGTGTTCTCCTCGATCGCTTTTGCGATCTCCGGAGTAATGGATAAGTAATCTCTGTAGTTCATTGTTTTTTCTCCTTTATGATCTCATTCAGTAATTCGATGGACATCTTTTCATTGATCGTGGTGCTGCTTCGGATCGCAGCGATGCCGGCAGCCAGACCCAGATCGATCGTCTCATCGATCGAAAGGCCGTTGACTTCTCCATAGATCAGTGCCGCCATCAGGGCATCTCCTGCCCCGGAGGCGTTGACCATGTGCTTCTCTTCCGGGAATTTTCTTCGGATCTTCCTTGTACCGTCCATGTACAGGATACCATCTTTTCCTAAGGATACGACGATCTTTTCCGTCCCCTGTCTCAACAGGGACTCACAGGCTTCTTCCTGGTCCTTCTCATTCCTGATCTTCATTCCGCTGAGATCCTCCAGTTCGTGAAGGTTCGGCTTGATCAGAGAGAAGCTTCCCGCATAAGGTCTCATCTTCAGGGCATAGTTGTCGGAGATGGGATCCAGACAGACAGGAACTCTGTCCTTGCAGAGGCGGAGGATCTCTTCGATCGTATCGTTTCTCAGTGACGGATCGATGATGACCGTACGCGCATTGCGGATCGTCTTCTCCAGACGCAGGATGTATTCCGGCGTGAGATGTTCCAGGACAGACATGTCGCAGAGTGCCAGATACATGTCGTTGTTTTCATCCTGGACCTGCAGGAAGATGCCGGAAGAGGCTCCTTCCACATAGAGGGAATCCTTCAGATCGATCCCGTTGTGCTGACAGTCTTCCAGGATCGTCTTTCCGTAGCTGTCCGATCCGTAGGCTGTGATCAGTCTGCCGTTTCCGCCCAGAAGGGTGAAGTTGCAGATGATGTTGCGCATGACGCCGCCGACCGAACTGCGGATATCCGCCGGATGGTCGTAATGAGTCCGGATAGGGATCCGGGAACTGCCGTAGACGTCCACGTTGCAGGCACCGATGCCGATCACATAGTCATCCTTGGGCAGGATGTATCCCTTTCCCAGGAGATATCCCTGTTTCTGCAGGGAGGAGATGTGTACGGCAACGGTCGAACGGGAGATCTTCAGCCTTTGGGCGATCTCGCTTTGTTCGATGGTCGGGTCATCCCGAATGATGTCGAGTATTTCTTTTTCCTTGTTTGTCATAGTGTTTAGTCAGATAAGCACATGTTTATTCTAACATAGGTCTTATACAAAGGGAAGAAATGTTATGATATTGGTAACAAAAAGGAGATATTCTATGCCAAGAAAGATCATTTTAGATGTCGATACCGGTTCGGATGACGCATGTGCCATCATGCTGGCGTGGCTCCATCCCGAGATCCAACTGGAGGCCGTCTGCACCGTCAAGGGGAATCAGCCTCTGAAATATACGACAGAGAACACTCTGAGGATCAGAGAACTGCTTCACGCGGACTTTCCGGTCTATCGGGGCTGTGCTCACGGTCTGGTGTCAGATCTGGTCTATCCGAGGATCCCTGTCACCAAGAATGCCGATGCGGTCGATGAACATGGCAATGTCCTGCATATCCACAAGGAACTCTTCGATCTTCCGGAAGCTACAGGAAAATGTGAAGAGATGCCGGCACCGATGTTCTATGTAGACTATCTCTCCAAGGCAGAAGAACCGGTCACGGTCGTCATGGTCGGACCTTTGACCAATCTGGCAGTCGCCTTGCTGATCAAGCCGGAGATCGCCGAAAAGATCGAAGAGATCGTCATCATGGGCGGCGGTCACAACATCACCAATGTCACACTGGCTGCCGAGTTCAACATTTACGACGATCCGGAAAGTGCCCTCAGGGTCCTGCATTGCGGGGCGAAGATCACGATGGTCCCGCTGGATGCGACACATACCGCCTATATCAGTAAAAAGGAAAGCGATCAGCTTCGGGAGATCAGTACTCCGGAAGCGAATTTCGCAGCCGACCTCATCGATCTGCGCATCATGGTGCACGATCAGGTACAGCCTTTGGAAGTCAAAGGCAGCTGTGCACTGCACGATCCGTTATGTATCGCCTATCTGATCGATCCGGAAGTCTTGCAGAATGTCTCCCTGTGCAACGTGGAAGTCTCTCTGTCCGGGATCACCTACGGTCAGACCATCGTCGATCAGAGATATATGCAGAAAGAAAGGAACGTATACTACGCTTTCAGAGGGGATCACGAGCGCTTCGCAAAGATCCTCGTCGATGCCTTCCGTCATTAAGATCCAAAGCAGGCATTGCCTGCTTTTTCTGTGCTTTTTCTGCGTTATAATCTATGTATAGAAGAAAGAGGGCACAATCATGAAAAAGACAAAGATCGTATGTACGATCGGTCCCGCATCCGCAAACGAAGAGATGCTGAAAAAACTGATCGGGGCCGGAATGGATGTCGCCAGATTCAATTTTTCCCATGGCACGCATGAGACTCAGAAAGAGAACCTGGACCTTGTCCGCAAGGTCAGAAGCGAGCTTGGCGTTGCGGTCGCAACGATGATGGATACCAAAGGTCCCGAGATCCGTTTCCGGGATTTTGAGAACGGGAAAGCCGTTCTGACCAGAGGCCAGGAATTCACCCTGTCTACGGAAGACTTCCTGGGAAACAACGAGAGAGGTTCGATCACCTATGCCGGACTTCCGAACGATGTGAAGCCGGGATCGCTTTTACTGGTGAATGATGGACTCATTCAGCTGGAGATCCTGGATAAAACTTCCACGGAGATCCGGACGAAGGTCCTCGTACCGGGTGAGATCCTGAACCACAAGGGGATCAATGCGCCGGGAACGGAACTGAAGATGCCGTTCATCTCCGAACAGGACAAGAAAGATATCCTGTTTGGGATCGAACAGGACTATGACTATATCGCTCTGTCCTTTGTCAGGACAGCCAAGGATGTGGAAGCAGTACGTGCCATCCTGGATTTCAACGATTCCAAGATGAAGATCATCTCCAAGATCGAATCGACCCAGGGTGTCGACAATCTCGATGAGATCATCGCCGTTTCAGACGGACTGATGGTCGCAAGAGGCGACATGGGCGTGGAACTGCCTCCGGAGAAAGTTCCATACATCCAGAAACAGATGATCACCAAGGCCAATGCGGCCGGCAAGATCACGATCTGTGCGACACAGATGCTGGAATCGATGACACACAATCCGCGTCCGACCAGAGCGGAAGTCGGAGATGTGGCCAATGCCGTCTATGACGGAGTCTCAGCCGTGATGCTTTCAGGGGAATCTGCCGTCGGTGAGTATCCGTTGGAGACTGTTGAGATGATGGCGAAGATCGCCGAAGAATCCGAGAAGCACCTCCACGATGACTTCAAGGCAGTCGATGACTCACAGCGTTCCATCGTCGGCAAGGCAGCCTGCGATCTGGCTGATACCCTCAATGTCGACAAGATCATCGTCTATACCGATACCGGAAGATCTCCGGCTGTCGTCTCTCAGATCAAACCGCAGACACCGATCATCGTCATGACCCGCAATGAAAAGGTCTACTATCAGTCTGCACTCCTTTATGGAGTCGAACCGGTCAGAATCTCAGACATCATCGAAGATGAGAACCTGGAACCGAAGACCAGGGAATATATGGCACAGGCGGGGATCTCCTCCGCAGTGCTGCTGTATGGCCATGCGATCGATTCCATCAAGGTACTGAATTAGGAGCTGCGTTATGAAACTGTTACTGATACTGATCGGGATCATAGTGGTCCTCTTGCTGATCGCAGTGATCCGGACATTGATGCTTCCGTTGAAGAAAAGCATCTATCACGGTTCCGATGACGAAAAGAGAAGTGAAGGATACGCTCTGAAGCTGCAGAAGATGGTACAGACGGAGACGATATCCAAAAGGGGAGCTCCGGATCCGGAGAAGTTCCGAAGACTTCATAAAGTCATGGAGGAACTGTTCCCGAACGTCTTCGCAAACTGTGAAAAGATCGATCTGGACGGAAACCTTCTGGTCAGATGGAAGGGAAAACATTCCGACCTGCAGCCGATCGTACTGACGTCCCATCTGGATGTCGTACCTGCCGAAGGGGAATGGACCTATCCTCCGTTTGAAGGAAGGATCGTCGACGGAAAGATCTACGGCAGAGGAAGCTTCGATGTGAAGTGCGGCGTGATGTCGTTCTATCAGGCTGTCGAAGAACTGATCGAAGAAGGCTATGAACCGGAATGTGATGTATATCTCGGATCAAGCTGTACCGAAGAGATCGGTGGAGACGGAGCCTCCAAGATCTGCAGCTGGTTCACGGAAAGAGGGATCCGACCTTATATGCTGCTGGACGAAGGCGGTGCGATCACGGCCGATCCGTTCGTCGGCGTCAAAGGCAATTTCGCTGCCGTCGGTATCTTTGAGAAGGGATACGGAGACGTCAAGATCATCGCCAGAGGAGGCGGAGGTCATTCCTCCACTCCGGGCAGGAATACACCGATCGCCCGTCTGGCCGCATTCATCACCGATATCGAGAAACATTCCCCGTTCAAAGTGGAATTTACGCCTGCCGTCGACGGACTTCTGGAGACGATGGCGGAATACTGTGAGAACTTCGGGATCAAGATGCTGCTGCACAACCTCTGGCTGTTCAAACCGTTACTGAAGAAAGTCATGCCGGCGATCTCTCCGCAGGGTGCGGCGATGCTGAAGACGACGATCTGTTTCACGATGCAGAAAGGATCCGATGCGCCGAACGTCATCCCGCAGGAAGCCTATGTCACAGCCAATCTGCGTTTCATCCCGTTCCAGGGCAAGGACGAAAGTCTGGCGATCCTGAGAGATGTCGCGAAGAAATACGATCTGGAAGTGGAAGAGATCCTCTGTTCTCCTCCGTCCGGTTCTCTGGATCTCAAGGGACCGCAGTTTGAGATGACGAAGAAAGCCATCCATAAGGTATTCCCGGGAGTTGAGATCATTCCTTATGTCGTGACCGGTGGAACGGATTCCCGTTTCTATGACGGAAAGGTCGATGCCTGTGTCCGTTTTGAACCGATCAACACCTCCAAGGAACAGCTCTCCAGGATGCACGGTATCGATGAGAACATCGATATCAACACTTTGCCTCCGGCAGTGGATTACTATAAAGAGATCATCCGCCTTCAGGAAGGAAGATAAAAAGGGAGCTCTTGAATTAAACGTGGTTGAGCGTGGTTTAGGAGCCAAACCCACTAAAAACTATTGAATTAAACGTGGATACCCAAGTGAACACAATCACTGAAGAAAATGAAAATGACTTCTTTAAGGAAGAAAACATCAGATACTTCTCTCTTTTCAGTAAAAGAGCCGGACGCTTATTTGACATGTCAACGGCCTTGGTTGATTACACATCCCAGATACGTGCTGACTATGAAGCCACTTTAACTGATAAACAGAACCACATCATGACCATCCTTACCGTAGTTACAACGATATTCAGCCCATTAACCTTAATAACTGGCTGGTATGGCATGAACTTCAAGTACATGCCTGAACTTGATTCCATTTACGGTTATCCCGGTGTCATTATTATCAGCCTTCTTGTCGCCATACTAAGCTTGCTGTTCTTCAAGTATAAGAAATGGCTGTAAACAGAATCATGAATGTGGAGGTATATTATGAACGAAGATAGAACCACCATCATGGAAGAACCTGTTGAGGCAGGTGAACATGAGCGTACAAGTGAAGTTATAAAAACTGTGGAATTTACATTAACTGCACCAAAAGATGGAACACTGGTTACATGCAGTGATCCTGAAGGCTTTGACCAGACACCGGTACCGGAAATACAATCTTGCAACCCTAATTATTTCATAGATAAGGTAACTGTTAACGGAGTTGAAAGAGAAGAAGTTTACTGGAGAGGATACAATACATTACTGTACTATTCTGATATCTCTATGAAAGCTGGGAAAACCTATACTGTCTTTGCCAGAGTAAAATCAAAACCAGAATACATCTTCAACGACCCGGTAACTCTTATCATCAATGGTGAAGAAGTACCAAGTGAAGAAATAGAAGACTACACTCTTGAGGGTGACAGTTTTACCTTCTATTGTGATATCACAGCAGTAAAGTAATACTGCCGTTTGAAAACGTTTAGTTCACAGAAACACTTAAGAAGTGATTTCATCAATCATTTCTTTTTTTGTTTATTCTTTTAAACGGCAATTGATTTTTATTTCTAAAGAACTATAATTCTTACTTGGGTGTAAAAAAAGGAGATGTTATTTTTGACAGATTTATTAAATATCGCCACAACATTATTGGCTGGATTAATGTTAACAAGACCAACAAAACTGCTGCATATAAATCTTCCGGATGTAACAGTTTATCTGATTACCGGTTTATTGGTAGGACCATATTGCCTTGGGAAACTAGGGATACCGGGAATTGGCTTTTCAAGCTTCGAACAGATCGCTAACCTGAATGTAATTTCTACCGTAGCTCTGGGCTTTATAGCCTTCTCCATAGGAGCTGAATTCAAACTTGATAAAATCAGTAAAAGCGGAAAAGCCGCGGTCACAATAGGAGTATTACAGGCCTTAAGCGCAACTGTTCTTGTTGATTTATCACTCTTAGCTCTTCACTTCATACTAGGAAATGACGTACTACCGATACCGGCAGTCCTTACCTTAGGGGCCATTGCCTCCGCAACAGCTCCCGCAGCTACCTTAATGGTCGTAAAACAGTATAAAGCCAAAGGCCCTGTTACTGACCTGTTATTACCTATAGTGGCTCTTGATGATGCTGTAGGGCTCATCATATTTGCGATAAGTTTTGGAATTGCCCAGGCATTTAATGGCGGTACTTTAAATTTCATCACAGTCATTATCAATCCACTGCTTGAAATCATCTTTTCAATTATTCTGGGGTCAGTACTTGGGTTTATACTTACAAAACTTGAACAACTGTTCTTCTCAAGCGATCACAGGTTATCAATGACCATATGCTTCATATTTCTGGCCATTGCCCTTTCTTCGCTCCAATTTAATATGGGTACACTAAAAATCACATTTTCAAGTCTGCTTGTGTTAATGATGCTGGGAACTATCTTCTGCAACACATCCGAATTCGCTGAAGAACTGTTTGACAAGTCAGACCATTGGACCAATTCACTCTATGTTGCCTTCTTTGTACTGTCAGGTGCACAGCTGGATCTGGCTGTATTCACTCAAATCACCTCACTTCTTATCGGTTTAATATACATTTTGATGAGATGTGCCGGAAAATACCTTGGTTCCTGCTTACCGGCCAAAGCTTTGAAGCTTGATTCAAATATTGTCAGATATCTTGGCATCACCCTCTTCCCGCAGGCCGGTGTGGCCTTGGGCATGGTAAACACCGCACAGGCATTAGGCGGTGAGATGGGTGCACTGATAAGAAATGTCATTCTGTTATCAGTATTGATTTACGAACTGATTGGCCCATCTCTTACCAAGATGTCTTTGCAGAAAGCTGGAGAAATAAGTAAGTAATACCATTTTCCCAAATAAATAACTGATAAAAAACAGTGCCCCCTGTACTTATGCGATACAGGGGGGGCTTTTAATAAGGTAGAAACCTTAAGGAGAAACCCCCACATATTAGAGGTTATTTATGACTAATTTATGGGTTTTCCATAGGTGATTATCATCAGAGCACGTTTCCTGAAACGCTCAAAGTTATGATAACCGTAAGCGGATTTGATAATGGTCTTCAGTTGGTTATTGAGTGATTCAGCTACCGCGTTAGTCAGCTTGGTGTGGTTCTGTGACTTGGCCAGTCCGTTAGCTATCCCAGCTTTCCATTTCATATAGGTCCTGCCTACCGATACCAGATGTTCATTGCCGGAATCGATCAGTCTATTAGCGATAAATATGACAAACTCCTTGGCTTCATCGAAGTTAGCCTTTTGGTCATATCTGTAAAGATCCTGGAGGATGTTGTAGGCAGTAAGGAAGTCACTATTCAGTTTGACACAGGATTCAACAAGCTCGTCGTAATGATAGGAACGGAAGGAATTGAGTGGTGTGTAGTATTTGTCTGATATATCTCTGGAGCGGCACAGGAACTGTTTCCAGTGAGACTTCATGAAGTTGTACTGGACAGAACCCTTTTCCACAGATTTCATCACCTTCGTCCTTATTCTGTTAACGGCGCCGGTGAGCTGAGTTATGACATGAAAGAGATCGATGATATGAGTAGCGTTCTTGAAGTATCTGCGGCATACGGTGGCGTATCCATCGTACATATCTGATATGAAATAGCGTACTTTTGCCCTTTCCTGCTCTGGAACGGCTTCAAAATACTCCTTCAGATAAGGCATCTGCCTGTTTCTTATGATGTCTACTATCTCTCTGTTTCTGAAGTCGTAAAGCACGCAGCAGTAGTTATGGTTGTATTCCTCAGCGAATCTGATCTCATCTATGCACAAGATAGCAGGGAACGGTCTTCTGGGGACATACCTTACTTTTTCGTCAAATAGTTTTATGATTCTTGAGACAGACATTGAATACCTCTCGGCTATCTGGGAGAAAGTCAGCGATTTCGTGAAGTCGTTGATGATCATCTGGATAGTTTGAAAGGAGGTCTTTGAATAGGACTCTATTCCCTTTATGGGCGGAGTAAAGGTCTTACCGCATTTCTTACACTTGAAGCGCACTTTCCTTATCCTCAGGATATCCCTTATCTGATCGGTTTCTGAACAATTGATCTCGATATAATCGTGATCATGTATTATAGTGTTACAGCTGCCGCAGTGGATACAGATGCATGAATCGGATTTCTGTTTTACTTCATATATGAAGCTATCTGCTGTTTTTACTGGATCGTTATCAGCGTTTACGAAATTGTCTGGGTCTATGCCCAGACGATAGAGTATTGTGTTAAAATTCATTTGGCCCTCCTTATACTCAATTTGTCAACTAAAGTATAAACGAGAGCCTTTTTTATTGGTCAACCCTATCAAATCTCTTAACTAAAACGTGGTTGGTGAATTATCCAACCACGTTTAATTCAAGAGAGCCATAAAAGAAAAAGCACTCAGGTGCTTTTTCTTACTGTTTGATATAGGCGACGGCACAGGCATACGGTCCGATGTGAGCACCGACGGTCGCTCCGACCGGTATGATCTGTTCCTCTTTGATATCGAAACCTTTTTCTCTCAACTTGTCTGCGAGTTTATAGGCATTGACTTTATCGTAGGTATACATGACATAGATCGGGAAATTCGGATCGGCGACTTCATCATCGAAGCGGTCGACGATGTATTTGATGGCTTTGTTCAGACCGATATGTTTGGAGACGATCTCCGCTTTTCCTTCGCTGTTTGCGGCACAGTGCATGATCGGTTTGATGTGTCCCAGCTGAGCGATGTAGTAGGCGGTATTGGAGAGACGTCCGTTCTTGTACAGATACTCCAGGGTATCCATGGCAGTGTAGATCACGGTCCTCTGTTTCAGTTCTTCCATCTTCTGTGCGATCGTCTTTCCGTCCACTCCCTGATCTCTCAGACGTACAGCTTCTTCTACCAGAAGTCTCTGTCCGCCGGTACAGGTCAGAGTATCGATGATATAAAGCCCTTCATAATCGACCGTCGAAGCGATAGACATGGCCGTCTGATAGTCTCCGGACAGACCGGAAGAAAGCGGAAGATAGACGACTTCATCCCCGTTTTCCTTCGCCTTCGTGAAGAGTTCTTCAAACAGGGCCGGTGACGGCTGGGAAGTCTTCGGGAAGTGTTCGTCACTCTTTAAACGCTCGAAGAATTCCGTCTTCGAGATCGAGATATTTTCCAGGAACTGTTCCTCGCCGAAAATGACCGACATCGGCAGATAGGTAACGTTCATTTTCTGCAGTTCTTCGAGTTCAAAATCAGCTGCAGAATCGGTAGCGATGATGACCATAGACACAGCCTCCTTTTTTATTTATTCTACTCTATTCGGTCGGGAAAGATAAGATGTTAGAATCATACATGAGGGAGGAAGGATATGAAGACAGAACTGTTTTATGATCAGGATTCAAAAGAAGAACTTCCTTTGATCGTTTTGAGTACCTTTGAAGGAGAAGGGAAGAAGACCTTCGATCTATTGAAAGAAAGAGGAAACAGAGATCTCATCCTTCTGTGCGTTTATGATCTGAACTGGAACGACGATCTCTCTCCGTGGTATCTGGATCCACTGTTCAAGAAGGAACCTC
>CADCRE010000098.1 GCA_902803785.1 uncultured Erysipelotrichaceae bacterium
CATAGATATCGAAGATGACCAGCTGTTTCGGTCCATGCTTGACGATCTGCCGGCACAGTTCCGAACCGATCGATCCGCCGCCTCCGGTCACCAGTACGACCTTTCCGCTGATGAAATCGAAGATCTCTTCGTTGTTGACCTTGACCACATCTCTTCCGAGAAGGTCTTCGATCGCGACCGACTTCATCATACTGACGGAGACGTCTCCCTTGACGATCTGCTGGATGCCCGGAAGGACTTTGATCTCGCAATCCGTCTCCCTGCAGATATTCAGGATATCTCTTCGAGTCGACGTCGATGCGGACGGGATCGCAAAGTAGATCTGATCGATGTTGTATTTTTCGACGTTCTTCAGAATATCGTCACGGTCGCCGACGACCGGGACGCCTTCGATATATCTTCCGTATTTATTGGAATTGTCATCGATGATACAGACGACCTTGGAATTGCTTTCGATGTTCTTGTTGACATCTCTCAAAATGGTCTGTCCGGCATCTCCCGCACCGATCAGCATGACTCTGGTCAGGTTCTTGCTGGTACGCTGCTGCCGTTTCAACATAAGGACAAATCGATAGGAGAAACGGATCACGGCCGTGAAGAGTCCCTGCATGATGAAGCCGATGACGTGATAGGAGATCGGCATCCTTGCACCGAAAAGCCTCGTCAAGGTATAGTTCAGTACACCGCATACCGTCGTCGCGATGATGATGTTGGTCAGTTCGTTGTAGCTCGCAAAACGCCAGATACTGCGATACAGTTTCATGAACCAGTAGATGACGATGCACAGGATGGCGAACGGAACGATGAACTTCCGATAAACGCTCAGATACATCTGAGGGATATTCGTGAACCTGAAATCGAAACGGAGCCACAGGCCGAAAAAATACGAAAAAGCGATCGTCACAAAGTCGTACAGCATCAGTATGAAGGCGATCACTTTCCAATGTTCAATATAAAAAGCACGAGATTTACTCATGCTTTTATTTTACAACAAAATCTATCTTATTTCTTATAAGGCTTGAAAACCGCTCATTACTTCATTTCCAGGACTTTTTCGAAATAGGCGATCGTCTTCTTCAGACCTTCCTCCAGAGGGATCGTCGGTTCCCATCCGAGTTCCTTCTTTGCCAGATCGATCATCGGTTTTCTCTGAGTCGGATCATCCTGAGGGAGAGGGAGATAGACGATCTTGGAACCGGAACCGGTCAGTTCGATGACCTTTTCCGCAAGTTCCAGCATCGTGAATTCACCCGGATTGCCCAGGTTGACCGGACCGGTGAAACCGTCACGGGAATTCATCATACGGATCAGAGCTTCAACCAGGTCGTCCACATAACAGAACGATCTCGTCTGTGAACCGTCACCGTAGATCGTGATATCTTCACCTTTCAGAGCCTGAACGATGAAGTTGGAAACGACTCTGCCGTCATCTCCGCGCATGTTCGGACCGTAGGTATTGAAGATACGGACGACCTTGATGTCGACACCGTGCTGACGGTGATAGTCGAAGAACAGAGTCTCGGCAGCTCTCTTGCCTTCGTCGTAGCAGGAACGGATCCCGTCCGGGTTCACATGGCCCCAGTAGGTCTCCGGCTGAGGATGGACTTCCGGATCACCGTAGACTTCCGATGTGGAAGCCTGAAGGATCCTGGCATGACATCTCTTGGCGAGGCCTAACGCATGCAAAGAACCGATGAAAGAGGTCTTGATCGTCTTGATCGGATCGTACTGATAGTGGATCGGGGATGCCGGACAGGCCAGATTATAGATCTGGTCACATTCGACGTAGATGTCCTCCAGAACATCCTGACGGATGAATTCAAAATAAGGGTCATCCAACAGATGGCGGATATTGTCCTTCTGTCCGGTAAAGAGATTGTCCATACAGATGACTTCATATCCTTCTTTCAGCAATCTTTCGCACAGATGAGAACCGATAAAACCGGCACCACCTGTCACCAATACTCTAGTTCTGCTCATAATAGCTCCTCAACTCTTCCTGTATAAACAATTATACCCTATTCCAAAGGCAAAGCCCTGCTCAATATCCCGTCCTCATAGAGGTCGGAATAGCTCTTTCCTGTCATGATACGGTCACACATCGCATAGATCCTCTTCGCAGCGACTGTACAGTTCCACTGTTCACTGATGCTGCGGTAGGCATTCTTTGCCATGGTACGTTTCTTCTCTTCATGATCGAAGAGATCTTTCACTTTCCGATACAGTTCTTCCGTATCTTCGTTGCGGTAGATATATCCGTTCTCTTCATCCTTCACCAGGAACGGAGTCGATCCTGCCGAATAGGAAGCCACACAGGCACAGGCGGA
>CADCRE010000099.1 GCA_902803785.1 uncultured Erysipelotrichaceae bacterium
TCACCTTCTGCCGTCAGGATGACCGCTCTCTTTTCACGTTCTGCCTTCATCTGTTTCTCCATCGCTTCCTGAATGGACTTCGGCGGAGTGATGTTCTGAACTTCGACACGGGTGATATCGATGCCCCACTTGTTGGTAGCTTCATCGAGGACCTTGATCGTCTCGTTGTTGATCTTCTCACGGGATGTCAGTGTCTCATCCAGAGTCATGGAACCGATGATATTTCTTAAAGTAGTCGCACACAGATTCTCGATCGCAGCGATCGGACGTTCGACACCGTAAGTCAGAGCTTCCGGATTGATGACCTGGAAGTAGACGACAGAGTCGACGTTCATCGTGACGTTATCTTTCGTGATGACGGACTGCGGTTCAAAGTCCGCGACCTGTTCCTTCATGGAGATCTTGCGGACGACTCTTTCCAGGATCGGCGTCTTCAGATGAAGACCAGGCTGCCAGGTGGCGCTGTATTTACCGAGACGTTCGATGACCCAGGCACTTCCCTGAGGAACGATGCACAGACAGCTGAAGATCAGGGCACAGACGATGACCAGCAGGATCAGAAGAATGATGACAAATTTCATATTGAATACCTCCTAATAGTAGTAGACCTGCGGATGGAACAGGAATGCAGCGACCAGTTCCAGCAGCAGTACGATCACAAACAATGCTTTCCAGTAGTTTTCCGGCGGGAACTTCTTCGCCGCAAACAGCCAGATAAAGATCCCCGGATTGATCCCCAGGAACAGCAGGATGACCGGCGCAAAATGAGTCGGCAGATTGTACGGAGCGACGATGCGGATAAAGATCAGTACGAAGAGAAAGATCATGTCGATGAAGAACCAGGCGCTCGGACCTTTCTGCGGCTTTTCATTGCCACCTGTCGCATCGTAGTCGATCTTCGCTCTTCTGCGATGACGCTGTTCATGGAACTCAGCCGCATCCCTTGCGTCGCAGTTCTCACTGTGTTCCTCACGGACTTTTCTTCCCTCATCCAGATCCCAGGCAGAGATCCTGCTTTCCCGTTCGATCTCTTTCTGCAACCAATTATCTCCGGTTTCAAGTTGAGTTTTATGTGGTTTCATATCATCCTCATTATATAACAAAAACAAGACAGCGGTCTTCTCCGCTGTCTTTCTACATTTTTTCCAGTAAGGTGCAGATCCCCAGATCACAGTCATCGCTCACATCGATCACCGGTTTCAACTGTTCCCGTATCTGTTCGTACTTTTCCAGATATTCGTTTGCGACCCTGAGTCCGGAACGGCTCAGTCGGATCGAAGAATACGGTTCCTGTTTGATGTAGTTCATCTCCTTCAGGTTTCCCAGCATTTTATGTACACTGGCCCTGGAGATGTCCAGTTTCCTGGCGACATCAATGGACTTGATGACATGCTTGGTCTCCGCAAGCTTTTTGATCGTAAGTAGATACCTTATCTGATTTGCTGTTAATCTCATATTCTGCCTCATCGCTTTCAAGACGAAAGGCGTATACTACGCCTTCGTTGGTTCTTTACATCAATGAGGAACCCTTAACGGGTACCATCAAATTTATTCTAGCACGTTTGTTTTTGAATGGGTACCCGTTTTAGGAAACTTTGTGCTCCGGTAGACTGTGCTGACAGCGCAGAGCGCATGTCGCACAGTTCTTCCCGCAGGCACAGGAGGGCAATCCGGCCTTTTTCTGTTTGACCAGACTGTGGACACAGACGTAAAGCAATAACGCAATGAGGACGATTATGACGATGTTCGCAAGATTTTCCTGTAACCACATAAGCGGTCCTCCTTTCTTTGTTTTATTTCACTCTGACTTCCTGAGTCAGTGTTTCGGATTCCTTGTAAGGCTTGAACAGCATGTAGCAGACGAATGCGATGATCGCAATCGCTGCGACCAGTCCGATCACATTCACATGACCGTTGACCGCAGAACCGATCTGATAGATACATAATGCGACTGCATAGGCGAAGACACACATGTAACCGATAGCGATCGCCGTCCACTTGGCGTTGTTCATCTCACGCTTGATCGCACCCATTGCTGCGAAACAAGGAGCACACAGCAGGTTGAATACCATGAATGAGAATGCTGCGACAGCGCTGCCGTTGAAGAAGACATCCAGAACACCCATGATCTCTTCGCCTTCTTCGACCAGATCAGGCAGATCTTCCATGGAGATCAGAGTACCGATCGTACCAACGACATCTTCCTTGGCTACCAGGCCCAGAACAGTCGCAACTGTTGCCTGCCATGTACCGAAGCCTAACGGCGCAAAGATCCATGCGAATACAGAACCGATGTTCTCCAGGATGGAAGCACCTTCACCGTCTTCACCGAGATAGTGGAATCCACCTTCGAATGACAGCGAGTTCAGCAGCCAGATGATGACAGAAGACAGGACGATGACTGTACCTGCACGCTTGATGAAGGACCAGCCTCTTTCCCAGGTGCCTCTTAAGACGTTAGTCACGGAAGGAACATGGTATGCCGGAAGTTCCATGACGAACGGAGCAGGATCGCCGGCGAACAGCTTCGTCTTCTTCAGCATGATACCGGAGATGATGATCGCTGCGACACCGATGAAGTAGGCACAAGGTGAGACCCACCATGCCTTGTTGAAGACTGCACCTGCGATCAGAGCGATGATCGGAAGTTTCGCACCGCACGGAATGAAGCAGGTCGTCATGATCGTCATACGACGGTCACGTTCGTTTTCGATCGTTCTGGTCGCCATGACACCCGGAACACCGCATCCGGATCCGATCAGCATCGGAATGAAGGATTTTCCGGAAAGACCGAACTTACGGAAGATACGGTCCATAACGAAGGCGACACGCGCCATATAGCCGACATCCTCGAGGATGCAAAGCATCAGGAACAGTACCAGCATCTGCGGAACGAAACCGAGAACGGCTCCGACACCATGAACGATACCGTCAGATACCAGGGATACCAGCCAAGGCGCTACGCCCCAGCCTTCCAGCAGAGCGGCTGCTCCGCCTTCCATGAATTCTCCGGCAAACACATCGTTTGTCCAGTCGGTCAGGAAAGTACCGAACGGACCCATGGCCAGCCAGTAGACTCCGAACATGATCAGTCCGAAGATCGGCAGACCCAGGATACGGTTGGTGACGACCTGGTCGATCTTGTCGGAAACGGATCTCTGTCCGGAAGCTTTCTTCTTATAGATACCTTTCAGGAGGTTGCCGATATAGATATATCTCTCATTGGTGATGATGCTTTCAGCGTCATCATCCATCTCATCTTCCACAGCCTTGATATCCTTCTCAATGTGCGCAAGGGTCTCCTTGCTGAGCTTGAGATCTTCCAGGACCTTGGAATCTCTTTCAAACAGTTTGATCGCATACCATCTCTGCTGTTCTTCCGGCAGATCATGGACACACGCCTCTTCGATATGAGCCAGCGCATGCTCGACGGAACCGCCGAACGTATGCATCGGAATGGTCTTTCCGTTCTTTGCCGCATCGACCGCCGCTTCCGCAGCCTTATCGATATTCGTACCCTTCAGCGCAGAGATACTGACGAACTTTACACCCATTTCCTTGGACAATACATCCAGGTCGATCTTCATCCCGTTCTTTTCGACGAGGTCCATCATGTTGATGGCGACGACGACCGGAATGCCCAGTTCGGTCAGCTGTGTCGTCAGATACAGGTTTCTTTCCAGGTTGGTACCGTCAACGATATTGAGGATCGCATCCGGTCTCTCTGTGATCAGATATTCTCTGGCAACGACTTCTTCCAGAGTATACGGAGAAAGGGAATAGATACCCGGAAGGTCGGTAACGATCACATCGTCGTGACCCTTGAGTTTTCCCTCTTTCTTTTCAACTGTGACGCCTGGCCAGTTTCCGACGAACTGGTTGGAACCGGTCAAGGCATTGAACAGGGTCGTCTTGCCGCTGTTCGGATTTCCCGCTAACGCAATTCTGATACTCATAACATTCTCCCCTTACTGAACTTCTACCATTTCCGCATCCGCTTTACGGATCGAAAGTTCATAGCCGCGTACCGTCACTTCGATCGGATCACCGAGCGGCGCTACTTTTCTCACATAGACTTCGGTATTCTTCGTTACACCCATATCCATGATCCTGCGCTTGACTGCACCTTCTCCGTGAAGTTTCTTGACTGTACAGGTATCACCGACTTTCACATCTCTTAATGTCTTCATTTCATCCCCTCCGTCAGATCATTATTCTCATTGCGAGATCCTTATCCAAAGCCACCTTCGTATCTTTTACGGAAACGATGAGATTGCCGTTGACCGACGAAACGACCCGAATGATCGAGCCGGCTACGAATCCCATGTCCTCCAGATGTTTCTTGACCTCAGGACGGCCATTGATCTTCATAATGACGTTTTCTTCTCCCGGATCGGCATACGTAAGTGGAATCATAAACAGGACCTCCAATTGTTAGGATCACCTAACCATACATTTATTTTAGTTAGTGATATCTAACTTGTCAACATGAAATATGAAAAAACCGTCCTTCAGGACGGTCATTTCTGATAATGTGTTTTTCTTATTTCACGATGACGGATCCGCCGATGAATTCCCGGATGATGGAGTTGTTCGGGATATAGGAATCGTCATAGATCGGATCGAAGAATTTGAGGAAGTTCAACAGTCTCTGTGCTTCCGCATACTCCTTCTCGTTCCTGCGGATCCGCTTCAGGATCGGCTCCGCATACTTCTTGATGACGGCGAATTCATAGATACAGTTGGAATTGAAGAAGACATCTGCCCGGGAATTGTACGGGAAGATGTTCGCATCCTCCGAACTGCGTACCTTCGGCCACATACTGATGGTCTGCTGAGCCGGAGCGTTACGGAACTTGTGGTCTCTCACCAGTCTCCTCAGAAGTCTCGCATCAGTCGTAGAGATACGGTTGTGATGGTCGATGGAGATCGGCGTGAACGGCGAGATGTAGATCTTGAACTTCTCGTGGTCTTCGACATTTTCCGTCAGACGGTCGTTCATCCCGTGGATCCCTTCGATGACGATCAGCTGATTCTTTTCCAGTTTCGTGATCCGCTTTCCGAAGATCTTGCTTCCGGACGGGAAGTCATACTTCGGAAGATCGACTTCCTTTCCTTCCAGAAGATCGTTGATATTGCGGGTAAACAGAGCCGTATCGATCGCATCGATGCTTTCGAGATCCGGTTCTCCGTTCTCATCGTAGGTACGCTCATCGATCTCCTTGTAGTAGTCATCCGTTCCCAGATACAGCGTCTTGAATCCGTTGACGCCCAACTGGATACACAGTCTCTTCGCAAACGTCGTCTTTCCCGAAGAGCTCGGTCCGCAGATCAGGACGACTCGGCTTCCCTTGTCGCGGATCATATCCGCGATATCGGAGATCCTCTTTTCGTGCAGTGCTTCCTGCATCAGGAACATATCTTCAACATTGTCGTAGATGATGCGTTCGTTGAGGTCGGACACGAAGTTGATATTCATCAGCTGTCCCCACTTCGTCGCTTCCGAAAAGGCGTTGTACAGCAGTTCCTGTTCCTCATACGGAGCCAGTTCCAGCGGATTTCCCGGATGCGGATATCGTAAGATCAGACCGTTGCGATAGATGTTGAGATCGAAGATCGTGATATAGCCGGTAGAAGGGACAAGAAGATCGTAGAAGATCTGGATCTCATCTTCCAGAGAGTAGATCTCGACATCGTCGATGTTGGTGATACTTTCCAGGAGCTTGACTGCTTCCGTCAGTTTCTGTTTCCTCGCCAGCTGACGGACGCCTTCCTTGGTGCTGTGTTCCTTGACGATCGGCAGATCCGCATCCACGAGCTCTCTCATGTGTACCTTGACTGCTTCGACATCTTCTTCCGTGAACTTGTGCGTCGAAGTGATATAGAGTCCCTTGTTCAGAGAATTGTTGACCGTGATCAGGACCTTCTTCCCAAACAGGTCGTGGACCGCCTTGATGAAGATCAGGATCAGAGAGTTCTGGTATACCAGCCAGGTCTCCTGATTGCGCAGATCCAGGAATTCGATCTGGGAATCATGACTCATCCGGTGCGTCAGAGCACGGTAGGCGTTGTCCAGTTTTGCCAGATAGACAGGATAAGGAAGTTCATCCTGTACCTGTTTCAGAAGATCTTCCAGTTTCATCCCGTCTTCAAACGGAATGATCCGATCGTTCAGATTGACGATCTTTGCGTTATACATCATAAAAACCTCATTTCTTTTTTCTCAGACCGTAACGGTCGATATATGTCCTGAAAGCGGAAGGGAGCGCATATCCCTGCAATTCTTCCCCTGTCGCCCAGATCTCGTTTTCTTTCAGTTTATTCTTCTCTTCAAGGATGATCTCATATCCTCTCATCTGCCACTCCACATGAGAGAAGATGTGTCTGGCATCTTCGATCGAATGGATCTCGGATACTTTGAAGTCCCTTTCTTCGAGATACTTTCTGACTTCATCCTCATCCGCCTTTTCCTCAAGACCGATGAATTCATACATGCCTGCCAGAAGCCCCTTCTCCGGACGTTTCCGGATCAGAAAGGAATCTTCATAACGGATGATCAGCACCGTCCGCTCAACAGTCTTCCGTTTCTTCTCATGACTGCGATACGGGATCCGATCAGTCAGATCCTCTATACAGGCAAAACAGTTTTCTCTCCACGGACATCCTTCACACAGCGGCTTCCCGTTCGGGATACAGACGAGTGCACCCAGTTCCATGAAAGCCTGTGTCAGATCGCGGTAGTGACCTTTCTCGTGTGATACCGAAGCGTCATAGTGTCTTCCGATCACTTCCGTGACTCTTCTTTTCACTTCTTCGGAACGGATATCTTCTTTTATCCCCAGATATCGCGCCATGACTCTCAGTACGTTTCCGTCTACAGCCGGATAAGGCAGATCGAAGCCGATGGAAGCGATGGCTCCCGCACTGTAGGGACCGATCCCGGTCAGAGACAGGAGTTTCTCATGATCACAGGGGATCTTTCCGTTATATTCCTCTGTGATCTGTATGGCGCACCGTTTCAGATTGCGGGCACGGGAGTAATATCCCAGTCCTTCCCACAGACGCATCAGTTTTTCATCATCGATCTGTGCCAAAGCGGCGATATCGGGAACTTCCCTTTTAAAGCGTTTGAAATATTCGATGACCGCTTCGACTCTGGTCTGTTGCAGCATCACTTCACTGAGCAGGACATCGTAGGGATCGTCCGTATCCCTCCATGGCAATGTCCGCCTGTTCGCTCGATACCACTCCAGCAGCCCTGTCACATCCTTATCTGTCAGAACATCCATACATCTCTATTCTACCATGTATCTAAAAAGACCTGCCCATACAGGTCTTCGATCCGTTCTCCCGGATACAAAAACTATCGGAAAATCCGATAGTCTTATGTGTTTAAGCTGTCTTCAGCTCCTGATCGTCTTCGTCTTCCTCTTCGTCGTCGTCTTTCTTCTTGTTTCTGGTAAGGAAAGCCAGGACGAAGTTCAGTAGTGCGACGATCACCATCAGCAACGTATATCTGTCTGTGAGTCTCATCGGATTACGCATATCTTCCGTCAGAATGAAGATGATCACGGAAGCGATCGCAGGGATCAGACCGAGGAACTTCGACTTCTTGCGCTTGTTTTCGTCTTCTTCCTCTTCTTCCTCTTCTTCTTCATCCTGTGAGGCATTTGCGGATCTCACAGTCTCTTCTTCTTCCTCATCTTCTTCCTCGTCATCCTTCTTCTTTCTTAAGAAAGTAATGACCATGCCTAAAGCAGTGAGGACCGTAACGATCGATGCGATCAGGTTCACCAGCGCCCAGTATTTCGGCTCGGCAGCTGGCGTCGGATCATCAGGGATGACCACAGGTTCCGGATCGGTCTGCGGTACCGGTTCATCAGGAATGACTTCCGGTTCCGGTTCCGGTGTCGGATCCGGTCTCACCGGCGTCGGAGGTGTCGGAGGCGTAGGCGGAGTCGGCGGAGTCGGCGGGGTTGGTGGCGTCGGAGGTGTCGGTGGTGTCGGAATAGCTGTAAAGCTTCCCGTGATCGTCACATCCTCATCCGGCATACTGAAGCTTCCTGTTCTGCTCCAACCGCTGAAGGTGTAGCCTGATGCAGAAGCCGCATCTGCGACATTGACCGTCTCACCGTATTTATATGTGACAGTCGCCGGTAATGCGCTGGCATTCCCCGGTGCGTTGTCATACTGATAAGTAACGGTGTGCGTGTTGCGATCATAGAAGAGTTTCAGTACGAGACCGACCTCAACTGTACCTTCCGTTTTTGTATCAGCCGCTTCTTCATTGAATGCGAATCCGTCAAAGGACTTCTGTTCGGCCGCAACAGTCTTTCCGATCAGAGAACTTCCTTTTTCCGTTGCGTCTTCCTTCAGGGCATATCCGCCTTCCAGATCTTCCAGGTAGTATTCCACGGAATATTCAGTTTCCCAGATCCCGTAAACATTGTGGACGGTCCGTTCGACAGCTTCCATAGTGATCTCCGGAGCAGCGTAAGTCTTTTCTGCATCGAGGATGTTTTCCTCATCAAGAGGCGTCTCGCTCCAGCCCAGGAACGTCGCACCTTCGATGGCCTTCGGCTGATAATCCGCTTTGATATCTACAAACTCCTCTTCACTGTGAAGGAGTTCGCTTCCGTCTGCGTTGTAGTAGTTGACAGTGACGGAAGGCTGCCAACGGGCATAAATGTTTATCGTCTTTGTGGACCCTTTCTCCTGAGTTGCGCCATTATATGTATGTGTCTCTCCGGCATCATACAATTCTCCCGTCTCTTCATTCTCCCAATCGACAAACTTATAATGTTCGACAGGAGTTTTTTCTGACGGATCGGAGAATTTGTGATTGAATTCCGTAACAAAATCGGCATTTGACCAGCTTCCCGATCCAGTAGATATATTGTCAATATAGTTATATATCAGATACCATTCGATCGTCCTTGCGTAAACAGGAGAAATATAAATGTCGGTAGTACCGCGAGGATAATCGTATGTTGAGCCGTCTCCCAGCGTTACCCGGACTGAACCGTCTTTCTGCCGAGTTATTTTTCCACTGCCAGATATCACCTGCCGTTCAGACAGATCGGTCCTGTCGTCCTCACCGGTATACGGTGCATCACTGGTCTCTAAATTATAGATCGGCCCATCCTCAGCTCCCGTCTGAAGAACGAATGCTTTTTCATATTTATATAACGCCCCAAGGCCGGAATGTGGACCCGGAGACGTTAAGTTTCCGCTCTTATTGCCCAAACTGGAAACCGTTAGCTGACTTGAAAGAGTTGATCCTGTATCAGGATCGATCCCACCCAGTTTCAGTTCTACTTCATTCACTACGACATGGCCGTTTACCATCGCTTTCCCATTCAGGTTGTTTATGACGTGAACGATAACGGGATCAGTAACCGGAAATAAGACATTGAACGTATCTTCTTTGATCACATTATCATTATCGAAGGATCGAATCGTAGGCTCACAAAAATCAGAGAACGACGTTTCAGGAAATACGAGTCCATACCAAAGCTTGAGATACGGTGCTTTTCCTGAAGGGATCTTCTTTGCAGTAACCGTGAAAGAGTATGTATTGCCGGATGACTGGATATCGCTGACAGCCAGATAAGCACCGCTGTCCACTTTGGCAGACGGCGTTCCGCCTACCGTCATTTCATCAGGAACTGTGATCTCGACCGTAAATGATTTTCCTATTTCTGCGTCAGTAAGCGTTTTTAAACACTGACCGATATAGATTCCATCATATGTCTGATCTTTCTCAACAGAAACAGATGATGCCCGCTGATAGGATCCTGTCGTCGCGATCGCAATCCTTCCGTTGTAATATACCCAATTGGCTGCGGATTCCGCTTCATCGGCTTTCACATCTGTACTAACAGAATCAGACAGAGATTCTGAGTTACTCTTTGCGGCTGTTTCTGTGAATTGAATCGCATCAGCATCAAACACCGGCTGTTCATCATCATCAGTAAGAGTATTCACACCATCGAGAGTCTCTTCTTCAGAATCCGTCTCTGCAACCGTTTCAACATCAGCATCAGTGCCTTCTGCAACGATCTTCATCGGAGATCCGCCCAACAGAATCAGGATCGCCAGCGAAGAACACAGGAATGTCTTAATCATCTTATTCATATTTTTTCCTCTTACATATTCCTGAAAGGCTCTGTCATTCTCCTGATCCGTAAAGGATCCGACCATAAAAAACAAACATAAGCCTGTTCACAAAGACAATTATACCCCATTCCTATCGTAATCTGCACAAATATACCTTTTTGTGCATTATGTAATGCGTTATGAATGATCCGATATCGATTCCCAGCAGATCCTGTCACCATACAAAAAAGGCCTTTCTTACAGGCCTTTGAATCATTCTGCCGTATCTGTTTCAGGGATCCACACAGCGATCACGTTGTTGTTTTCCGCCGCTTCCTGAGCCATCGCCCGATAGATCAGCAGTTCGAATACATCATCTTTCGGCACATGTTCTCCCCATCTGGCTTCCTCTTTCGTCAGGTAGGTACAGATCAGACCGTTGTTCAGATAGACGAGACCGCAATCCTCCAAAGGCTGATAGGTGAAATCCGGCATCGTGCTCCTCGCTTCCGTCATATGATCCTGACATCCTTTGACTGCCTCTTCCGTGCTTTGACCTTTTGCGACCAGATAGGTAAATACTCTGTCTCCCAGGACACCGACGATCGAACGGTCCTCACAGAGTCTCCTCGCCTCTTTCATGGTCCTTTCCGTACTCTCATTCCACAGTTCTTCCATCAGGATCTTGAACATTTCGGCCTCCTTTTCAGTATTTTTTGCACAAAATGACATGTTTTTGTGCATTTTGTAATGCATTCTGTATGATTTTATCTATTTCTGATACCGATTCGTAAACAGATATGTGACCAGCCATACCACGAAACCGATCACAAAACAGATAAAGAAGATCGTCTGAGAGGAAGTCCCTTCGATCGCTTTCGCAAAGGTCGCGTTCGCGGAACCGTATCTGGTGATGTATTCGGAAACGGTCAAAGGAAACAGGATCGTCGAGAAGATCATCGAGAATACGGTGTTCCTCCGGCTGATCTGTTTTGACTTGTTGGCTTCGAGATAGTTCAGAGTATTCTTCGCATCGTCCATCAGCCGGTCGACTTCGATCTTCTTCCGGATCAGATCGTAGATGTCCTGCGTCTCGAATTCGGAGATGATCTCCGGGCAGAACAGGTCGACATATTTCGCCAGATCCAGTTTTCGGATCAGGTACTGATTCTCAGCTCTTCTTTCCCACCGTTTACGGATCCAGTTCAGGATACCGGAACTCTTTTCACTGCTCTTTTCCTCGTTGTCGATCAGGGAATAGGAGAAGAATTTCTGATGGAGACAGAATTCATAGATCAGAGAGAAATCATTGGACAGGACATTGATGTTTCGGAACTTCTCATCGTCTTTCTCCTGAATGATGATCGATCCCAGACCGACTCTCGAAACGCCCCAGACCGCACTCGTATCGTCCCGATAGACGCTGAAGATGTCGTTGTTGTCGTTATAGGTACGGATCTTCCCGTTCTCATGGATCCTGGCGATCTGATACAGATAGATATCCAGCTTTGAATCGTCATAGGTCTTGATGTTCTGATCGATCGTATAGAAAGAGAAGATGTAGCAGCGCCTGTCGTGATCGTCATAATTGAAGACCCAGTCGTCACTTTCGATCTTCATCCTCCGCTTTCCGTCATCGAGGAGCGACCCCTCGAGCCATTCGATCGCGATATTGTCAAACAGTCTGCTCAGATAATCGAAGATCCCGTTCGGATTCTCATCCGTATCCTCGACGATCCGGAACTGTTTCGTATCTTCTTCGAACTTGTTTTTGATGTTCCTGCTGATCACATCATAGACATAGGAGATGATCTTTCCTTTTTCTTCTTCCCCGAAGGCCTTCAGTCCGATCGGATATTCGATCTGGATCATGACCTTCAGAAAACCGTTCTGTTTGTACTGGTTGTCGTTATAAAGAGAGAATGAGATATCGCTGATCTTGATCCCGATGTCCCCGCTGTTATGCGGATCAACATGTCTTTGGATGATCTTTTCCACTTCCGCGACCGTATCTTTCAGTTTCGGATGTCGGGGATCGACCTTCTGCAGGACCGTCTCTTTCTCCTTGTTCAGGGAAAGACGGCTTCGATAGAGGGTGTAGAAACGCACATTCTCATTGATGTTGTTCTTGACCGTCTTCAGGATCAGCTTCGTACTGATCTCGTCTTTTTCAACGCTATGATCTTTATAGAATTTGTCATCGCACTTTAAAAGTTTCGTCCGGAACGGGATATAGGCGATCAGGAATCCAAAGTCCTGATCTTCTTTGATCGTGATCTTCACTTCTTCCATAGTTTTCTCTTTTCTGCTGATTCCATTATACTTCACAGCTTATTGGTTAAACAGGAGCTTAAATCTTTGCTGCGCTATTATATCGTCCTGTTCACCTGTTGATGAAATCAGAACGGAAAGTGCTACAATAGTGATCATAAAACGAGATATCAGGAGGTTTCATTCATGAAAGGTATCATCATCACCAGCCACGGTCCGCTCGCACAGGGACTTCTGGAAACTTCAAAGCTCTTCTTCGGCGATCAGCCGCAGATGAAGGCATGCTGCCTCGGCGCCAACGACAGTCCCGATGAATTCGTCAACGTCCTGAAGGACGCGATCAAGGAAGTCGACTCCGGAGACGGCGTCATTGTATTCTGCGACATGCTGTTCGGTTCTCCATGCAACTGTATGGCCCGCATCATCGCGGAAGACATGACCAACGACAAGCTTCAGGTTCTGACGGGTGTCAACCTGGCCATGATCCTGCAGGTACTTGCGACCAGGGAAGCAGGAGATCCGGGAATGGAAGAACTCTTACGTGCCGGTACCGACGGTGTCAAAGACCTGAAGGCGACGCTTCTCGCAAACCTTTAGATCTGATATAATATACTTGTTTCGTGATACGAAACGCGCCTCGCAAGGGGCGCGTTTCTTATAAAAAGGGCTTATGCCCTTTTACTCTTTGGAATCGATGATCTTCTGCAGGAAGTGTGCGACACCGTCTTCTCTGTTGGAATCGGTGATCAGATCGGCTTCCTTTTTCAATACATCCGACGCATTCCCCATGGCTACTTTGATATCGGCCTGCGCAAACAGCGGAAGGTCGTTGTCGAAATCGCCGATTGCTGCCGTCTCTTCTTTTGAGATATCCAGATACTCCTGCAGTTTCTGAACGCCTGACTGTTTGGAGATCCCCTTCGGGAAGATGGCTTCAAACTTCTCTCCGGAATTCTTCAGTTCCGCACCGACGGAAGCTGCGATCTCGGATATCTTTTTCATATCCGCTTTCTGATCGTTTCGTACCGCGATCTTCAGCAGTTCGTCCGGATCGTCCACTTCGTCAAATGACGTGATCTCCTTATGGATGAATTCCGGGAAATCGCTCAGTTCAAAACATCCCTGTGTGACCTGTTCCAGCTTACGTTCGATGAACGCATCCCGATGAGAATAATACATATGTGTCCTGGAGTAACAGATGAATTCCCACCCGTTCTTCAGGATCTCGCCCAGGATCGCTTCGCTCTGTTTCCTCGTCAGCGTCCTGATGTAGATGATCTTCTTTTCTCCGTGGTCATAGACCAGGGAACCGTTGTTGGTGATCGAACAGAGGTCTCCTCCCATCAGCCTGACCAGCGCTTCGATCATATTGTTGCTGCGACCGGTACCTAACGCAAACTTCACACCCGTCTTCTTTAATGCCTTGACTGCCTTGATCGTCTCTTCGCTCAGTTGAGAATCCGGATCCACGAGCGTCCCGTCCACATCCGCTACGACCAGCTTCACTTTTTTCAATTCATTCTTTTCCATCTCCTATGATTTATCACGTTCCGAAGATACGGTCAAGAATCATTTATAATTGAAGTATGAAGATACCGAAATGGCGGAAGAGACAATTGAAGAATATCGGACTGTTCCTTTTGTTTATCGGTCTGATCTATCTCATCAATTATCTTCATCTCACATTGGATAAAAGCGAAGTCTCTCCGCATGAGAATACCGTTAAATATAAAGTAAAGTATCTCTACAATTCCGACGGAGATACCGCCACGTTCCGCCTGGAAGACGGGAGCGAAGTATCCTGCCGTTTTCTGGCGGTCGATGCGCCGGAGATCGGCGAAGAAGGTTATGACGAAGCCAAGTCCTTCACCAACAGCAGTCTTCGCAATGCCCGTGAGATCATCCTGGAACTGGAACCGCACTCGGAAACATACGACCGTTATGATCGGCTTCTGGCCTGGGTATGGACCGACGGAAAGCTCCTGCAGGAAAAACTGCTGGTGAACAAACACGCGGTGATCCGCTATCTTTTCGACAATTATCTTTATACCGATTACCTGTTCCGCATACAGGAACAGAATAATGTGACCCCAAAGGAATGAAATCCGAGTAGATAGATGAAGGGAGGAGACGATGGAAGATCTGGAGATCGTCGAACTGTACTGGAACAGAGATGAATCCGCACTCAGTGAGACAAAAAACAAATACGGAAACTACTGTCATGCGATCGCCTACAGTATCCTTCACAACAACGAAGATACCGAAGAGACGTTGAATGACACCTATCTGGCTGCCTGGAATTCCATGCCGCCTCATCATCCGCTGAATCTTTCGACCTACCTGGGAAAGCTCTGCCGTCGCCTGTCACTGAACCGCTGGCGTTATCTGAATGCCGAAAAACGGGGAGGAGGACAGGTCACTCTGTCTCTGGATGAACTGGGAGAATGTGTCCCGGATCAGAAAGGGATCAGAGAAGAACTGGAAGAGAAACTTCTGGCAGAATCCATCAATGATTTCCTGTCGGAACTCAAGGAAAGCGAACGAAAGATCTTCGTATGCCGATACTGGTATTTCGATCCGATCGAAGAGATCGCGAAACGTTTCGGCTATACGCAAAGCAAGGTCAAGATGTCCCTGAAACGAAGCAGGGACAAACTGAGACAGCATCTGCTCAAGGAGGGCATTCTCGTATGAAGACAGACAAACTGATCGACGCGATCGGAATGATCGACGACGATTATATCGAAGAGGCACACAACCCCAAAAAGAAAAGTTCCCTTTGGAACAGAGAACTGATCCTGAAACTGGCTACGGGAGCGGTCTGTATCCTGCTGGCAGTTACGGTAATACCGCAATTCTTCCGTTCTGCAGACAGCGGAGGAGCCGCCAACGGTTCCTATATGGCTTACGACCAGAGTGCGAAAGCGAGCGATGAAGAAGGATATGCCTATCCTTCCTATGAAGCCATGGAGGCAGAGATCCCGAATCCGTCTTCCCTCCCTGAAGCTCGTACATCCGATCAGAAACTGATCCTGACGGCCGATCTGGAGATGGAGACTCAGAATCTCGATGAGATGACCGCCTCGCTCTTACAGAAGGTGAAAGCCTACGGCGGATATGTCCAGACTTCCTCCTTCTACAACCGCAGCGAATCCACCCGGATCTACAGCGCCACCATCCGTATCCCGTCTTCATCCTATGAATCCTTCCTGGAAGAAGTCAAGGGATCCGGAAACACGATCCGCTACAACGAGACCGTAGACGATGTGACCGATTCCTATACCGATACGGAAGCGAGACTCTCTTCTCTCAGAGCCCAGTACGACAAGGTCCTGGAATTCTACGACAAGGCGGAAGACATCTCCGATCTGATGAGTGTCGAACAGAGACTGTCCGACCTGCAGTATGAGATCGAATATCTGGAAGCCCGCATCAAGAACTACGACCTTCTGATCAGCTATTCCACTCTGAACCTCTCCGTCACGGAAACGAAGGTCTACACGCCGGTCAAGACCGATTTCTTCTCCCGCCTGGGACGTACCTTCCTTAACGGCTGGAACCACTTCACGGTCGGGATCGAAAGCTTCATCCTCGATGTCGTATACAATATCTGGACCATCCTGGTCCTGATCGCGATCGCCTTCGTCGGTTACAGGGTCTATCGCCGGATCAGAAGGAAGAAGGCATAGAGACGAAACAAGTCATCCGTTTTCGGATGACTTGTTTTTTAAGATCTGATACAGATAGAGTGATGCGGTCACGACACTGAACATCGCTCCCGCATAGTTCTTGATCACGAGATTGAATACGGCCCAACAGGAAGTCGCGAAACAGTTGACTGCCTGGATATGGACCGTTTTTGAATTCTTGTTCAGAAAGACCAGGGTCTGAGCGGTGTTCGCCAGGATCGGCAGATAGCCCAACGGTCCGTTCACGTTGAAGAAATATGCCAATACGAACATTCCGACGATCAATGCGACATTGATGCGTCTGTCTTCGATCCCTCTGATCGCCAGGATATTGCGGACGATCCCCAGGATATCCGTGATGACACCGCTGTATCCTTTCAGAAGGAAGGAAGATACACCGACGATCGCCAGAAAGATCGACTGGAACGTCAGGATCTCTTTCTTGTTTCTCCGGGTCGAAGCCAGAAGGGAAAACATCTGGCCGACGATCGCAAGGATGTTGGCGACAAGAACGATATTCATACGCCCCTATTCTATAACGAAGTTTCTTTGATGGAAATACGTTTTCACATGACTTCGTGATAGACGATCACGACCTCATCCATCAGATCGATCCAGTCGTTCTTCTTGAATCCGGTCTTTCCGTTGATCAGGATATCCGCAACTTTACCCTTCGATCTGTCAGAAGCCCTCTTCAGATCGTGGACCGCTTCCGAACGTGTATTCAGTACTCCCGCCTCAAACAGTTCCTGTTCCGCCTCTCTGCGGTCTTTTCCGATGTAGTAGGTATACGCATTCGGTAAACGGACCTGTCCGGGATGCATGGCCCTGATCTCTTCTTCACTCAGAGGGCTGTAATAGGTGACTTCCGTCTTCGCATCCGTTGCGATCCAGTCTCCGTCTTTATACTGTCCGGAACCGTTGATCGATACTCCTGTCACCGTTCCTTCTTTCAGAGCGATATTCTTCTCTGTCGTTCTGGTCAGGATCGGACGGAAACCGTCATTCTCGAGCTCCTTCACGACCTCCTGAGAGTCCTTTCCCAGGAAGTGCTTCTCATCCCAGGAGACCGGGATCTCTTTCGGAGTCTCTCCGCGATTGTATGCATCGAAGTATTCTTTTGCCTTGTTGAAGTTCTCCGTCTTCGCCCATTTTAAAGCTTCCGATACTCTCAAAACATTGATCGGATGCGTGCTGTTTCCGAACTGTACGAACTCCATCGTCTTGTTCAGCTTGCTTTCGTTGATCAGTTTCTGATATTCCTCGCTCTGTTCGATGAACGCATCCATATTGATCTCGTCAGGAATATTCTTTCCGAAACCGGCCAGTCTGGCACACACTTCGACCATCTTGTCCGGCGTACCGTCACACAGGATCGCGGCGCGGTCGGCCGAGAATTCGGAACAGCGCATCCAGTAGAAGAACGCTGCGCGTAACGGATATGTCAGCAACATACTGATCCCCTGTCCCAGAAGAGAGAAGATCGCACCGTTCAGGATCATCTGCCCCATCGTACGGTAGAGGACGTGGTGACAGGCGATATGTCCGCATTCATGCGCCAGGACCGTCGGGATCAGTTCTTCCGGAAGTGTCTCCAGAAGACCGGATGTCATGACGATGAACGGTTTTGAATCTCCGCTCGTATAGGCGTTCGGGATCGGATTGAGCTGCAGGAAGAGGTCCGGAACTTCGATCCCCAGTTTCTCACAGATCGGCGGCAACATGTCATGATACTTCTTGAGCTGCCTGTCCGTGATGTGGATATTGGTAGACATGTTCTGAATATAGAAGAGCTTCTCATTCCAGGATTTCAGATAGGAACGCATCAGCTGCGTAAAGCCCGGGATCGCCTCCAGCGCTTCCAGAGCCGCTTTATCGGATTCATGAAGAAAGACGTTTTTATTGATTGCCATAGAAAACCTCCATAGGTCTTACGGTCTTATTATAATTCCTGTCTCATCCGCCTGAATGCCAATGAAATGCTATAAAAAAGAAGGGCTTTCGCCCTTCCGGTGTTTCTTTAAATACTGTTGGCCGCATCGTAGGCATCCCAGATCGCCTTCAGGATCGTTCCGGCACCGGTCGCATCGCCGACTTCATACATCGGGATGTTCAGTTCCTTCCACTCTTCCTTCAGGTTCGGAGCCGGACGGAAACCCAAGGCACTGACGACCGTATCGGCCTTCAACAATTCCTTGCTGCCGTCTGTCTTTTCAACGAGCGCACCTTCATCGGTCACTTCGACCAGTTTCGTATTGGTCAGTACCGTAACGCCTTTATTCTCGAAGAGATCGACGATCATCTGTCTGTTCGGATACGGAGCACCGGCACCGCCCGCAGCCATGATGTCATCCAACGCTTCGACGACCGTCACGCTCTTTCCGTGATTCGCTTCATCGAGAGCGATCTCACAGCCGACCAGTCCGCCGCCGATGATGACGACCTTCTGGCCGAGTTTTTCCGGATGGTCGATCGCATCCAGTGAAGAGACCGCCTTGTCCAGACCAGGAATGTTCGGATGGGATTCGTTGGTACCTGTCGCCAGGATGACCGCATCCGCTTCCTGTTTTTTGATACAGTTGATGCAAGGTTCATGATCCAGCTTGATATCGACGCCGAGATCCTTCAGTTCTCTCTTGTACCATTCGTTCAGTTTTGCGATCTCGCTCTTGAAACTGTGCGCACCGGCTTCGACCACATGTCCGCCGAGATGATCGCTCTTTTCAAACAGAGTGACTCTGTATCCTCTCAAAGCGGAAGTCCTTGCGGCCTCCATACCGGCGATACCGCCACCGACAACGACGACCTTCTTGTCTCCGTTACCCGGTTTGAGACCCATGACGAGTTCTCTCGCCGCCTGCGGATTGACCGCACAGGAGACCGGTTCTCCCGTTTCCACACATCTGCGGAAACAGCCCATATTGCAGCCGATACAAGGTCTGACCTTTTCGACTTCGCCGGCCATGACCTTATTCGGATAATCCGGATCCGCAAGGGAAGGTCTTCCCAGACCGACCGCATCGATCTCGCCTTTTTCGATCGCTTCGGCAGCCAGGTCGTAGTCCTGCATCCTGCCGCCCGCAATGATCGGGATGTTCGTGACCGCTTTCGCCTTCGCAGCCAGCGGGATCATGAATCCCTGCGGGTTATACATCGGCGGGCAGGCATAGTAGAAGGAATCATAGGTTCCCGTATCCACATCCAGGAAGTCGTAGCCGTAGCTCTCCAGAAGCTTTGCGATCTCGACGCCTTCCTCCAATGTACGTCCGACTTCTTCCTCACCCGTCAAAGTCGCCTTATCGTAATCCTTGATATAAGTCTTCAGACCCAGACGCATACCGACCGGGAAATCTCTGCCGCACTTCTCGTGAATGCCTTCGACGAGTTCTTTGGCTGCACGGAGTCTGTTTTCCAGGCTTCCGCCGTATTCGTCGGTCCTGCGGTTATAGAAAGCCATCCCGATCTGATCCAGGAGATAGCCCCAGTGCATCGCATGCATCTCAACGCCGTCATATCCACATTCCTTGGCGACGACCGCACCTTCGATCATATCGGCGATCTTCTGTTTGATCTGTTCCGTGGTCAGTTCCGGAGATTTCTGATCCGGATTCCTCCAGACCGGATTCTCGGAAGGTCCCGGAAGGCCCGGATAGTTTCTGCCCAGACCCATCGTCAGCTGACAGAAGATCTTCGTACCGTACTGATGCACGGTATCGACCAGCACCTTTGCGCGTTCCTGCCAGTGCTTGTTGGTGATGACGTTCGGTCCCAATGCGGAATACGGATCCACATGGTAGTCCGTCGTAGCTGCACCCGGAATGATCAGTCCGAAACCGCCTTTGGCTCTCAATTCGAAGTAATGGATCAGGTTGTCGGAAAAACCGCCTTCCTCATCATACGCAAGTCCGCCCATCGTCATCGGAATGACGGTGAATCGGTTCTTGATCTCTACCTTGCCGATCTGATAAGGCTTACTGAAGACCTCATACTTGTTCATATTATAGATATCCTCTCTTTAGTTCTATTCTAACACGTCAGTGTTTCTCTTCTTCCGCTATGTTCCCTAAGATCTCATCCGCATCCAGTAACAGTTCCGCAATGAGGGCCGTCCCCTCTCCGGTCGGATCCAGACAGGTGTTCGGTACGTTATCTTCTTTCTGTTTCGTATAGATATCCAGACAGCGGATCGTACCGAAATGTCTCATAAACCGTTCATGCAGGACACGGATCAGATAGCTGTATCTCCAGGCCTCCCCATCCGCATCGTTCCTTCCATAAATATAGGAGATCGCCATCATCCCCGCTTCCAGGATCCCGCAGCGGTCCCGATATCCTCCACCTCCTCCGCGGAAACCGCAGGCTGTACGCAGGACATCTTCATTCATCTTCAGTTCGAAGACATCGTTCAATGCCCGGATCACCGATTCCGAACAGTGATAGCCCATCAGTTTGTATTCTCTGGATCTTCTTTCCGCTTTTCCGACGATCTCTTTATTCATAATCCATACCCGCGAACTTCATCGCCTCATCCAGCACCCACATCGCCAGAAGTGTAGCTTCATTGTATTCATGAGCCTTCGCATAGTCCTTCTCCCGATACAGACGCGCGAACTCCTTCAGTTCGTATTTCCATCCGCCGAACTCTTCGTTGTTTCCGGAATACTTCCTTTCTTTCTTTTTATTCAGTTTCACCACAAAATCACCGCAGCGGCTGCTGGAAGTATCACAGCGCAGATATCCTTCCTCTCCCTGGATCACGACCCGATAGTCCGCATTGCTGTCCTTGGATGCCACCAGTGTCGCCTTGAAGGATCCGTAGTCCAGGATCAGGACACCGGAAGTATCCACTCCCTTCTGTATGTTGGGATAGTATGCCACCTTCTTCGGTCTCCCGAACATCCCCGTCACATAGTGGATATTATAGATGTTCAGATCCAGGAGAGCTCCTCCGGCCAGATTGTGATCGAGGTTGGGAGAGATGACTCCCTTTCGAAACAGATCGTAACGGCGGGAATACTGGGAGAAATTGGCGCATACCATGCGGATCTTTCCCAGTTCGTCTTTCCGTTCTTTCATCTTCTGATAGTTCGGTTCATAGCGGGTGAGGATCGCTTCGAAGATGATCAGTCCCTTCTCTTCCGCATAACGGATCAGTTTCTTCGCCTGACTGCGATGGACCGTAAAAGGTTTCTCCATGATCACGTGTTTCCCGTGTTTCAAGGCCTTCATCGCATACTCGTAATGTAAGCCGTTAGGAAGAGCCACATAGATGACATCGATCTTTTCGTCGTTCAGAAGCACATTCAGATCCATCGTACAGTAGTCGACATCATCCTTAAACTTTTCCAGCTTTTCTTCATGTCTTCCCCAGATCGCCCGCAGATGATAATGCCTGTCCTTCTTCGCATTTTCCATAAAGACAGGTACGATAAACCCGGAACCGATGATACCTACATTCATATTTCCTCACCTCTTACCTACATTATATCTGAGCCTCCTGTTATATAATGAAACATATGATAAAAGCGGTCTTCCTGGATTTTGACGGCACTTTGTTCTCACATCGTACCGAACAGATCCCCGACAGCACGATCGAAGCTCTCAGGATGCTTCAAGAGAAAGGGATCCTCGTTTTTCTCTGTACCGGACGTTCCCTTCCGGAGATCCATGACTTCGATCTGCGAGGAGCTGTCTTCTTCGGAAAGATCCTGCTGAACGGACAGGTCATCTACGATAAGAACGATCAGATTCTCTATCATCGTCCGATCGACGGAGAACTGAAAGACAGACTGCTCGATCTTTTCTCGAATCGCAAAGTACCGATCTACTTCTCGACCGATGGCGGCAATTACCTGAACTACGTTGACGATCAAGTCATCTACATCCAGAACGCCGTCTCTTCCGATCCTCCGGTCCTCGGATCCTATCAGGATGAGAATATCTATATGGCAACAGCCTTTATCGGAAATCAGCGGCAATTGGAGATGATCATGTCTTTAAGAGATATCGCTGAAGTCACCTACTGGCATGCGGGTGCCTGCGATATCGTTCCCAAAGGGATCTCCAAATCCATCGGGATCAACGAAGCCCTCAGGATATGGAACATCGATCCAAGTGAGACACTGGCCATCGGCGACGGTGAGAACGATGTGGAGATGCTGAAAGAATGTGCGATCGGGATCGCCATGGGAAACAGCTTTGACGGCGTTAAGGAATACGCTGACTACGTCACGGACGATATCGATGAAGACGGTATCTATAATGCACTGAAACACTTCAAACTGATCTAAGTAAAACACGGATATGATCCGTGTTTTTTGATTCAATGTCATACCCTGTCAACAAAAAAGCGACCCCTTTCAGGATCGCTGTTCCTTCAATGTTTCTTTGATTATTTGATGGACTTGAAGTTGACTTTCGCAGTCGGACCGTTGTTGACCTTTGCAACTTCCTCAGCTGTTGCCGGGATGTAGAGGACCTGGTCGATCTCGATCAGATCAACGTTCTCGATGTTGTTGACCTTTGCCAGGCATTCAACAGTCGTGCCGTAGTCTCTTGCCAGCTTGCCGAGAGTATCGCCCTTGACGACGACGTATCTGTGATAGATACCGTCATGATCGGACTCAGAGATCTTGTACAGACCGTAACCTGCAGCTGTGACCTTGCCCGGAACGTAAGCTTTCTTTTCTTCTGTCTTTACTTCTGCCGGTACCAGCAGGACCTGATCGACATCGATCAGATTGACGTTGGCGATCTCATTGACCTTTGCCAGAGCTTCAACTGTCGTGCCGTATTCCTTGGCGATCTTTCCTAACGTGTCGCCTCTGACGACCGTATATTTCTTGTAGACGCCATCGAACCCTTCAGAAGCCAGAACTCTTACAGTACCGTCCGTAAGATTAACATGTTTCATATTATGATGATACCTCCCTAATTCTTTAACTACATTATATAATATTTGGCACCCGTCAATACAAAAAATACTCTCTTTCCGGGCACAGAAAAAGCCGGTCTGTTCCGGCTGTTTCTTTTTATAATCCGTTCTTTTCCAGCATCTGCAGGAAATCGTCGGTCTCGTTCATCGTCGTCAGACGGCTGGTCAATACTCCGCCTCTCAATTCTGCGATCTTCCTGTAACACTCCGCATCTTCTTTCGTGACAGCGATGGATTTCGTTACGAGCACATATTCGCTCCCCTGCAGAGGTGCGGCATTCCCGACATTGACCTCTTCCACATCGATGCCCGATTCCAGGACCCGCAAAGCATCCTGAGGGAACTTGCATATCACGAACAGTTTCTCCTCCGGATGATCCTTCACGTGCTGAACGGTCTCATCAACACTCAGCACATAGACGGTATGATCCTTCATCGTGGTCGGCAGGACTTCTTTCTGGATCGGATCGGCTGCGACTTCATCATTGCAGACGATGACCTTGTCTGCACCGATCTCTCTCATCCATGCGGCAGCGACCTGTCCGTGAATGAGACGGTTATCGATTCTTAAATGTCTGATCATCATTGATTACCTCTGCTTTCATTATAACATCAGGATCACAGGGATCCTCCCGCTGTTTTTATTTCACGTAACGGACTTCACCGATCTGTCCGTTCTCATCGATCGACAGGCACGCAAGAGCCCCGCGTCCTTTCCCCATCGCACAGCCGCAGTCGATGTCGATCCAGGTATAGCCGTTATCGCATACCTTTGTATAGATCTCATCCCTGTAGGTAAACCTCTGAGAGACGATATGTCCGGAGATGAAAGTGATCGGCCGATCTCCGGCTTTTCTTTCTTCCAGGTCATAGGTATTGTCCGGACCCATATTCCAGACCAGATCCTGGATCGCATACAGATCCCCGATATAGTCCTTCGTAAACAGGTCTTCATCCGTAAACGGCGTACTGCTGTGAGAGAGGACAAAACGGTGACCGCTGATCTCCAGATTCCTGACCAGGGTCGTATGGTACTTCAGATAGTCCAAGACCCTGTCTTTTTCATCCTGATCCAGTCTCTGATAGGCGCGGTAGGTCACCTGTCCGCCGTTGGGACCGTAGAACCAGCTTTCACGGTCTGTCCCGTCCAGATATGTCAGCATCATATGTTCGTGGTTGCCTAAAAACAGTTCGACGTTCTTCCGCTTCATGAGATCGAACAGGATCGAAAAGCTGTCCGGACCCCGATCGATCGCATCGCCTAAAACATAGAGTCTGTCACTCTCTTTCAGGTCGATCTCTTCCAGCATCCTCCGATAACGGTCATACTGGCCGTGGATATCCGACATCAGGTAGATCATGGATCCTGCCTTTCCACCTTCCGGTACCTTCCGGTATCGATACTGTAGAGGTAACAGGAGACTTTCTTATCGCTGATGGATTCGATGTAACGGCGGTAGCCGTTGAGCTGTTCATCGTAGTGTTCGTCATCGATGTTGCGGAACTTGTAGTCGATGATATCGAAATGATCCTCATACTCCATGAGGAGGTCGATGAAACCGTGCCGCTTCTCGTTTCCTTCCGTATAGATGAATTCGTATTCCTTGTACGGTCTTCCCTTCTTCGCGTCTTTCATCAGATCGCTCTTGAGGAAATCCTCGATCCGGGAACGGTACTTCTCATCCACACTGTCGAGATCCGGATCTTTGAAGTCCAGCGTCTCCAGATAGTAGTGCAGTCTGGTACCCAGCTCCATGTTTTCGATCGTCTTCTGTGAGATCAGTCCGGAATCCTTGGAGAAACCGCCTGTACGGATCCTTTCCGGAAGGATCGCTTCCATATACGGAACTTCAATCGTCTCATCCGTATCTTCGATGACGAGTTCCTTTTTCTGGGCGAGACGGTAATCCGGAGTCACGGAATAGGCGCTCGGATCCAGGATCTGTATATAAGGGGTCAGATCCTGATATACGCTTTCCAGCATCCCCGCAAAGCTGTCATATTTGAGCCTTGCGTAGTCCGGAACGACCGTTCCGTCTTCCGTGGAATCGTTCAAAGGACTCACCATGATCATCTTTTCCTGTGTCCTGGTCAGTGCGACATACAGCAGGCGGATCTTCTCTCCCGTATCTTCCGTGTCATAACGGTAGCGGAAGATGTCTTTTCTTACCGTCTCCTTCAGTCCTCTTCCTTCGATATATGCCGGCAGGATCATTCCGAGATCGCGGGTAAAACTGATCCGCTGCTGGATATCGCTCCGATTGAAACCCACATCCAGTGCCGGGAAGTAACAGATCTGATACTGCAGACCTTTCGATTTATGGATATTGATGATGCGTACCGCATTCTCCGAACCGGTATCGATACTGTAACGGATCTCCCGGCTCTCATCCTGACCGTCGAAGACGTTCTCCAGATATTCATCGAATTCCCGGAAATCATAGCCCATAGAGCTCAATGTGTGAGCCAGCTGATACAGATAGTCGATCTTGACCATATTCTCATGGACACTGCCGATACGACGGATCCTGTTATAGAGGTCGAATTCCCGGATCAGATCGTCCAGGATATCGGAGATCGTCTTACTGTCGATCCCCTCCAGGATCCCTTCCATCTTCCGATAGAGTTCCGTCTGATCGTATCCTTTCTTCCTGACGATGTCATAGATCTCGCTGTCCGTCATCTCCAGGACGAAACTGCGCATCAGAGATACGGCCGCGTACGCAAACGGGAAGGACTGATCTCCTTCTTTCATACATGTCAGGAACCGGAACATCGAACGGATGACCGTGATCAGATCGCTGTCATCCATGCGTTCGTCTCTCTCGATGACACAAGGGATATGGAACCACGTCAGGATCTGTTTATACAGGTCGAAATTCGTTCCCCGGTCGACGATGATACAGAAATCCCTGTATTCCGCCTTGCGGAGACCTTCCGATCCCTTTATCTCAAAATGTCCGACTTTCTCGGAGATATCTTTGGCGATCACGAACGCTTCGAATTCCTTTCCGTTCACCGCATTGAACGGAGGTGACTTCTTGTCGTATTCATATGTCAGCAGTTCCAGGTGCTGATCCTGTCCGGGGATATCCGGATCATCTCTTCCGGCTTTCAGATGGTGGGATAACGCATAGTCGGCTCCGCCGATCTTTCGATCCATGATGCGATCGAAGATCACGTTGATGTCTTCCAGCACTTCCTTCCGGCTGCGGAAGTTGTGCGGCAGTTCGATCAGTTCGCCGTCATTTCCCGACAGATATCGAACGTACCTGTCCTTGAAGAGATCCGGATTCGCATTCCGGAAACGGTAGATGGACTGTTTGATGTCACCGACCATATAGACGTTGTCATGAGCGATACGGGAGATGAATTCTTCCTGGAGGTCGTTGGTGTCCTGATACTCATCGATCAGGATCTCCGCAAATCCTTCCGAGATCTGTTTCTTCACATCCGGATACCGGTCGACCAGTTCGATCGCCATCTTGAAGATATCGATAAAGCTGTAGAGTCCGCACTCTCTCTTGAATCCCGCAAGCTTCTCTTCCAGTTCTTCACACAGTTCCAGAAGAAGGAGGGTATCTTCCTTCGTAGACAGTATCTCAGATCGGACTTCTTCTTTTGAAAGGATCTTTTTCTTCAATTCTTCCAGAGCGGAACCGATCTCCTTCTTGAGGTCGGAAGCTTCCTGTCCGGAACCTCTGGGCAGGTTCTTTCCGGTCTTGTCGCAAAGCGGAAGGGTACGGAACAGATCGTCGTAGGTCTCACAGTGGTACAGGTCATCCAGACCGATAAAGTAATCGGAAACGTTCTCCACCAGCCAGGACAGTTTCTCTGCCTTGGCTCTGATCTGATCCACGGTATTGCGCAGCACTTCCGTATATTCCTTTACCGACCGATCCAGAGCTTCTTCGCTGTAGAAACGTTCCTCATAGTTCTGAATGTATTCCTTCCGGTCGTAGATCATCTCGAGTCTGTCATTGAGATCTCTTACGGCCTTGCGGATGACGTCGTCGTTCTTGACGCAGTGTTTTTTGATCAGACTCAGAAAAGCGCTGTCTTTTTCCGCATATCTTTTCTCCATGATCTCATCGATGAAACGTTCCGAAGCGATCTTCAGGACATTGCTGTCGATGATGCCGATATTGCGGTCCAGATCGAAGAGATAGTGGTATTTCCGGATCAGAGAAAGCGCATAGGCATCGAAGGTCATGATACTGCTGCTGTCGATCTTGTTGATCTGACGGGCTTTTTCCTCTTCGCTCACAAAAAGTCCGGATTCATCCTTTCGGATCTTGTTCCGGATCCTTACCTTCATCTCATTGGCGGCTTTATTGGTAAAAGTGAGGACCAGAAGACGATCCACATCGATATGACGTTCGGCCACATGGCGGTAGACCCGCTCTGAAAGGACAGCCGTCTTGCCGCTGCCGGCTCCCGCAGATACCAGGATGTCATGACCGAAACTGCTGTAGGCCTGTTTCTGCTGATCTGTCCATCTTTCAGCCATCGTCCTCCTCCTTTCGGTCCGTATCGATCCATTTCAGATCGTCTGCCCTGTGGAAACATACTGACGCATACGGACAGTACTTGCAGGATTCGTTCTTCCCGTTGATCATCTTCGGATCGATCGGGAACTCTCCGCTCAGGATCTTCTCTCCTGCTTCCCAGATCTTCGTCTCCACCAGAGCGATCAGTTCTTCGATCTTCTCATCGGTGAGAGTCCGCGAACTCGCATAGAAGGTCCCGTCCTTCTTCAGTTTCAGTCCGGCGATGTTCCGGCTGTTTCCTTCTTCCAGGCTCAGGTCAAACAAAGACGCCCGTCCGACATCGGCAGTGGTGAATCCCGCCAGCTTGAGATTGTCCTGACGGACTTCATCCTGATCCTTGTCTTCGTGATATTTCAGATCGGTATTGAAAAGATGCTGGAGATAGAAACCGCTGTACCTCACATCCTTTCCGAACCGTTCGTCGTGATTGATCAGATACATGTAGGCCGGCAGCTGCAGAGACAGTCCGTAAGGCATCCATTTCTCATGGATCTGTGTATTTCCGGTCTTGTAGTCGATGACGGATACGACTGTCTCTTCCGCAAAGCGGCGATAGACGACCTTATCGATGAGTCCCTTGAAACGGATCCGTTCATCCACTTCCGTTTCAAATTTCCGTTCACACATATGATCATGAAGCAGGCTGTCTTCTTCCTGTCTTTTCAGGACCTCGACGTCCTCCCGCAGTTCTTCCTTCAGTTTTTCCAGGAAGAAAGCTTCCTGTCCGTTCGTCGCGATCTGATCGCAGTGTTTTGCCCAGGAACGTTCGAAATCGAAATCCTCCTGCTGATACAGATCCTTGAGCACCTCATGACAGAGCGTTCCGGTCAGAGTATAGAAGGTGTCCTCATAGTCACTCAGGGTGAGGATGTGGTTCAGATAGTAACGGAAACTGCAGAGATAGAACTCATCCATGGAAGAGTAGGAAAGGGTCACGCTGCGGATCTCATCGAGCTGATCCGGCCTGAGTCCCTTGAATCTGTTGTCGTAGACGGAATAATCGTTATCCCCGTAGGTCTTATACATCAGCGGGATCTGTTCGTCCTGGATACTGTAGCGGGCAAAGCGGTCCTGCATATACGCATAGCGCAGGGAGTTCACCGCATGGGAATGAGAGTGATCGATCTCAGGATGGACCCTTGTGACGTCTTCCTCAGAAAACAGTTCGTTCAAATTATAGGTCTTGAACGGACTCCTTTCACTGTAAGAGAGATACAGATGATCGATCTGAGAAAGATAGGCTTTCGTGTCTTCCCGGATTCTGCGGTTCTCTTCTTCCGTCACATCCATGCCCAGACACCTCTTCAGATCGTCGCTCAGATAATCCGTGTCCTGTTTCATGACCGGTACCGTATCGTTGAAACCGA
Organism: uncultured Erysipelotrichaceae bacterium; assembly: GCA_902803785.1. Classification (GTDB taxonomy): domain Bacteria; phylum Bacillota_I; class Bacilli_A; order Erysipelotrichales; family Erysipelotrichaceae; genus Colivicinus. Next base: position 28,910 of record CADCRE010000099.1, read on the forward strand.
TCAGAAAGACATGTTCCGAAGAAGAGAAGCGGGTATACATCTTCCGGCACTGTACAACATTCTTCATCAACGGTCTGCCGATACGGGTATGTTCTACATCGTGGATGAGGAGATCTCTGACCTGTGTGATCTCGTACTCCGGA
>CADCRE010000100.1 GCA_902803785.1 uncultured Erysipelotrichaceae bacterium
GCCATCCTGAGATCGAAGGCTCAGGTCTCTGATACCAACCGTCCGATCGGTTCCTTCCTGTTCCTGGGTCCGACCGGTGTCGGTAAGACAGAAGTGGCGAAAGCTCTGGCGGAACAGCTCTTTGACGATGAATCCAAGATCGTCAGGATCGATATGTCCGAATACATGGAGAAGTTCTCCGTATCCAGACTGATCGGTGCTCCTCCTGGCTATGTAGGCTATGAAGAAGGCGGTCAGCTGACGGAAGCCGTACGAAGGAAGCCTTATTCCATCGTCCTGCTCGATGAGATCGAGAAGGCGCATCCGGATGTCTTCAACATCCTCTTACAGATCCTGGATGACGGCAGGATCACGGATTCCAAGGGCGTTACCGTCGACTTCAAGAATACGATCATCATCATGACTTCCAACCTCGGATCCGAATACGCATTCGAAGCGGATGAGGAGAAGAAAAAGAAGGAATATGAACAGATCGTCAAGATGACCTTCAAACCGGAATTCATCAACCGAATCGATGAGATCGTCATCTTCCATCCTCTGGATCAGAAGATGATCCGCAAGGTAGCCGAAAAGTTCCTGAACATCCTGAAGAACAGACTTCAGGAATCCGATGTCGAACTGACGGTGACCGATAAAGCGATGGACAAGATCGTCGAACTGGGCTTTGATGAGACATACGGCGCAAGGCCGATGAAACGTCATATCCAGAGAGCGATCGAATCCCTGGTCGCAAAGTATCTTCTGGAGAATTACGATACCAGGAAGATCGAAGTCGATGTGGAAAACGGAGACTATATCATAAGGAGACTGGACTGACAGTCTCCTTTTTGTGCATAAAAAAAAGAACTCTTTGAGTTCTTTTGTTTTTTCTCTCGACAACTATATCTTCTTTACATTGTATGCCTGAGGACCTTTTTCGCCGTCGTTTACTTCGTATTCAACAGCCTGACCCTCGTCTAAAGTCTTATAGCCATCAACCTGAATTGCGGAGAAATGGACGAATACTTCCTTGCCATCATCACCAGTGATAAAGCCATAACCTTTAGCGGCATTGAACCACTTAACCTTACCTGTCATCAAATCCCCTTTACTAGCAAAAAACTATATGCAATTTAATTTTAAAACGATTTGTTCCATTATTCAAACCTTTTTGATGGAATCGGGTACTTTTTAGTATAATTCTAGATATGATATATCCGAAATCCATAGAGAAAGAACAGACGGTTGGCATCTGTGCACCGAGTGCCGGTGCCGGCTCCAAGATCGAGGCTCTGGAAGAGTCCGAACAGGTACTGAGAGAGCTCGGATACCGGGTAAAAGAGACGGCGTCGGTACGAAAAGATGCACCGCGCAGTACCGGACCGAAGAAGAGAGCGAAGGAGCTGGATGAGCTGATCAGAGATCCTGAAGTGAGACTGGTCCTGGCGGCTGCCGGAGGGGATTTCATGCTGGAAATGATGCCTTATGTCGACTTCCGTCACATCGAAAGAGATCCCAAATGGCTGTGTGGCGCATCGGATCCGACGAACCTGCTGTTTACGGTAACGACAAAACTGGATATCGCGACACTTTACGGAAGAAACGGGGCAGGATTTGCTTTGAAGGCGAAACGACCGCAGAAGGATTTCTTCCGCATCGTATCCGGTGACCTCATCACGCAGCGTTCCTACTCTCGCTACCAGACCTTCTTAGAGACCATCAACGATGTAAAGACTTATTCACACGATGTGAAGTGGATCGCCGACAGAAAGATCGATGTCGAAGGAAGACTGATTGGCGGGTGCGTCGAAGTGATCGCCAAACTGATCGGGACCGGCTTCGATCATACCAACAGCTTCATCGACAAATATCAGGATGACGGGATCATCTGGTATCTCGATATCTTCAATCAGTCTGCATATGACTTCTATATGACACTTCTGCAGTTCAAACATGCGGGATGGTTCCGCAACTGTAAAGCCGTCCTGATCGGCAGACCTGCTTTCCCGGGCATCGAAGATCCGAAACTGGACTATGTGAAGGCAGCGGATAAGGCATTGGGGAAGATCCCTCATATCTGTGAGATGGATATCGGCCACACCAGGCCGGCCATGACTCTGATCAACGGAGCGATCGCAAGAGTACGTTACGAAGACGGGAAGGGACAGATCTCATTCAAATTAAAATAGGACCGAAGTCCTATTTTTTTATCTCGTGTATCTTTCGATCTTCTCACAGAATCCCTGTACCGCTTCTTTATTTGTCGCCCAGGAACAGACCAGGCGGATGACGGTGTGCGTATCATCGTATTTCGACCAGGTCAGGAATTCATAGTCTTTTCTCAGTTCTTCTACCAGAGCATCATCGAGGATCGGGAAGATCTGATTGGTCGGAGAATCGATAAACATCTCATATCCGTTTTTCAGAAGGGCCTTCTTGATCGTCTGAGCCATCCGATTGGCATTCTCGGCATTCTTCAGATACAAATCGTTCTCGAAGAGCTTATTGAACTGGACACCGATGATCCTGCCTTTTGCCAGCATGGAACAGTGCTGTTTGATCAGGAAACGGAAGTTCGGTTTGAGGTCCGGATGGCAGATGACCATCGCTTCTCCGAGCAGTGCGCCGTTTTTCGTACCGCCGATATAGAAGATATCTGTCAGCCTGGCGATCTCAGAAAGTGTCAGATCGTTTCCTTCCGCACACATCGCATTGGCGATCCGCGCTCCGTCCAGATACAGATAGAGTCCGTTTTCATCGCAGGCTTTCCTGATCTCTTCGAGTTCCTTCTTTGTGTATATCGTTCCGTATTCAGTGGCCTCGGACAGGAAGACCATCTTCGGATGGACCATGTGTTCGTCCGTGTGCTGCAGGCAGATGCTGCGGATGGCCTGTGCACTGATCTTTCCGTCTGTTCCCGGAACGGCCAGGATCTTGTGTCCGGTCGCTTCTACGGCCCCGGTCTCATGAACGTTGATATGACCGGAATCGACGCATATGACAGCTTCATAAGGCCTAAGCAGGCACATCGCCAATACGTTCGCCGGAGTTCCTCCGGTGATGAAGTGGACATCGACATCTTCTTTTTCGATGACGGAACGGATCTTATCGGCAGCTGCATCGCAGAACAGATCCAATCCGTAACCCGGAGTCTGTAATGTGTTGGTCCGGACCAGTTCTTCCAGAACTTCCGGGCACGCTCCTTCCAGATAATCGCTCGCAAATGAATACATCGTTCTTACCTCTTGTTTCTATGATGATTATTATAGCAATTTTAGCACTTTTCCCTGCCGAAGTATCTTTTTTTCCTTCTGCAGTCGGCTCAGAAGGCGGGAAAGCGTCTCCCGTTCCAGAAACAGGTCTCTGGCGAGGGAACTGACGGAGGTGAAACGGATGGTATCCTGGTTCTCATGAAGATAAAACAGGAGGCGTTCTTCTGCGGAATCGATCGAAAGCAGGCGGATCCGGTTGTTCAGGGACTTGCCCAGGTTGGACTGGATCCGAAGGTATTCCAGAAGGAAAGATGAGTTCTCCTGAAGCAGATCGATCAGGACGTTCCGTTCGATGAGATACAGATCCGTATCTTTCAATGCGAGGATATCTCCCTTGTAGCGGGGATCGGAAGAAAAGATCAGGTTGTTTCCGAAGAGATCTCCGTCTTTCAGCGTGTTATATATGATCTCTTTTCCGTTGCTCAGATAGGATACGATCGAGATCTCTCCGTGCAAAAGGATACCGATGTGGCCGCAGCGGTCGTTTTCGTGAAATAAGACCTCACCTTTTCCGAGGTGAAGGGAAGTCAGGTGCTCGAACTGTTCCGATGTCAGGGTGTTCAGGATCGTATTCATACTGTGATCTAAATCACGGATTTATCCGGTCTTATTATATATAATCTCTTTTGTGAGGTAAATAGAAATGAAAAAACTGCTTATTATTCTGATGACATTACTGACACTGACTGCCTGTTCGGGACAGAAGAATGACGAACAGACAGCTGTTGATACGTCTTCTCTGACGATCGTAACACCGAAGGGTGCTCCGGTCCTGGCTTTCTACGATCAGATCGCAAACGAGAACTATACCCGTGTCACTGCGGATGCGATCGGCGCTCTCTGGACGGGAGATGCTTCTCCGGATGTGCTGACGGTCGATCTGACCAGCGGGGTCAAGGCGATCGCCAACGGTGCGGAATACAAGCTCGCAGCCATCATCACGTTCGGAAACTTCTATCTGGCTTCGACCGGAAACGATGACAACGACACGATGGACCAGGGAGACAGGATCGTCCTCTTCGGAAATGAAAACATGCTTCCAAGCAAGCTCTGGCACTATCTGTTCGGTGCAGACTACGATGCGGATCTGTTCTATGAGGCGGATGCCCAGCAGGCAGCTGCGGCTCTGGCTTCCGGAAAGTGTTCCGACGGTACGGAGGCTGACTACGTTTTCGTTGCTCAGCCGGCGATGTTCGCATCGATGAAGAAGAACGAGAATGCCAAACTGTACCTGGATATCCAGGAAGCCTATAAGGAAAAATCCGGTCTGGATATGATCCAGGCGGCCGTCTTCCTCAAGAACAGCGTCGATGCTGCAACGGGAGATGCTTTCCTTACCAACCTGGAGACTGCGATCAATGCGGCGATCAACGATCCGGAACTGGTCAAGCAGGGACTGAGCGTATACACCGGGGATGAAGCGACAGCACAGTACGGTTTCAATCCGGATGTCGTCGTCAACGTCTTCAAACAGAAGAACGCTTCCGGGATCAACGCGATGGGACTGGGCTTCAAGAGAGCGATCGACATCAGGGAAGATATCGATGCGTTCTTGAGTATCTTCGGTGTCGAAAAGACCGATGAAGAGATCTACTTCAAGTAAAAACATCTATTATCTGATCGGGATCGGCCTGCTTATCATCTTGTGGCAGGCCTTTTCGCTTTTACTCGGAGAGGATACGATGGTGTTCCCCGGACCTGTTTCGACAGTCTCCTATGCGCTGCAGCTTCTGGGCAGGGGATATACCTACCGCTGTATCGCTTCCACGTTTTCCAGGATGCTGGCGGGATTCCTGATCTCTGTGATATCGGCATTATTGTTCGGTATCCCGGCGGGAAACGATCCCCGGATCCGGGATATCCTCGCTCCGTTCATCACCGCTTTAAGGACCATCCCTACGGCTTCTCTGATCTATCTGTTCATCGTCCTTGCGGGATTCAAGGCGGCACCGATGCTGTTAGTCATCCTTGTCTCATTTCCGATCATCTATGAAGGCGCAGCAGGAGGGATCCGCAGCGTACCGAACGATCTGATCGATGCGGCCAGAAGCGACGGAGCGACGATCATACAGGAGAATGTCCGCATCCGCTTTCCGTTGGCCTTGCCGTATCTGATCGTCGCGATGACGTCCAGTTTCTCGCTCTGTTTCAAGATCGAGATCATGGCGGAAGTGATCACAGGGGCCAGTACTCCGGGTCTGGGTTCCGTGATCTCGGGAGTCCGAGCATCCGATCCGACGAATATGGTCCCGGTCTTTGCATATTCTCTGATCGCGGTGATCCTCATGCTGGGGATCGACTTCATCACCCGTTTGATTCGCAGTCAAAGCGCTGTGAATTAGTTTATAATAGAATCGATGACAACGAAGAAAAGAAGGATAAGAGCTTCCGGTCTGATGATCATAGTCCTGTCGGCTGTACTGCTGATGGGGATCATGCTGCTCACCAGCAATTTTGCGTTTATAGGCAAGAAATCGATCCACAGCGATGCGAAATCGTATCGGACGAGGCATTGTCTGGTCTTTTATCCAAACGGCGATATCGGCTCGAAAATGGCCAAGGAACTCTGCAAGGGAAGAAAGGACGATCGGATCTTCGATTACTCCCTGGTCCCTTACGGTGATTACTATATGGTCAGTTACGGAGAGGACCTGAAGTATTTCGTCGACCAAAGCTACAATGCCCTGAAGATCGAAGGGATCAAGGAAGACGATCGGGAGATCGTTCTTGACTATCTGCGTTACACCCTGAAGAAGGAAGATCCGGATAAGTACTATAATGCGGAATATCTGAAAGGTGTCGATCTCGACAGTATCGACTTCTCTTCCATCACATACAGTATCGAAGGGGAGGATCTGCGCCTCGACCTTGCGGATTACGAAAAGACTCTCTACATTCCTCTGCGCTATGCCCAGAAGGCGATCGGAATGGATTTCGGTTTCCCGAACGAGACCTATCGCAGACCGGTATATATCGATCCGGAACGTCCGGTGATCTGTCTGACTTTCGATGACGGACCGCAGCTCTGGTATGAGACGGGGATCACCAGTACGGAAGCGATCCTGAAGACCCTCTATGAATACGATGCGAACGCGACCTTCTATGTGATCGGAAACAACCTGGAAGACAGGGATATCTGGTCAGATTATCAGGTCTATAACCTGTTGAAGACATCCATCGCCCACGGAAACGAGTACGGTTCCCATACCCAGACGCATCTCTATGCGCTGACGGACCTCTCTACCGCAGATGAGATCTATCGGGCGATCAACGGTCCGATCGAGTTCATGAGAGATTTCATGGATTATGAGATAAAGACCTACCGTCCGGTCGAAGGTGCTTTCGACGACAATGTGCTGAACGCACAGCCGGTCGGAGCTGTCCTCTGGGACATCGATTCCGAAGACTGGCTGTCCATGGATCCTTCGACGATCGTCGACCGCATCCTGAACGAAGATATCGATTCCGGTGATATCATCATCTTCCACGATATCTACGATGAAACGGCTGAAGCCCTGGAGACCATCATTCCGGAGCTGCTGAACAGAGGCTATCAGATGGTCACTGTGAGCGATATGATGAACTACTTCAAGGTCGATATCGATCAGTTCAAGTTCATCTTCAGTGCGACTGATTACAGGTAAGGATCCTGTTCAGAAATATTTCATACAGATCAGCGACGTCTCTGTCGCTGATCTTTATTTGATCGGTATAGGACGTGATGCGCGCAAAGAAGGCATCGCTGATATCGGCTTTTAAAGAAAAGCCGTCTCTGGTGAAGATGAGATTGGGGAAATCGTCCAATAGACGGTTGCGCAGATAATCGCTGTCCTTCACGATCTGAAAGCGGATCGTCCGGCTCTTTCCGGAAGAGAAGGAGTTGGTGCTTTCTTCGATCCTTTCGAGGATCATTTCTTTCGGAATGAGGATATCGTTGTCCTGATCGCGCAGGACCGTCTCCAGGATATTGTCGAAACGGGTATGATAGATCTTTTCGCTTTGAGGATAATGATAGTAAAGATAGTAGAAATCGTTCTGACGGTGCAGGAAAACGGGAGCGATCCGTTCCGTTTTCCGTCCTTTGCGGGTGATGTCCAGCATCTTGTGACTTCTCAAAGCCTCCAATACATCTTCCATCCGATGAAGGAACTTCCTGTCTCCGTGAGAACTGCGGTATTCCAGTTCTTCCAGCAGTTTTTCTTCATGGACAGATACGAAGGAATACATCTTCTCGCAGGTCTCATTTAAAAAGCGCTCATCGAGATTCTTGAGAGAATTCAGGGAATCGCAGATGATCTTGACTTCCGAAAGAGAGAAAGGGGACTCGCTGAGATAATAGGCTCCGTCATATTCGACGTTGATCCCGAATTCTTCCAGGATGCGCAGGTCATCATAGAGAGTCTTGCGGTCGACGGAGCGGATCCCCGCTTCATTCAGCTGTTCGATGATCTGGGGAAGTGACAGTTTATGCTCGGCATCGGTCTGTCTGCGCAGGATGCGGATGAGTTCCAGAAGTCTTTTCTTATTCATACAGATATTATAACATGTGTCCAAATATTTGGACACTATGGGATACAGAAAGATCTAAGATAAGATCAGGAGGTAGGAAAGATGAAGACGATCCTCAAAAACTCTTGGCTGATCCTGATCGCGTGGAGCCTGGTCCTGAATTCTCGGGCTCTGATCGGAACGATCACTGCTGCGCTTGCGTGCACATATCTTCTGTTTCAGCGAAAAGAACTGAACTATTGGCGCATCTGTACGGTATGTATGTTCCTGTATGCGATGTGCTTCGTGACGCTGCTGTCCGGGAGTATTCCATACTATTTCCCTGAACTGTACATCTTCCTTCCGGCTGTCTGTCTCGATGCTGCGCTGATGAACGAATATCTGCAGTCACTTCAGAAAAGAGAACTGTTCCTTCTGGTCTTGACGATCGTTTCCTGTACCGCCGTCCTTGCGATCCTGATCCTGATCGTACCAAAGGAAGCATATCTTCTCTTCACGAAGAAGAACCTGTTCAAGATGGATGCGCTCATCTTCCTTCCGTTCCTTCTTCCTGCCCTTGCCGTCCTTGGATATGACTGTATCCGGGATGTGACCTGCAGGCAACAAAATGGGATCACATTGTGATCCCATTTTTCTTATAATGCTTCGATCTCTTTCTTCAGTGTACTGACGATCTCGTCCTGCGGGATGGTGCGGACGATCTTTCCTTTCTTGAAGAGGACCGCACTGTCCTTTCCGCCTGCGACTCCGATATCCGCCCTGGATGCCTCCTGAGGACCGTTGACCGGACATCCCATGATGGCGACCGTGACATCCTTGTCGATACTGTCCAGCCATTCCTCCATCTCTTTGACGATCGGAAGCATATCGTACTGTATCCTTCCGCAGGTCGGACAGGAGACCAGATTGGCGACATCTTTCTTGAGACCGCACGCTCTGAGCAGCTTCCGGGCGACTCTGATCTCTTCGATCGGATCATCCGATACGGAGATACGTATCGTATCTCCGATCCCGTCCAGCAGCAGGTTTCCCAATGCCAATGAGGATTTGATCGTCGAATTCAGAAGGCCTCCCGCTTCCGTGACTCCCAGGTGGAGAGGATAGGGGAAGGTCTCTGCGGCCAGACGGTACGCCTTGATGCATTCCAGCGGATCGGAAGACTTGAAGGAAAGACAGACGTCATGGAAGTCCATTGCTTCCAGGATGCGCAGGTGATCCTTTGCGGATTCGATCATGGCTTCTTCGGAATGTCTGTATTTCCGGTTCAGGCTTCCCGCGTTGATCCCGATGCGGATCGGCACATGCCTTTCCTTGCAGAGCTCAACGATCTCCCTGACCTTGTCTTCATCTTCGATGTTTCCGGGATTGAGCCGGATCTTGTCCGTCCCCTGACGGATCGCTTCCAAAGCGAAATCCGGATTGAAATGGATATCGCAGACCAGAGGGATATGGATCTGTTTGCGGATCACGGAGACGGCTTTGGCGTCCTCCATGTCCAGGATGGCGACGCGGATGATCTCGCATCCGGCCTCTTCCAGCCTTCTGATCTGTTCTACGGTAGCTTCAACATCTTTTGTGCGGGTATTGGTCATAGACTGGATGACCACTCTGTTCTGACCGCCTATCTGTACACCGCCGACATCGATCGGCCTAGTCTGTAATCTGTTCATAAGTCCATTATAAAACAAAAGCCCTCAGATTTGTTTCTCGAGGGCTTTGATGACTTCGTCGACCTTGCTGTCATCACCGTTTTTGATCGCATCCTTCACGCAGTGATCGATGTGATTCTTCAGGATCAGATTGTTCGTCTTTTTCAGCAGGGCACGGGTCGCAAGAAGCTGATCGGAAATATCCAGACAGTAACGGTCTTCATCGATCATCCGGATGACTCCTTCGAGTTGTCCTTTGGCGATGTTGAGATATTTCTTCAGCAGTTCGTGATCTTTACTCATTTTCGATCTTCGTGACGGTATAGCCGGCAGCTTCCACGGCATCGGTGATCTGGCTGTCGCTCAGAGCCGTATCCTTCAGATAGGCTTTTCCGTCTTCCAGAGAGACAGTGACATCGGCACCGAGCTGGGCCAGAGCGTCAGTGACGTGCTTGACGCAGTGCTGGCACATCATACCATCGATCGTAACGGTCTTGTTCATCTTTTTGAATTCCTCCTTCTTGACTGTATTGATCCTTAAGGCGTTGCTTAAGACAAATATGGAACTGACGGACATCGTCGCAGCTCCGATCATCGGATTCAGCGACAGTCCGAACGGACGGTAGAACACCCCGGCAGCCACCGGAATGAACACCGCATTGTAGAACAGAGCCCAGAACAGGTTCTGTTTGATGATACGCATCGTCTTGCGGGCGAGGTCGTACAGGAACGAGACATCCAGGATGGAATTGGTCATCAGGACGACATCGGAAGTCGCATAGGCGATATCGGTACCGTTGGCGACCGAGAACGAGACGTCCGCGCTGGACAATGCGATCGCATCGTTGACGCCGTCTCCGACCATTCCGACTCTTCCGCTTTCTTTCTTCTCTAATACGACCCGGTTCTTATCCTGCGGTGTGACCGAGGACAGGTATTCGTCGATCTTCAGCTTTCCCGCGATATTCTTTGCGGTCAGATCGTTGTCTCCGGTACACATGATCGGCGTGATGCCACGCTGTTTCAGGGATTCGACCGCACTGATCGAAGTGTCTTTCAGGACATCCGCCAGCCATACCATGCCCAGGATCCTGTCGTTTTTCCCGACGAGGATGAAGGAATAGTTGTTTGCTGCAGCCTCTTCGATATCTGCTTCATTCGGTTTGGCGTATCTTTCCGCAAGCTTGCGATTTCCTGCGAAGTAGGTATCGTTTCCTTTATGTGCGACAAGGCCTTCTGCAGAGATCTGTTCGATGTCATCGAAACGCATGTTTCCGTCAGAATACATCTCCGTGATCGCCTTGGCGATCGGATGGGTGGAAGACTGTTCCATAGAGGAGAGGACTTCGATGAATTCCGGATCGTACTGACGGGTCCCGACGACTTCCAGCTTGTTTTTGGTGAGTGTACCGGTCTTGTCCAGAACGACGTATTTCAGGCTTCCCGCAACTTCCAGGATCTCCGGATTCTTGATCAGGACGCCGTTTCTTGCGGCATTTCCCGTTGCGACCATGACGGCCGCCGGTGTCGCAAGACCCAGAGCACACGGACAGGAGATGACCAGGACGGAAAGGGCGAAATTGAGGGCTTTCTCGAGATCGTGAGAGACGATCATCCATACGACAAAGGTCAGTAAGGAGATACCGATGACTGCGAATACGAAGTAATTGGAGACCGTATCCGCAAAACGTTCGACCGGGATCTTGGACATGGTGGCCTGCTTGGTCAAAGAGATGATCTTGGAGAGGGTCGTCTGATTGGCATTGCGGCTGACTTTTACCCGGATCTCGCCTGAGAGATTGACCGTTCCGCCGATGACCTCGTCATCGATATTCTTGTTCTGAGGGATCGATTCTCCCGTGATCATGGATTCGTCGATCTGGGAAGTTCCCGAGATCACGACCCCGTCCTGAGGGACTGATTCTCCCGGACGGATCACGACGATATCGCCTTTTTTCAGGTCGTCGATCGGAATGATCCTGACCTCATCTCCTTCCAGGAGGTTTGCCTGCATCGGGATCAGAGTCGCCAGACCGCGGATCGTCTTGGCTGCCTTTTTCTTGTTGCTGCCTTCGATGTATTTTCCGATGGAGACGATGACTAAGACCATGGCCGCCGTCTCGAAATAGAGATGGTTCTCATGATCGTTGCGCAGCAGTACGAAGAGGGAATAGAGATAGGAGACTGCCGAAGACAGAGAGACCAGAGAATCCATGTTCGGTGAAAGATGAGACAGGGAACGGAATCCGGAAACATAGTAATGGGAATTGAGGACGATGACGACCGTACACAGGATCCACTGGACGTATCTTCCGTAGTCCGGGATATGCAGACCGAACATATGTCCCATCGAGAATACCATCAGAATGAAAACTAACACCACTGATACATACATGACGATCTTTGCGGTATCGGGACCGTCTTTCTTATGGATGACCAGTTCGTAACCCGCATCGGCGACAGCCTTGGCCAGTTCCTCTTCAGTGACTGCATTCTCATCGAAGGTCACCATCGCTTCGTTTTCAAGCAGATTGACCTTGCATTCACTGACTCCTTTGGCGTTCTTCAGAGCCTTTTCCACGTTTCCTTTACAGATGACACAGGTCATCCCTTTTACTTCGAATGTCTTCTCCATACATATACCCCCCCAGGGTGTATTTCATTCTAACATGTTTCTCCCTGAGAAGCAATAAAGGTATAATATTATTGCATGAGCAGTCCATTATATATAAGAAGCGTTTACAGTCTGCTTTCCTCGATGTGTTCGGTGGAAAGCGTCGTTTCGCTTGCTAAAAAATACGGATATACTTCACTGGCGATCACGGACCGCAACGTCCTGGCAGGTGCGATGGTCTTTCGCAAGGCCTGTGAGAAGGCAGGCATCCATCCGGTCTACGGGCTTGAGGTGACGGTCGCCTTTCAGGATATGGAACATAACGTCCTGCTGTACGCAAGAGACGACGACGGATTCCTCAATCTCATGAAACTGTCCAGTTTTATCTGCACCGGAAACAGCGAAACGGTAGATCTTTCGACATTGCAGGAATACCTTCCTCACAATATCGTCTGTCTGTTTTCCGACGATATGCCGCTCACTTCGATCCTGGACAGAGGGATCGATCCTGCTCCGATACTTCAGTATCAGAAGGAAGTGCTGGGAGAATATATCATCGCCCTGGCCGATCATGATATCGCCATCAATGCGCAAAGAGACCGGAGACTGAAGGAAGTCCTGAAGGGGACCGGGATCATGACTGTCGCATTGAACCGCACCTATTATCTGTATCGCGACGACGTACAGGATTACAACGTCCTGAAATGTATCCGGGACAGGAAGACGGTCGAAGAGAACGTGACGCTCGACAGCGGCAGATATCTTCTGAACAGGGATGAATACGATCTTCTCTATGACCGTGACGATCTGATCAATTCCGATCTGATCGCTTCCCGCTGCAACGTCCCGATGGAGTTTCAGACTTCACTTCCGCACTATCAGAACCGGAACAACATCCCGTCCCGTGACTATCTCGTCTCTTTATGCAAAGAGGGACTGCGCCGCCGTCTGAAAGGAAAGACCGACGATGTCTACAGACAGAGACTGGAATACGAACTGAGCGTCATCCTCAAGATGCATTTCGAGGACTATTTTCTGATCGTCTACGATTTCATCCTCTATGCCAAGAAAAACGGCATCCTGGTCGGACCGGGAAGGGGATCGGCAGCCGGATCTCTGGTCTCCTATTGTTTGGGCATCACCGAGATCGATCCGATCCGCTACGGTCTGATCTTTGAACGTTTCCTCAATCCGGAAAGGATCTCCATGCCGGATATCGATACCGATTTTCCGGATGACAGAAGGGATGAAGTCATCGCCTATGTCAGAGACCGCTATGGACAAGAACACGTCGGACATATCATCACCTACGGTACTTTAAAAGCGAAACAGGTCCTGCGCGATGTTGGCAGGGCATTGGATTATCAGAATCGGGAGATCGATGCGATCTGCAAGCTGATCCCCAACGTCACCGATATGGATCTGCAGAAGGCCTATGATACGATCCCGCTCTTCCGTCAGCGCATCGAAGCCGATCCCCGCAACCGGAAACTGTATCGGATCGCCCGCAAGCTGGAATTCAATCCGCGCCACGAATCGACACATGCGGCAGGGATCGTCATGTCTTCGAAACCTTTGAAGGAAGTCGTTCCCATCACCCGCATCGAATCGGATCTCGATTCCACTCAATACACGATGGAACATCTCGAAGAGTTTGGACTCATCAAGATGGACTTTCTGGGACTGCGAAACCTGGGCATCATCTCCGAGATCGTCAAGGACATCAATGAAACGGAAGAATTCGATATCCGAACGATCCCGCTCGATGACCCGAAGACCTTCGAACTGATCGACAGCGTCAATGTGCTGGGCGTCTTTCAATTGGAATCTTCCGGCATGCGCAACCTGATCCGCAAGATGAAGCCGAAGACCTTCGAAGAGATTGGAATGACGATCGCATTGTTCCGACCGGGTCCGATGAAGAATATCCCCGCATTCCTGGAAAACAGGGCTCATCCGGAATCGGTCCGCTATATCCATCCGAATCTGAGACCGATCCTGGAAGAGACCTACGGGATCATCGTCTATCAGGAACAGATCATCCAGATCGCCAGAGTCATGGCAGGCTTTACCTACGGCAAGGCCGATATCCTGCGCAAGGCGATGTCCAAGAAGAAGCTCAGTGAACTGGAAAAACTGAATTCCGATTTCATGGAAGGCTGTCTGAAGCACGGATACAGTGCACAGACGGCAGAAGAAGTCTATTCCCTGATCCTGGAATTTGCGAACTACGGTTTCAATAAATCCCATTCCGTGGCCTATGCGCTGGTGGCCTATCAGTTGGCCTATCTGAAGGCGAACTATCCGCTGTATTTCTATAAGGCCCTGCTCAACGGCGTTACAGGCTCTCAAAGCAAGACCTACGACTACATCTCCGAATGTCTCAGTATCCATCAGAAGGTGAGAGGGATCAGTCTGAACCGATCGGATCTGAACTATCAGATCATCGACGATGCGATCATCATGCCATTCGGTATCTGCAAGGACGTCGGATCGATCTCAGCCCAGAAGATCATCGATGAGCGGAAGGAGAACGGACCGTTCCGGGATTACGTGGATGCGGTAAAGCGTCTCAGCAACCGCGGAGTAGAACGCAACGTCCTGGAGAACCTCATCCATGCGGGTGCGTTCGATGAGTTCCGTCACAGCCGCAATACGATGCTTCATGCGATGGACAACGTCATCATGTATGCCAATGCGCACAAGGGAGAACTGTCTCTGATGGAAGAATACGATGACGCTCCGATCATCGAAGAACGCAATGATGACAACATGATCCTGGCGGAAAACGAGAAGAACGTGCTGGGTTTCTATTTCACGTTCAATCCGATCACGGCCGTCAAGAAGAAATACGACATCGATACCGATAACCTGTATAATTTATCTGTAAGTATGGGCAATATCCGCGGTTTCGGTCTGATCAAGCGGGTCAAGTCTCTGAAGACGAAAAAGAACGAGATGATGGCCTTCGTGGATCTGGTGGACGACAAGGGATCCCTGTCTCTGGCCGTCATGCCGAAACTGTATGCGCGTCATCAGTCGGAACTGGTGAAGGGAAAATACGTTCTGTTCGAAGGAAAGGCGGAACGGGAAGGTTCCTGTCTTGTGCGGAACATGAAGATCATTTAGGAGGCAAGCAATGAAGATACTGATCGTCGACGATGAAGTAAAGATCCGTGAAGTCGTTTCCGAATATGCCAAGGCATCGGATTATCTCTGTGATCAGGCCAGCAACGGCAAGGAAGCGATCGAAATGATCCGCAATGAGAACTACGACTGTATCATCCTGGATATCATGATGCCCGAACTGGACGGTTTTTCCGCCTGCAAGAAGATCAAGGCGATCCGCAACGTACCGATCATCATGCTGTCAGCCCGTCAGGAAGAGGAAGACAAGCTCCTCTCTTTTGAGATGGGCGTCGACGACTATGTGACGAAGCCCTTCTCTCCGAAGGAACTGATGGCCAGGATCAAGGCGGTCTGTGAACGCTACAACGTCCGTCAGAACGAAAGATACGTCTTCGACGGACTGACCATCGATGTCGACGGTCGCAGCGTGACCGCAGACGGCGAAAAAGTGACGCTCACGCCGAAAGAACTCGATCTGCTGATCTATATGGTCGAAAATAAAAACATCGCTCTGGGAAGAGATAAACTGCTTTCTGCGGTATGGGAGACCGACTACTACGAAGATGACAGAACGATCGATACGCACATCAAGA
>CADCRE010000101.1 GCA_902803785.1 uncultured Erysipelotrichaceae bacterium
CGGAAGAAGTCCCGGAGGAAACTTCGGAAACGGATGCAGGAGATCCCGAATGATGTATAATAATCTAGTATGAATTCTATCTATTTACTTTTTACAGCCGGATTCCTCTTTACGCTGGCGGCCATGATCCTGGTCATGCCGGTCTTTATCCGCTATCTGAAAAACCGCAATATCTCACAGGTCACTTCCGACTATGCACTGGAAGAATTCAAGAAGAAAGAGAAGACCCCGATCATGGGCGGCCTTCTTTTCGTCATCATTCCGGTCATCGTCACGGTATTGATCCGTTTCCCTGTCTTAAGAAACAGCAGAGTCCTCTTCGTGATCCTTTCCTATCTTCTCTACTGTTCCGTGGGCTTTATCGATGATTCCCTGATCATCCGCAGTCATTCCAACGACGGACTGTCTCCGAAGACCAGGCTGATCATGGAATTCTGTTATACCTTGATCCTCTTCCTGCTGTTCAGGAACGTCATCCCTCAGCAGGTGACGATCCCGTTCACGAACGTCGGGATCCAACTCCCGTGGTTCGTCTTCCTTCCGTTCATGATCCTCTTATACATGGCGGAAGCCAATGCGGTGAACTTCACGGACGGTATGGACGGACTGTGTGCCGGAGTTTCTCTGATCGCTCTGATCCCGTTCATCCTGTTCGCTTTGATCGGCCATGATACCAATCTGTCCTTATTTCTGATCTGTATCGCTGCCGGACTGATCGGCTATCTGGTA
This sequence comes from uncultured Erysipelotrichaceae bacterium, assembly GCA_902803785.1. Lineage (GTDB taxonomy): Bacteria > Bacillota_I > Bacilli_A > Erysipelotrichales > Erysipelotrichaceae > Colivicinus. The sequence continues at coordinate 730 of CADCRE010000101.1, forward strand.
TTCAACCATCATCCCGCAAAGATCTTCATGGGCGATTCCGGATCGCTGGCTCTGGGCGCACTGTTCTCCTCTCTCGCCTCACTGACGGACAAGACGATCGCACTGTTCGTGATCGGCGGCGTCTTCGTCGCGGAGATGTTCTGTGTCGTCGTCCAGCAGGTCTCTGTCCGTCTCTTCCATAAGCGCGTCTTTACCTATACGCCGATCCACTACGCTTTCGTGATCAAGGGATACAAGGAGACGAAGATCGTCTATGCCTTCTATCTGCTTCAGTTCGTCCTTTCGATCATCGGATTCCTGATCGGTATCAATACGCTATGAAGTATCAGTATCATCGCTGTCCTTACGATGTGAAGGAAGCGATCTGTGAAATGAACCATATCGACGCTTCCGGACTGGATGTCTCGGGATTTCAGGTCGATCCGGACCTTCCCTTGATCCAAACATTCAGGGAAGCGATCCTGTCTGTCAGAGACAGACGTTTTTTTATTGTCGGCGATTACGACTGTGACGGGATCTGTGCGACCGCCATCATGAAACGGCTGCTGGAAAAACTGGGCATCAGCGTCAACTACTATATCCCGTCCCGCAGCAAGGATGGCTACGGTCTGAATGAAAGGATCGTTCAGACGGCGATCGACAATCATTTTGATGTCCTGATGTGTGTCGACAACGGCGTGAAAGCCGTCGATGCCTTGAACAAAGCCAGAGAAGCGGGGATCATGACGGTCGTGATCGACCACCATGAGTATCAGGATCCGCCTGAAGTCGATCTCTTCCTTCATCCCGATCTGTTTCCGCATCCCTATGAAGACATGTGTGCCGCAGGTCTTTGCGCGCTTCTCGCCAATTCGATCGAAGAAGACGATCTCTTTACCGTTTTAGGCGGACTGGCGACACTGGCGGATATGGTGTCCGTATTCGGATATAACCGCTATCTGTTGAAGGAAATGCTGAAAAAGCTGAAACACGGTCATTTCCCTTCGATCTCAGGCCTCCTGGGGAGAAATGAACCCTCCTTCGAGAACCTGTCGTTCCAGGTCATCCCCAAGATCAATGCGGTCTCAAGGATGGAATCGAGACTCAACGTCAATCACGTGGTGAGATACCTTCTGGATCCGGATGAGGCCATGAAGTATCTGCCGGTGATCGAGGAGATCAACCGCAGCCGGAAACAGCTCACGAAAGAGATGGCTTCCGTTGCGGAACGGCTCTCCTGTACGGATTCCGATGTGATCCTGATCCATTCGGAGACGTTCTTCGAAGGCCTCTGCGGTCTGGTCGCGAACCGACTGATGTACCGCTTCAGTAAACCGGTGATCGTCTTGAGCGAAGGGGAAGGGCTCCTGAAGGGATCGGGAAGATCGCCGAAAGGGTCCGATCTTTATACCTATCTGAAGGAGACGGAAGGGGTCTTCGAAGCCTACGGCGGACATGCGCAGGCGATCGGTGTGACCCTGAAACAGGAGAACCTGTCACAGCTGGCCGAATACATCAAGACCCATCCGTTTATCTACGAAGAAGCTGTCCAGAATGTCCTGGTCCTGTCTCAGGAACGCATCGGTCAGGACTTGTACGATGAACTGGAAGGACTCAGACCTTTCGGTCCGGGATTCGAAGAGCCTTTGATCGGAATAGAAGATCCGCAGATAAAGAAACGCCTCCTGATCTCCGGAAACTATCCGAAATTCATCCTGGAAGAGAAGCTGGATGCGATCAGCTTCGATCCGTCCATGAAAGAGAGCGAATTCGATCTGATGGTGGGAAGACTGAAGAAGGACGATTACCATAAGGGCAGCTTCTCGCTGATAATTGAAGATTTAATACAGTTTTAATATAATGAGTAATGTATTTAAGGAGGAAGATATGAACTTCAAGGATTATATTGCTTCGATTCCTGATTTCCCAAGTGAGGGTATCCTGTTCCGCGATATCACGCCGCTCATGGCCGATGGAGAAGCGTTCCACGCCGCCTGTGAAGAACTGATCGCTTACGCAAAGAAGATCGGTGCGGAAGTCGTCGCCGGACCGGAATCGAGAGGTTTTATCTTCGGCTGTCCTGTCGCTCACGAACTGAAGATCGGTTTCGTACCGGTCAGAAAGCCGGGCAAGCTGCCGAGAAAGACGATCTCCTACAAATACGACCTGGAATACGGCTCAAACGAGCTCCATATTCATGCGGATGCGATCAAGCCGGGACAGAAGGTCCTGATCATCGATGACCTTCTCGCGACCGGAGGAACGGTAGAGGCCACCATCAGGATGGTCGAACAGCTTGGCGGTGAAGTCGTCGGCTGCGGTTTCCTGATCGAACTGGAAGCACTGGGCGGAAGGGAAAGACTGTCGGACTACGACGTCTTCACGCTGCTCAAATACTGAGATAAATCGAAGCTCTGCTTCGGTTTTAAATTATTATGGTAAAGACGATCTCCACGAAAAAAGAACTCTTCGATCAGATCGATTCCTACATCACCAATCCGGAATCGATCGAACTGATCGAAAAGGCCTATGCGTACGCAGAGGAAAAACACAAGGACCAGAAACGCTCCTCCGGTGAGCCGTATTTTGTGCATGTCCTGAACGTTGCCTATGAACTGGCGAAGCTGAAAGTGGATCCCAATACCATCTGTGCCGGCCTTCTGCACGACGTGCTGGAAGACTGCAATGTCTCCAAAGAGGAGTTCCTGGAGAACTTCAACGAAGAGATCTATGAGATCGTCGAAGCCGTCACCAAGATCTCCAATCTGAAGTTCACCGATGAGAAGGAATATCAGGCCGTCAACCACCGCAAGATCCTGATCGCGATGGCCAAGGACGTCAGAGTCATCCTGGTGAAACTGGTGGACCGTCTGCACAACATGCGGACCCTTCAGTATCTCCCGGAACATAAACAGAAGAGGATCGCCAGAGAGACGCTCGACGTCTATGCGCCGATCGCACACCGTCTCGGTATCGCCGAGATCAAGAACGAGCTGGAAGACCTCTCTTTCTACTACCTCGACAACGAGAAGTATCACGAGATCGCCAAGCTGGTCGAATCCAAGAAATCCGAACGTGACAATCAGATCGAGATCATGATCGAAGATATTTCGATCATCCTGAAGATGCATAACATCCCATTCCGCATCTTCGGCAGATCCAAACACCTGTATTCCATCAACAAGAAGATGGTCACCAAGAACAAACGCTTCGATGAGATCCTGGACCTGCTGGCCATCCGTATCATCACCCAGACCGAGACCAACTGTTACGAGATCCTGGGCTATATCCATGCGGTCTACCGGCCGATCCCGGGACGTCTGAAGGACTACATCGCGATGCCGAAGATGAACCTCTATCAGTCTCTGCATACGACGATCGTCGGACCGGACGGAAGGATCTACGAGGTCCAGATCCGTACGGAAGAGATGGATGAGATCGCGGAACGAGGTGTTGCGGCGCACTGGTCCTACAAGGAAGGAAAGACCAGGTCTCAGAAGGAACTGGTGAATGAACTGCGCTGGCTGAAGGCCTTCGAAGACAATTCGGATACCGATGCCAAGAAATACATGAGCGATATCACGCATGATATCTTCAATGCGAACATCTACTGCATGACACCGAGAGGCCGTATCGTCGACCTGGCTGCGGGAGCGACTCCGATCGACTTTGCCTACCGTATCCATACGGAAGTCGGCAATCAGACTGTCGGTGCCCTCGTCAACGGCGTATTGGTGCCGCTGAATACGCCTTTGAAGACCGGTGATGTCGTAGAACTGCGTACCAACAAGAATTCGACGCCGTCGGAAGACTGGCTGAAGTTCGTCAAGACCAATCATGCCCGCAACAAGATCAAGGCCTTCTTCCAGAAAAAGGAGCTGGAAGACAAGGAAGAGACCATCAAGGCCGGTGAGAACCTGCTGAAGGAAGAACTGCGCAAGCACGATCTGGATGTGAACGAATTCTTCGATACCAAGAAACTGGACAAGGTCGCAGGGAGCTTCCAGCTCTCCAATTCGAACGACCTTTTCTATGCGATCGGCTGCAAGTCGATGACACCTCTGGCCGTCATCGAAAAGCTGACGAAATTCGGGAAGAGGGAAGTCGACCTCGACTATATCGAAAAGATCACGAAGCGGAATGCGGAAAAGAGCCAGATGATCTCCAAGACGGGGATCGTCGTCAAAGGCATCAGTTCCATGAAACTGGCTCTGTCTCCGTGCTGTTCCCCGGTCTACGGTGACGAGATCGTCGGTTTCGTCTCCAAGGGACAGGGCATCAAGGTCCATCGGCGCGACTGTCCGAACATCCAGGATGCGAAGCGTCTGATCGATGTTGAATGGGATGAAAACAAGCCGGACATCAAGTATGAGACCTCCATCAAGATCTTCTCCAAGGACCGTTCCTATCTTTTGACCGATCTGGTGACGGTCGTTGCGCAATACAAGGCGAATCTGACGGCGGTCAACAGCGCCGTAAACAATGAGGATCTGACGGCGACGACCAGCCTGTCCTTCATGGTCAGCGACCTGGAACACCTCGAGACCATCATGGCGAACCTGCGCAAGGTCAACTCCGTGATCTCGGTTGAAAGAGCCGTCAAATAATGTTAGAATTTGTGTGTCTATAAGGAAACTGATCGTATTCCGAACTCCATAGCGAGAAGCGAACGGTGAAAGGCTTCGGGTAAGGATATGAGTGACACTTCCTTGATACCTGTGAAAGCAGGTCGTAGTTACTGCGTTAAAGTATCGAGTGCACAGAAATGTGAACTAAGGTGGTACCGCGTGAAGAACGTCCTTAGACAGGACGTTTTATTTTTTATGAAAGGAGATTTCCCATGTATGACAGCTTCTCACTGATCGAAAAGATCTCTTATGTCCGTACATCCGGTTCAAAAGAAGAGACGAAGGCCGCAAAGACGATCGTTTCCGAATGCGGAAAGTTCGGCGTCAAAGGAAAACTGGAAGCTTTTCCGGTCGATGCCTGTCATATCGGGAAGGCGGAACTTCACTTCTATGATCCGGATATCGATGTCGACTTCGTCGGTGTCGGGATGTCCGGAAGCACCCCGAAGCAAGGCGTCGAAGGGGATTTCGTCTATGTGACTTCGGCAGTCGATGCGAAGATCGCCGATCTCAAAGGAAAGATCTGTATGATCGCAGCCAAGATGGTCGATCATAAGACCTTCAAGATCCTTGCGGAAAAGAAGCCTGCCGCTTTGATCCTGTGCACGGGAGACGTGTACCTGGATGAGGAGGATGTCGATCTTGATCCGTATAAATACAGGGAGAGACATTACGCGCTGGCGAAGATCCCGGCTGTCTGTAGCCGCATGAAGGATGCGGAACAGATCCTGGAGAAGATGCCGAAGAGGGCATTCGTCTCACTGCAGCAGGAAGAAACGAAGACCGATTCCCACAACGTGATCGCTGAGATCAAGGGAACTGAAAAACCGGAAGAAGTCATCGTCTTCTCCGCCCATTACGATTCCGTCTCCTATTCGAAAGGTTCTTACGACAATGCGACCGGAAGTGCCTGCATCCTCGAACTGCTCGGTTATTTCGCGGAACACAGACCGAAGAGGACCGTGCGCTTCCTGTGGTGCGGTTCGGAAGAAGAGGGGCTTTTAGGATCGAAGGCCTATCTGAAGAAACATAAGAAGGAGATCGAAAAGATCCTCCTCAATATCAACGTGGATATGGTGGGAGTGACGATCGGAAAGGATATCGCTGTCGTCACCGCGAACGAATCTCTCGTGAACTATCTGCGCTATGATTCTCTGATCAAGGGATTCCCGCTGGAAGTCAGGCAGGGAGTCTATTCCTCGGATTCGACGCCGTTTGCGGATCAGGGGATCCCGTCGCTGTCCTTTGCGCGCATCGCGCCGAGAGGCGGTGCACAGATCCATTCGCGGAAAGACGTGACGGATCATCTCTCGCAAGAGAACTACTACCGCACCTGCGGTTATATCGAAAGTTTCGCAGAACAGATGGTCGGCTCTGCCGCCTTCCCAATCGAACGCGAGATCCCGGAGAAGATGAAGGAAGAACTGGATTACTACAACCTGCGAAAGGAAAGGAAATAGGATATGTATCAGACAGTAAAAGGAACCTACGATCTGCTGGAAAAGGATATGGCCCGTTTCAATACGGTCGCGGACCTGTTCCGGCATTTCCTGAGCCTCTACGGATATTCCGAGATCAAGACGCCGGTCTTTGAATATACAGGTGTCTTCCAGAAGGAGAACGATACTTCCGATATGGTGACCAAGGAGATGTATTCCTTCTCACCGAACGGAAAGGATTCTTTGACTCTGCGTCCGGAAGGAACGGCCGGTGTCATCCGCTCCTTTGTGGAAAACAAGATGTACACAAGACCGGAACTGCCGGTCAAGCTGGCCTATATCGAGGAGATGTTCCGCCATGAGAGACCGCAGAAAGGCAGACAGAGGCAGTTCACCCAGATGGGGATCGAATGTCTGGGACAGAAGGATCCTCTGATCGATGCGGAAGTGATCGCACTGGGATATACCTTTATCCGGACTCTGGGACTTCAGTCGGTGAAGGTCCTGATCAATTCTCTGGGCGACAGTGAATCGAGACTCAGATACAAGGAGAAACTGATCGAATACTTCACACCGCACAAGGATGAACTGTGCCCGGACTGCCAGAACCGTCTGAACAAGAATCCGCTCAGGATCCTCGACTGCAAGGTCGACCATGGATCCAGGGTGATCGCGGAAGCTCCGAAGATGGAACTGACCCCGGAATCCCAGAAGTACTTCGACGATCTGAAACACTATCTGGATATCCTGGAGATCCCTTACGAAGTGGACGACAAGCTGGTGAGAGGTCTGGATTACTATACGGATACCGTATTCGAGGTCGTTTCGACCAATGAGGCTTCCGGTTCCCAGTCCACGATCTTCGCCGGAGGACGCTATGACGACCTGGTGAAGGAGATGGGCGGTCCGCAGATGAGCGGCATCGGCTTTGCGATCGGCGTGGAACGTCTGATGATCCTGGCGGAAGCGGAAGGGATCTTCGAAGAATACGAACCGGATCTGGAGTGTTACGTCATCAATCTGAACAAGACGCCGGATTATGCCTTGCAGATCGCGGAGGAAGTCAGAAACAACAGTTTCACGACGGAGATGGACTATTACGGGCGTTCCCTGAAGGCGCAGTTCCGTTCTTCGGAACGCAAGAAGGCGCGTTTCGTCCTGATCCTGGGAGAAGACGAAGAGAAAGAGAATACCGTGGCCATCAAGGATACCCTGACCAAGGCACAGGAAACCGTAAAGAAAGAAGAACTGGTCGAACGTTTGGACCAGCTGTTGGAGGATTATTATGAATAGAGACCATACATGCGGAGAATTGAGAAGGACTGACGAAGGAAAGAAAGTCAGACTGGCGGGATGGGTCGCCAAGAGAAGGAACCTGGGATCCATCGTCTTCATCGACCTGAGAGACCGTTACGGCATCACCCAGATCACATTCGATGAATCACATGCGGATCTGGTGAAGGACGTACGTAACGAATACGTCATCGAAGTCAGAGGAACGGTCGCTCTGAAGGCGACGCCGAACCCGAAACTGGAGACAGGGGAGATCGAAGTACTTGCGGAAGAATGCAAGGTCCTTTCGACCGCCAAGACGACACCGATGATCATCGCCGATGAGACGGATGCCCTGGAAGATCTGAGACTGAAATACCGCTATCTGGATATCCGCAGGAATCCGATCAAGGAGAAACTGCTGCTCAGAGACAAGGTAACGACCATCGTGCGCGATGTGCTCCATAAGGACGATTTCGTGGAAGTCGAGACACCGATCCTGTCCAAGTCGACACCGGAAGGAGCCAGAGACTATCTGGTGCCGTCCCGTCTGTACAAGGGAAGGTTCTACGCACTTCCGCAGTCTCCTCAGCAGTATAAACAGCTGCTGATGATCGGCGGAATGGACCGTTACTTCCAGATCGCCAGATGTTTCCGTGATGAAGACCTCAGAGCGGACCGTCAGCCGGAATTCACCCAGATCGATATGGAGATGTCCTTTGCGGATGAAGAAGATATCTTCGCCGAAGTGGAAAAGGTCATGAGAGCGATCTTCTCGCAGATCAAGGGTGTGAACGATCTGAGCTTCCCGCGTATCCGCTATGTGGATGCGATGGACCGCTACGGTTCAGACAAGCCGGATATCCGTTTCGGAAACGAGATGGTGACGGTATCTCCCGTATTTGAGAATACTCAATTCCAGGTCTTCCGCAACGTACTGGATAACGGCGGTATCATCAAGGCGGTCGTATTCAAGAATGCGGCAGGACATATCTCAAGAAAGAAATTCGATGAATTAAACGAGTTCGTCAAGATCTACAAGGCCAAAGGTCTCGCATATCTGAAGTATGACAATAATGAATTCGCCGGTTCTTTGAACAATGCGCTTCCGATCGAAGAGAAAGAAGCCTTAAAAGCCTCTCTGGGCATGGAAAACGGTGATGTCGTCTTTCTGGTCGCAGACGTCAAAAACGTCGCAGAAACGGCTCTGGGAGCCCTCAGAAAGAAGATGGGAGAAGAGCTCGGACTCATCGATAAGGATAAATATGCGTTTGCGTGGATCACGGAGTTCCCGATGTATGAATACTCCGAAGAAGAAGGACGCTGGGTCTCTGCCCACCATCCGTTCACGGCACCGAGAGATGAAGATGTCGACAAACTGACGAGCGATCAGGCCAACTGTTACTCCCGAGCCTACGACCTCGTACTCAACGGCTATGAACTGCTTTCCGGATCCGTCCGTATCCACAATTCCGAGATGCAGGCAAAGGTCTTCGACGCCTTAGGTCTGACCAAGGAACAGATCAGAAACAAGTTCGGATTCTTCATCGAAGCCTTCGACTACGGTGCACCTCCGCACTGCGGTGTCGGCATCGGTCTCGAACGTCTGGTCATGATCCTGTCCGGTACCGACAACATCAAGGACGTCGTCGCCTTCCCGAAGACGGCCAGCGCATACTGTCTGATGTCGGACGCTCCTTCGACCGTCGATCAGGACCAGCTCGATTTCCTTTCCCTGTCTATCCGTGAATAGATAAATGTTAGTGTTTACTAACCATAGGATAGGCATGTTAAAATAATTCTGTGGAAGGAGGGTTGTATATGCCAGTAAAAGTTGATCGTGATCTGTGTATCGGCTGTGGTGCATGTACAGGCGTATGTCCAACTGC
>CADCRE010000102.1 GCA_902803785.1 uncultured Erysipelotrichaceae bacterium
CTCAGCCACCCTGACTGTACCGTACTCACTTTTTAAAGCTCCCCAGGCGCTGCCGCTGTTGTCCGAGAGGATCATCGCCTTGCCTTTCAGCATAGGCATATTGTTGAAAGATACCTGGAGACACTTTTCCAGTGCCTCCATGACCATCACTTTAAACGGAATATCCTCCTTTTTGATCATGTTGTAGGCGACATAATAACGATACGGGAACTGCTTGCCGTGCTCAACGCCCGCTACCAGCGAACCAAGGATCGATGTAACGAAACCCCGGCTGGTCTCGGCCTCAATCAGCTCGCTGAAGATACCGCGCAGGTTCCTCAGCAGAGCCATATGCGGCATTTTGAAACCACCGGAAAGGATATCCTGCCAGCTTTTGCCCTCGGACCTGAGGTTCTCCCAGGTCTTTTCAGACTCAGAGACCTCAACAGAACCGTTTTGCATCAGCTCGTCGATGACCTCAGAATTGGCGTGACAGATACGTACCGTGTCGATCATGCCCAATTCGGCATTTTTATACTTGGCTACCTGATACCTGTTTAAGGAAGAAAGCTTGTTTGCCCAGCTGCGTTTTAATACAGAAGGCAGTTTGGCTTTATCATTGTTGTTTAAAAGCAGATAGTAAGCCAGCTGCGTCGAAGGCTCGTCAGCCCTGGCCATGACCTTGCTTTGAATATCCGCAAATACACCGGGATGGCTTTGATTGAAGGCTGCGCGATCAGGATGAAGGGCCGCCCTGACCATGATGACCTGGGGGTTGATACGGATGTTGTAGAAATTGCGAAGATCCGCCGCATAAGTGATCGTGCCCTCGAAATCGTAGCTCAAAGAAGCGTCGATGATATCCTCCATATAGGTACGGGTATCCCTGCCGTCCCTTGACAGTACGAAATAGGAAGCAAACGGATCATCCTTAACCAGATATGCTTTTTGATTGACACCGTCACGATAATACTGAGACTCACCGAACAGGCTGGATGCGCAGACCATTTTTAATGTCGTAAGAGGATCAACGGTAAAAGACTCGCCATCCATGTAGTTTTTTACGATGCCGGCTTTGTTTTTGTTTAGCTCATTTGTAATGACAGACGTACTTGTTTACCCCCTTTTTATTTCTTTTGATGATCGCGGAGAGAATCCTTGTGATGTTCCGGATTGATACCGAACGGGTCAGAACATACCTGGCAAGAATTTCGCTGATGTAAACATCACTACCGCTTCTCCGCGATCCTGTCAGCGAGAACACAGATCCGAGAAGTCCGTTACTTTTGACCTTTTGCCAAACAGAAGGGACCGTTTTCCTGATTTCTCAAACACCGAATACAGTTCTGTTCGAAGAATCCCGGATCACCGCATCGCTGAAACTGCTTTTGGAAGATAACGAGAAATCAGACGCGAGTAGCTCTTTGATCCTGGCTGCTCGCCAGACGGGAAGGAGCCTGCACCCTACACCAGTTTTGGAGACTGCTTGTTCTTCTTCGAAGTAACCCGCATCACCGCTTCGTTATCTGTGTTCTTGACCGGAGAGGATCAAATGTTCAGAACCATAACTGACAAGCAGCTTCTAATTCACGAAGTAACCCGAACTGCCGCTTCTCCGGTGATCAGTCGGGAACGATGATCGTTACGATCATAATTTCGCCTCCCTCCCGACAACTTCATCTTAGCAAGTGCATTTCATTGCGACAATTCTCACATTAAAAAAATACTTTGCCCACCGAAAATACTGCAATTTAACATTATAATGGCACTAATCTGTATAATTTATGCCCACCGTTGGTGTACCATATAAGTATAGAGGACATGCAACATGGAAGAAAAGATCAAGATCTATATCCCGAAAAGTGTAAACGATATCCTTCTGAAAGATATGGAACGTTTTGAGATATTCAAAAAAGACGGTTCTTTAAACAAGAACGAGTTCTACAATACGCTGATCATGAACTACTATGAGCAATACCAGGAGAGGCAGAGCAAGTTGTTCGGTTTTATCCAGGAGACCGTGCTGAGCAATACCGGCTGTTCCGAAGCTCTGGGCAATGAGGTCTCTGCACAGATCGTCAGATTCACCGATACGATGAATTTCCAGCTCGACGATCAGAGATCGGACATTACGATATACATGAAACCGACCGCAAGATCGTCTGCTACGATCGATTTTATCGAGAGCTACTATATCCGCAATATGACGCTGTCCGCCTATTTCAGGAACATGTTTGCATCCTATTCCCTTCTCCCTCAGGACAGGCGGGAAAGGATCATCTTCAAAAGCAATTTCGATCTGATCGAACAGGCGATCCAGAACGACAGGAAGATCTATTTCATCACTACGAACAAAAACAGTCCTCATATCGCCTCTCCGTATTCCATCTGCAATTCCAAGGAAGAACTTTTCAATTATCTGTTGGCAGACTATAACAGCTTCCCTTTCAGCTTCCGAATGGGCAGGATCAGAAACGTTACAGTGCTCAATGAACCTCGACAGTTTACCGAAAGGAATATTTCGATATTTGAAAAAATGACCGTATACGGTCCTCAATTCTCCTATGAGGTCAGCAATCCGACGAACGAGATCGTCGTCGAACTTACCGAACGAGGAAAGAAGATGTACCGCAGCATGTATCTTCACAGACCGCAATACATAAAAGTCGAAGGAGACAGGTATTATTTTGAGTGCTCGATCCAGCAGGCGTACCAGTATTTCTCCCGTTTCGGAAGGAATGCCATGGTCATTTCTCCGAAATCACTTGCCGGAGACCTGCACAAATTCCATGCGATGGCCAGTAAAGCTTACAACAGGCAGGCCAAAGGCGACAGGGATGAGAACAGCAAGAAAAAAGGTGCATAAACTGTCGCTAATCTGGTCATGTGTTTGTATATAAAAAGCACTCTTCCGAGTGCTTTTTCGATAATCAGGTATTCCGGAAGTATTATATTCAGTGGATCATTTCAGGAACGACTGTGTATGTATGGCGAAGCTTGTTTGAAAGGTATTTGTTTCCGTGAGATATGTAGCCGTCTTTCATCAGTCTTCCCAACACGATCCCAGGGTCACGGTCTATCGATACCGCAAATTCAGAGATCGTTCTTTCGTCAAAATACCCTTTCGCAAGAAATCGATCATAACTGTCTGCAGGGATCAGTTTATCCATCGCATACAGATCTGCCAAGTCTTCTGTTTTTCCTTCCATCGAAATACCGTAATCTTTGTTCATGATATGCCCGATCTCATGGAACAGGGTGAACCAGAATGTATCAGAATAATGCCTGCGGTCATTGACCATCAAGACTACTTTGTCACCAACTTTTTTAGTCGCTCCATTGACGCCTGAATTCTTCAGATTTGGCAGGACGACCAGAATGACACCTGCTTTTCGGAAGGCTTCTTTGATTTCAAACAAAAACCCGTCATGGTTCCTTGTCTGTGTCAGCGCAAAAGCCACTGCTTTCTCAAATTGCGTTCTGTTGAATTTCGGTGCATCGGCTTTCAAAGCGACATTGATCGCGATCTGGATCATCGCATTGGCGTTGACGATATTGGATCTGCTCAATTCACCGGCATCACTTCTGAAATCCACCATAAGGTTCTTCTCTTCGAGGACTTTTAATGACGAAATGTTCAGAAACTCCCGAAGGTATTTGATCTGAAGGTCAGTCTTTCTGGAAATATCAGGGAGACCGAAATTGTCCACGAAGTATCTGTAACTGATCAGTTTAAAAGTCTCTTTTTCTCGGATCAGTTCTTCTTGGGACTGGAATTCAGCGATCTTTTCATCATATTCCTTTTGCAGATTCAGCCAGAAAGTGATCGAAGTCCCAAGCATCCTGGACAGTTTCGCGGCCATATCGATCGAAAGGCTCTGATCGCCGTTGATCAGAACACTCAGATTCTTCGGAGTCGTTCCGAGTCTCTTTGCGAAGTCTTCCTGAGTAAGACCGCTCTCATCCACGATCTCTTTCACATAGTAACCCGGATGAAACGCTATCTTTTCGTTGTATTTTTTCATGTTACTCATAATGCGGACTCACCTCCCTGATCTCTACGATCGTAACCGTATCTGCGATCTCGTCTATGTTGCACGGATCAAATATCTCTTCATCATCATCCAAAGGACGCAATATCAGTCTCCACTTGTCTTTCTTCGTCTTGACGTCGATCGAAAACATACCGTCAAGCTTTCCTCTGAGACTGTGAAAACGAAAGTTCGGCAAGAAAATGATATCTTTCAGTATGGGCGCCTGTTCGATTGCGTTTATTCTTGAGAACAGGCTTATTGCCATTTTTTCGTTTCCGCCGAAGAGCTTTTTCGCTTCTTTCAGATCCGTACATTGTTTTTCTACTTTTCTGTTCAGATACTTAATATTCAACAATAAACCTCTAAATAAAATTACCCATCGGGTAATTTTATTATATCGTTCCGGATTCGGATTGTAAATGATCGCAGACTTGTTTATTGCATCCTGTATCACTCTGCATCAAACAGGATATCCAGATCTACGAAAGTATCGATCCCGTCGATCAGTCCGGAATCGGTCAGTTGCCAGATCTGATACTTTCCCTTATAGCTTGGCCAGTCGGTATACTGAGCCAGCCAGATCGGATGTTCGTCATTGTCGGTCCAGACTTCCTGGAGGTAGTACTTGCTGCTGTACAGCATGCTTTCATAGCCGTGTTCTTTCACGACCTCTTCGAATACTTCATAGAGGTGGTTGAGTTCCTGGAAGCTCATCTGATAGTCCTGGAAGTCCCAGAAATCTTCCCAGTCGAACACGATCGGTAATTCCAACGGCGTATCTCCCAGTTCTTCAAACAGGAGATCCAGTACTTTTCTGAGGTCTTCTTCGTTGTTCTGATAGCTGAAGAGATAGATGCCGACCGGAAGTCCCGCTTCCTTGGCTTTCCGGATGTTTTCCTTGAATTCCTTATCCAATGTGAGTTTATCTCCATGAGAGAAGCCCAGTCTCATCATGACGAATTCACAGCCGGCTTCCTTCACTTTTTCAAAATCGATGGAATCCTGCC
>CADCRE010000103.1 GCA_902803785.1 uncultured Erysipelotrichaceae bacterium
CAGTTTCATTCTTCTTGTTTTCAACCACTTCTGACATCAGCTATTCTCCTTTCCGTCATTGTAATATCTGTAACAGACGACTTTATGTGTCGGGGACAGAGAGATCTCATGCGGATACTCACCGTCACATCTGCCGAGACGTTTTTCGCATCTGTCGCGGAAATAGCAGTAATTCGGCATGTTGACAGGGTTTGGTACCTTGCCCGGGATGGAGTAAAGTTCCTTGACCTTCCTGCCGACGACAGGCTTGGAAGCCATCAGACCGATCGTATAAGGATGAGCCGGATGAGCGAAGATCTCTTCCGCTGTACCCTTTTCGACGATCCTGCCGGCATACATGACGACGACATAGTCAGCCATTTCAGCGATGACACCGAGGTCATGCGTGATCAGCATGATACTGGAATTGACCTTGTCCTTCAATTGTCTCAGAAGGTCCAGGATCTGTGCCTGAATGGTAACATCCAGTGCAGTTGTAGGTTCATCGGCGATGACGAGTTTCGGGTTGCAACTCAAAGCCATTGCGATCATGACTCTCTGTCTCATACCGCCGGAAAGTTCATGCGGATACATGCTGTAGACACCTTCCGCATTGGCGATACCGACCAGTTCGAGAAGTTCGATCGTTCTCTTCTTTCTGTCTTCCGGAGTCTTTAATTCCTTGTCTTTCAGTTCAAGGACCTCTTCCAACTGAGCACCGATCCTGAAGACCGGGTTCAGAGAAGTCATCGGTTCCTGGAAGATCATGGAGATCTCATTGCCGCGGATCTCCTGCATGATGCCAATCGGAGCTTTTGCGATATCGATCGATCTTTCACCCAGGTTGAA
The DNA here is from genome assembly GCA_902803785.1 of uncultured Erysipelotrichaceae bacterium. GTDB lineage: Bacteria > Bacillota_I > Bacilli_A > Erysipelotrichales > Erysipelotrichaceae > Colivicinus. The sequence continues at coordinate 829 of CADCRE010000103.1, forward strand.
GCGGATCTCACCGTCGACGATCTGGCCCTGCGGTCTCTGCAGAAGCTGCATGATCGAAAGGCTGGTGACGGACTTGCCGCAACCGGATTCGCCGACGACACCGACGGTCTTGCCGATCGGAACATCGAAACTGACACCGTCGACCGCTTTCGAAGTACCTACATCCGTGAAGAAATATGTATGAAGATTTTCGATCTCCAGAACGTTGTTCGGATCTTTCATCGTCGTCAGATATTCAGACTCAGGAACGTTCTTACGACGGTATTTCTTTTCTAATTCGTTGGTGATTTTACGGTTCTCTCTGCTGATCCTTCTTGAATCCTTGGAAGAGAGATAACCTTCAGCTTTCTTTTTTGCCATAACCGTTTCTCCTATCTCTTCATTCTAGGGTCAAAGGCATCTCTGAGACCATCGCCCACTAAGTTAAATGCCAGAACTGTAAGCAGGATACAGACACCGGCCGGGATCCATACCCACAGATAAGTCGTCAAAACGTAAGTATCATTGACACCGTTGATGATATTGCCCCAGGAAGCAAACGGGAATCGGACACCGAGACCGAGGAAGGACAGAGTCGCTTCGGTCAGGATAGCACTGCCCAGACCCATGGTTCCGGTAACGATCAGCTGAGGAATGACATTCGGGACAAGGTGCTTGAAGATCCTTCTGCTGGTGCTCAGACCGGTCGCTTCTGCAGCCGTCATGAATTCCTGTTCACGCAAAGAAAGGATCTGGCCTCTCACCATATGTGCGATACCAGGCCATCCCAAGAAGCCCAGGATCAGCATCAGATAGATCATTCGGAGCGTCGGATCGACGCCGAGAGCGTCCATTGCAGCACCGATGATGATCAGTAACGGAGTTGACGGGATACAGAACATGACTTCACAGATCCTCATGATCAGGAAGTCGACCCATCCGCCGAAGAAACCGGAGATACCGCCGATGATGACACCGAGGCCGATCTCCAGGAAGACGACGATGAAGCCAATGACCAGAGAGACTCTGCCACCGTACATCAGCCTTGTCAGCATATCCATACCATTACCGTCGGTACCGAGCCAGTGTGCCTTGCTCGGAGCCTTATAGAGGTCATAGACATATTCTTCCTTCATCCTCTTCACGACCCAACGGGAGTCAGCCGCATTGTAGGCCAGGACATATTCTTCTTCCTCACCCGTTTCCGGATTGGTATAGACGAATTTAGTCTTTTCATTATCGCCGTTTCTGA
>CADCRE010000104.1 GCA_902803785.1 uncultured Erysipelotrichaceae bacterium
AGTCTGTTCCGGCCAGCCCAGGGTACTGAACGGCCAGAGGGCGCTGGAGAACCAGGTATCCAGAACATCTTCATCCTGGACCCAGTTTTCGATGTCCTTCGGCGGTTCCACTTCGCAATAGATCTCACCTGTTTCCTTATGGTACCAGACCGGGATCCTGTGTCCCCACCACAGCTGACGGGAAATGCACCAGTCTTCGATGTTTTCCAGCCACTGTACGAAGGTCTTTTCGAACCGTTTCGGATAGAAATGGATCTTGCTTTCTTCGTGCTCCTGTGCCTTCAGGACATCGTCAGCCAAAGGTTTCATTTTAACGAACCACTGCTTGGACAGATAAGGTTCGACCATGACACCTGTACGTTCGGAATGTCCTACGGAGTGGACGATCTCTTCAGCTTTTACGAAAGCTCCTTCCTTTTTGTATTTCTCAAGGAGCTTCTCACGGCATTCAAAACGGTCCAGACCGTTGAATTCACCGCACAGTTCATTCATCGTTCCGTCTTCGTTCATGCATAAAGGCATATCCAGATGATGTCTCAGAGCGATCTGGTAGTCGTTCGGATCGTGAGCCGGGGTACATTTCATGATGCCCGTACCGAAGCCGATCTCGATATATTCATCTCCGATGATCGGCAGTTCGTCTCCGTTTGCCGGGTTGATCGCCTTCTTGCCGATCAGGTGATTCACCTTTTCATCGTTCGGGTTAACGACGATGCAAACATCTCCGAACATCGTTTCCGGTCTGGTCGTCGCAACATCAAAAGTCTCGTCGGAACCGACGATATGATAGCGGATATAATACATATACGCCTTTACATCCTTATGGATGACTTCGATATTGCTCAAAGCGGTCTTGGCCTGCGGATCCCAGTTGATGACTCTCTGTCCCTGGTAGATCAGGCCTTCCTTGTAGTAGGTCACGAAGACTTCGGCGACAGCCTTGGAAAGACCTTCATCCAGCGTGAAGCGCTCCTTGCGATAATCCGTGGAGTTGCCCAGTTTCGCCCACTGAGAGCGGATGAAATCGGAATATTCGTGTTTCCATTCCCAGGCCTTCTCCAGGAACTTCTCTCTTCCCAGATCGTAACGGGAAAGTCCCTGTTTCTTCAGTCTTTCATCGACCTTGGCCTGTGTCGCGATACCCGCATGGTCCATTCCCGGGACCCAGAGGACATCGTAACCTTTCAGTCGGTTGTAACGAGAAAGAAGATCCTGGATCGTATTGTCCATCGCATGACCTAAGTGTAGCTTTCCGGTGACGTTTGGCGGCGGGATGACGATACAGTACGGCTTCTTGGACATGTCTCCGCATTCAAAGTAATGATGGTCGAGCCATTCCTGATATTTCCCTTCTTCTACTTTTTTGGGATCGTATTTGTTTTCCAGCATATTCTTCCTCCTCTGATAAATAAAAAGATGGCACAAGGGCGCTATGGCGCGGTACCACCTTATCTTTTCACTCTGGCTTTTAACGCAAGCGATACGTGTCTTACGACAGACTCCAGGACAACATTTTCATCATAACCAGTATAAGTTCCACCGACCCTTATATCTCTATGTTTCCGCTATGACTACTTTCTTCCTATCAGCGTCGATTCAATTATAAAGGAAAAGTCCTTCTATGGCAAACATCATCTGAGCGTTTCTTCGATGACTTCATTCAGTTTTTCGATGTTCGTCCTCTTTTCCGCAGAGAGATAGACGATATTGTCTATTCCATTAAAAAACATACGTTTATTTTTAAAGAGCTGATTGTTGGAGAGCTTGTCGATCTTGTTGGCAGCGACCACATAAGGGATCTTCTTCTCTTCCAGATAGCTCTTCATGTCTTCATCGTCTTCCGTCAGACCGATCCGGGAATCCACGATCATGACGCATAGAGCGATCTTGTCTTTGCGTGAGAAATAATCATCCATCATATTCGCGAATTCGACCGCTTCCTGTTTGGATCTCCTCGCAAAGCCATACCCCGGAACGTCTACTGCAGTATATCTTCCGTCGATATCGAAGAAATTGATCAGTCTGGTCTTCCCCGGCGTCTTTCCGGTATAGGCCAGACCTTTCTTGTAGAGGCAGTTCAAAAGCGATGACTTCCCGACATTGCTTCGACCTACGAAAACGACTTCCCTCGTCGTCTGAGGGAAGTCCTTTCCGCTTTTTGCGCTCTTGAGAAAGCTAGGCATTGACCAAAGCCTCGTGGATCACCTGATCCACCTTCTCGACCGGAATGTATTTCACGTCGTTCTTGACGGTATCCGGGATATCATCGAGATCCTTCAGGTTCCCCTTCGGGATGATGATGGTATGGATGCCGCTGCGATGAGCTGCCAGAGATTTCTCTTTCAGTCCGCCGATCGGAAGCACATTGCCTCTTAGCGTGACTTCACCGGTCATGGCCAGTTCCTTCTTGACGGCTTTATGAGTCAAAGCGGAGACGATCGCAGTCGTGATCGTCACACCGGCTGACGGACCGTCTTTCGGTACGGCACCTTCCGGTACGTGGATATGGATATCGTGTTTCTCGAAAAATTCGATTGGGATCCCGTATTTCTTGGCGTTCGCCTTGATGAAGTCGAGGGCGATCTTCGTGGATTCCACCATGACATCGCCCAGCTGACCGGTCACGATCAGATTCCCCTTTCCTTCGAAATAGTTGACTTCGACCGGCAGGATATCGCCGCCGAAGGATGTATAGGCCAGACCGGTCACGACACCGATCTGATCGTGTTTCTCTTTCGTACCGTAATCGAAGATCTCATGGCCCAGCCAAGTATTGATCAGTTTCTTGGTGATCTTCACGGAACGTTTCTTTTCCTTCAGGATGGCCAGGACGCTCTTGCGGCACAGTGTACCGATGACTCTTTCCAGCTGTCTGACACCCGCTTCCCTCGTATAATGGCGGATCAGATACAGAAGCATATCGTCACCGATCGAGATCTGCGAGTTCTTCAGACCGTTGAGTTCGACCTGTTTGCGGATCAGATGGTTCTTGGCGATATTGAGTTTTTCGAATTCCGTGTAACTGGACAGTTCGATGATCTCGAGACGGTCCAGCAGTGCAGGCGGGATGTTGTCTCTGTAGTTTGCGGTACAGATGAACAGGACATCGGAAAGATCGTAAGGTTCTTCCAGATAGTGATCGGAGAACTGGGAATTCTGTTCCGGGTCCAGCACTTCCAGCATCGCACTGGAAGGATCGCCCTTGTAGTCGGAGGCCATCTTGTCGATCTCATCGATCAGGAAGACCGGATTCAGAGTCCCTGCCCGTTTCATACCCTGGATGATCCTGCCCGGAAGTGCACCGAGGTAGGTCCTGCGGTGACCGCGGATCTCTGCTTCATCGCGCACTCCGCCTAAGGAGATCTTCACGAAGCGTCTGTCGAGCGCTCTGGCGACCGATTTCGCCAAGGAAGTCTTACCAACTCCCGGAGGACCGACCAGACAGATGATCGGTGATTTCAGGGAATTGGTCATCTGTTTGACAGCCAGATATTCCAGGATCCTTTCCTTGACTTTGGTCAGACCGTAATGGTCTTCATCCAGGATACGGGATGCGTCTTCCAGATTCTCATTGTCTTCGGATTTCTGATACCAAGGAACGTTCAACAGCCATTCCAGGTAAGTCCGGATGACTCCGGTCTCACCGGTAGAAGGCGGCAGCATATCGTATCTCTTGAATTCTTCACGGGCCTTTTCCTTGACGTTCTCCGGATACGGTTCTTTCTCGACCCGTTCTCTGAGATCGTCGATATCGGAACCCGCATCCGCTCCGCCGAGCTCATCCTTGATGGCCTTCAGCTTTTCTCTCAGATAGTAGTCCCTCTGACCGTCCTCGATGCTTTCCTTGACCTTCTCATTGATCTCCTGTTCGATCATGTCCATATTTCTTTCTTTTTCAATATGGTTCAGCATCATGTTCAGACGCTTGTTGACGTTCTCTTCTTCCAGGAAGAGCTGTTTCTCTTCGATATTCTGGATATAGATCTGAGCAAAGGTATCGACCAGCACGGAAGCCAGTGCAACATCAAAATTCGTCAGCTGACGGATCGGGAAACCCGGCCTGTTGTATTTCTGGGCGATGACGTTGAATTCCGCCAGAGCCTTCTTGGTGAGAGTCTCGATCTCAGCTTCATCTTCCACTTCATCCGGGAATTCTTCCACTTCGACGAAGTTCACTCCTTCTTTCAGGAAGTGTTTCGTGATACGGCATCTGCTGATACCGGAGAAGATGACTTTCAGATGATCGTCTCTTTCCCTGGAAGTCTTGATGCGGCAGATCGTACCGACATTGTATACATCGTCCGGTCCCGGTGCATCGACCGTAAGGTCCTTCTGGGAAACGATCACGATATTCGTGACATAGGAATTTGCGTAGTTGACTGCGTCGATAGAGACCTGTCTGCCTACTTCGACAGCCAGATCCTGCATCGGGAAGATCACTGCGCCTCTGGTACATAACAGAGGATAGTAATAGGTGCTCATATGATTTACCTCCTGTTTATGAATAAGAGAGACTGCCGTCTCTCTTTGATTTATTTCTTCAGCAGATCCAGCGCTTTCTGAAGCCTGAGGTCATCTTTCAGGGTGCTGTCCGGAACGTACTTCTTCACTTCTTCGACATCCATTCCGTACATATCAGCCATCTTCTGATATTCCGCATTCAGATCTTCTTCGAGGACTTCGACGTTCTCTTTCTTCGCGATCTCATCCAATGCCAGATTGATCTTCAGACGCTTGACTGCATCTTCCTTCATGGAATTGCGCAGATCGTCCATGGACTGCTTCGTGATGTCCAGGAACTGTTTCAGTGACAGGCCCTGCTGCATCATACGCTGTTCATAGTTCTGGACCATCATATCGAGTTCGGAATTGACCATGACTTCCGGGATCTCGCTTTCGGTGATCTCGACCAGCTTGTCCATCAGGTCGTTCTCAGCCTTATTCAGAGCTTCGCTTTCCTTGCGCTTAGAGAGATTCTCTTTCGTATAGTTTCTTAATTCTTCAACGGTATTGACGTTTTCGATCTTCTGTTCTGTGACGAATTCATCGTTGAGTTCCGGCAGGACCTTCTTCTTGATCTCGTGTACCGTTACCTTAAATACAGCTTCCTTGCCCTTGAGGTCTGATGCATGGTAGTCTTCCGGGAAAGTGACGTTGATGTCCTTCGTCTCTTCTGCTTTCATGCCGATCAGCTGTTCCTCAAAGCCCGGGATGAAGGAATGAGAACCGATCACCAGGTCATAGTTCTCTCCTTTTCCGCCTTCGAATGCGACACCGTCGAGGAATCCTTCGAAATCGATCACGGTCGTATCGCCGTCTTCCACTTCACCGTCTTCCTTGAGTTCGAGGTCAGCCTTCCTGTTCAGCAGATCAGCGATCTGATCGTCGACTTCCTTGTCTTCGATCTTTACTTCTTCGACCTTGTATCCCAGGTTCTTGTAGTCACCGAGGGTGACATCCGGATAGACCGGACAGTCAAAGGTCAGGACACACTTCTCATCTGTCATCTCATCGACTTTGAGCGACGGTCTGTCGATCAGAGTGACGTTGTGTTCATCGACCGCCTTATTCAGAGCTTCCTGAGCGAGTGCTTCCGCTGCATCGAGCAGGACTTCATTGTGATTGACGTATTTCTCGGTCAGATGTCTCGGAGCCTGTCCCTTGCGGAAGCCCTTGATCTCGACCTTGGCAGCGAGTTTACGGAAAGCTGTTTCCTGGGCCTTCTTCCATTCTTCCCCTTCCAGGGTGCAGGTCAGTTCAGCTTTTGCGTTTTCGATCTTTTTATATTCAGACATATTCATTACTCCTTCAAGTCCTAATCATTTTAACATTTATACTTTAATATTTCTATATAAAAGCCCTCCGCAAGCACATTTTTAGCACTATTCAAAGGCTTTTTCGAGATACGAAGCGATCTTTAAAGCGAGGTCCTTTCCCTCTTTGCCATCGATCAGATGCGGCAGAGCAAGAAGCGCTTCCTTGTATAGGAGCTCTTCCGCCAGTTTCAGCATCGACGGTTCCTTGAGGAAACGTTCGCTCAGGATCTCATGACAGATCCGATATCCTTCACTGTTCTCCGGAGGGATCAGTTCCGAAGGATTGAACGGGATCTGTTCCTCACCTCGTTTTAATACAAGATCCGCATCGATCTCCTGAAAGATAAGTGAAAGAAGCAGATAGGCTTTCGCATTGGGATTTCCATCGCTTTTCAGATAACGGTCACAGAGATCGATACAGTTTCTCAGATTGCGGTCGGCAAGCTGACTCACCGCCATCAGCTGATGAAGGTCGTCCTGAAAGAGGTATTCCTCGATCTGTTCCATGGATAAAGATGCGGGAAGACTGTTTTTCTGTATGAGGTCGTGAAGAAGACCGTTCAGTTTCTCTTCGATATCTCTCGGTACATAGGGCATCGACAGTTCATTGCGGATCAGACGTTCCGCTTCTCTGTCTTCCCCGTTTTCGATCAGTTCATCGATCTGACCGATCAGTTCATCATAGTAGTTCATATCTCTATTATCGCATGAAAAAAGCCCCTTTCGGGGCTTTAACAGATCAGTCGAATCTCTCGCGGTTCTTGTTGTAAGTGGTATGCAACAGTTCGTGTGCGAGATGGGAATTCGGTTCGCCGAGGAACTTGGAATACAGTTCCTGGATCTGTGTATTGTTGTGGGACTGACGGATGACCTGTCTCTCGTCTTCGGAGTACAGCGCATTCGCTCTCTTTGCCTTGTAGGTATCGAGGATGTCGTCGTCTTCGTTCGGCAGGAAGACCGGCTTGACATATGGCTGGCCGCCGCCGTTGATGCATCCGCCCGGGCAACCCATGATCTCGATGAACTGATACTTGGATTTGCCTTCTCTGATCTCGTCCAGCAGGACCTTTGCGGATCTCATGCCGGAAGCGATCGCGACGTTGACGACTGTACCGTTGATATCGATGCTTGCTTCACGGATACCTGCATCGTTGCCTCTGACTTCAGTAAATTCGATCTTGCCGTATTCGGAACCGGTCAGCTTGTAGTAGACAGTACGTAATGCAGCTTCCATGACACCGCCGGTGACACCGAAGATGACACCTGCACCGGAGTATTCACCCATGATATCCTGATCCCAGTCTTCCTCCGGCAGCTTGCTGAAGTTGATACCGGATCTCTTGATCAGTTTCGCGAGTTCTCTCGTCGTCAGGACAGCATCGACGTCCTTGCCGTTTTCGTTGGCCATTTCCGGACGGTCCTTTTCGAACTTCTTGGCAGTACAAGGCATGACGGATACGACGAATACGTCTTTCGGATCATAACCCTTCTGTTTTGTCCAGTAGGACTTGATGATAGCACCCTGCATCTGATGAGGAGACTTGCAGGATGAAAGATGGTCTAACAGATCTCCGTAGTAGTATTCTGCGTAGTTGACCCAGCCCGGTGAACAGGATGTGATCATCGGCAGAACGCCGCCTTCGGTCAGTCTGTGAAGCAGTTCGGTACCTTCTTCCATGATGGTCAGGTCAGCACCGAAGTTGACGTCATAGCACTTTTCGAAGCCCAGACGCTTCAATGCGGCGATCATCTTGCCGGTTACCGGAGTACCGATCTTGCAGCCGAATTCTTCGCCTAAGGCAGCTCTGACAGCCGGAGCGACCTGAACGACGACGTGCTTGCCTGCTGCGAAAGCGGCATCCACTTTGTCGATCTCGGAGACTTCCATGAGAGCGCCTGTCGGACAGACAGTCGTGCACTGACCGCAGAGGATACACGGAGAATCCTTGAAGGATCTGTTCTCTGCCGGTGCGACGATCGTGTTGAATCCACGTCTTTCAAAGCCGAGGACGGAAAGTCCGTGAGCCTTTTCACATCTGGCGATACATCTTCCGCAAAGGACACACTTGGATGTATCACGCTTGATGGACGGAGTCAGCTGATCTACAGTCGTCGGTGTCTTGGCACCCGGATACATATTCTCTCTGGCACCTGTCACCTTTGCGACATGCAGGAGTTCACACATACCGTTCTTGTCACATTCCTGACAGTTGCGGTTGTGGTTGGAAAGCAGCAGTTCAACAGAAGTTCTTCTGGCAGCCGTTGCCTTCGGGGAGCTGATTGTGATGTTCATGCCTTCCGATACCGGATAGACACAGGATGCGACCAGTCTCTTAGGTCCTTTGCCTTCCTGCGCTTCTACCAGACAGACACGACAGGAAGCAAGGGAACATTCACCGTGGTTGTATGTACATAAGGAAGGGATCTCGAATCCGCATTTTCTGGCTGCTTCCAGGATCGTAAGACCCTTCTCCACCTGAAATGCATGACCTTCGATATTGATGTTAAGCAATTCCATTCTTTCTCCCTCCTACTGTTTGGAAATCGCACCGAACTTACAAGTAGCGATGCAGGCTCCGCACTTGACACACGCTTTGGTATCGATATACATAGCCGGAAGTTTCTTGCCCGGAGCGACATAGGTCGGTTCGATCGGATGGATCGCATCTGCCGGACAGCCCTTCTGACACATCTTGCAGCCGAAGCACTTGTCTTTGTCGATGACATAGGACATCAGGTTCTTGCAGACGTGAGCCGGACACTTCTTGTCACGGATATGTGCGACGTATTCATCCATGAAGGAAGCCATCGTGGAAAGGATCGGGTTCGGAGCCGTCTGACCCAGACCGCAGAGGGAATTGGTCTTGACGTTGTTTGCGAGAGTCTGGAGAGCTTCCAGATCTTCCATCGTTCCGTTGCCTTCCGTGATCCTGGTGAGGATCTCGAGCATTCTCTTCGTACCAATACGGCATGGTGAGCACTTGCCGCAGGACTCATCGCAGATGAATTCCATATAGAACTTCGCGACGTCGACCATACAGTTGTCTTC
>CADCRE010000105.1 GCA_902803785.1 uncultured Erysipelotrichaceae bacterium
AAAGGACTGTCGCCTTTGGCTTACAGGCAACAATCCTTATCTCAGTTACAATTGAATTATTAAGTCCAACTTTGAGGGTTCACCTCAATATAGACCGGGCTTTAAAAATACACGGATACATGAGGATAAGCCATATGAACTAATTTTCTTTTTTATATGGGATATAGGAGTTTTTGAATAAGAAGAGAGTTGGATAAAACTTCTGTCGGTTTTTCCGATAAAAGTTCTGAGGGGTAGGACAAAACTCAACAATTAGGAAAAGATTTGATCCGGGAGTGTATAGATTTTTTAAGCATGATAGAAAGTTCGGACGTTCCCTTTATACCAAATAATCTTTGAAGGAATGATTCAATTGTCGAGGAATCCTCGACAGTTCAAATATGATGTTGCAAATTATGCGACAGTTGAAAGCAAAGAAAATCGAAAGGATGATCATACTGTTGACTATCGTTCTCTTTTGAATCGAAGACAGATAGTATAATATAATTAATGAGTTATATGAAGGAACTGCAATACCCGTTCGATCCGAACTACATCCTGGAAAACAAGAGGAAGATCAAGAAGAAGCTTCTGGAAGAAGGAAGCGGTTTTATCGACAAGAAGATCGCCATTTTAGGCGGTTATACGACTTCCGCGATCCGTCAGATCATGGAGCTTTTCCTTTTGAATAACGGGATCAGACCTTCTTTCTATGAATCCGAGTACAACAAGTTCTATGAAGATGCGGTATTCGAGAATGAAGAACTGAAGGAATTCTCTCCGGACATCATCTACATCTGTACTTCCAACCGCAATATCCTTTCCTATCCAAAGATGGAAGACAGCGAAGCGGAAGTGGAATCTCTTCTGGAGAATGAATATCAGAAATACGAATCGGTCTGGAAGAGTCTGAAGGAAAGATACGGCTGTCCGATCATCCAGAACGATTTCGAGAAACCTTATTATCGCTTGTTGGGAAATCGGGAAGTCTACGATATCCACGGGAAGGTCAATTTCATCAACCGTCTGAATCAGAGATTCAGTGAATATGCGAAAGATCATGAGAACTTCTATCTCTGCGATGTGGACTATATCTCTTCCGATTACGGACTGAAGGAATGGTCGGATCCATTCTATTTCCACATGTACAAATACGCATTGAACGTCAATGCGATCCCGTATCTGGCATTCAATGTAGCCAATATCATCAAATCGATCTTCGGTAAAAACAAGAAGGGTTTCGTGACCGATCTGGACAATACCTTATGGGGCGGCATCATCGGCGACGACGGTGTCGAAGGGATCAAGGTCGGACCGGAAGAACCGGAAGGACAGTTCTATTCCGAATTCCAGAGATATCTGAAGGAACACAAACAGCTGGGTGTGATCCTGAACATCGATTCCAAGAACGACTATGAGAATGCGATCGCCGGTCTGAAACATCCGGATTCCGAACTGTCTGAAGAAGACTTCGTCGAGATCAAGGCCAACTGGGAACCGAAGGACCGGAACTTCGAAGAGATCGCCAAAGAACTGGATCTGCTTCCGGAAAGCCTGGTCTTCCTGGATGACAATCCGGCGGAACGCCATATCGTGACGGAACAGCTCAAAGGTGTGGTCGCACCGGAACTGGACATGACGCAGCACTATATCCGCAATATCGACCGCAACGGATTCTTTGAAGTCACGACTCTGACCAAGGATGATCTCAAGCGGGGAGAGATGTATAAGGAAAACGTCGAACGGGCGAAGGCTCAGGCGAGCTTCACGGATTATCGGGATTATCTGCTTTCTCTGGAAATGAAGGGAGAGATAAGGAGTTTCGAACCGATCTATTATGAAAGGATCTCTCAATTATCCAACAAGTCCAATCAATTCAATCTGACGACCCGGAGATATACCGTTTCCGATATCGAACATATGGCTGAAGATCCGCAATATATCACTCTTTATGGGAAACTGATCGACCGCTTCGGCGATAACGGATTGGTATCGGTGGTGATCGGAAAGATCATTGAAGACAGATGCGATATCGATCTTTGGATCATGAGCTGCCGTGTATTGAAGAGAGATCTGGAATATGCGATGATGGATGAACTGGTCCGCATCTGTAAGGAGAAGGGGATCCGTGAGATCCGCGGTTACTACTATCCGACAGCCAAGAACGGAATGGTCAGAGACTTCTATTCCCTGCAGGGGTTCACGAAGATCAGTGAAGATAAAGACGGGAATACGGTCTGGACGATGTCTGTGGACAGTTATCAGAAGAAAAATGACGTGATCGATCTGGATCTGTAGAAAGGGTTATATGACACGAGAATACGTATATGAAAAGATGAATGAGATCTTCCGTACGGTCTTTGACGATGAAGATATCACACTTCATGATGAGACGAATGCGGAAGACATCGAAGACTGGGATTCCCTGGAACAGATCAATCTGATCGTTGCGATCGAGAATGAGTTCGGGATGATGTTTGACATGAGTGAAGTGGCGGATCTGGCCAATGTCGGTGAGATGGTCGATCTGATCCTTTCGAAGGACAAGGAATGAACGAATACAGGTTCGAAGATCTGAAGATCGGACAGGAAGAATCCTTTACGGTGACCGTCACGGAAGAGATGATGAGATCTTTTCTGGATCTTTCGGGTGATATCAATCCGTTGCATAACGATGCGGAATTCGCAAAGGAACAGGGATATCACGACAAGGTCGTCTATGGACTTTTGACGACATCCTTCCTGTCGAAGCTTGCGGGCGTCTATCTTCCGGGAAAGTACTGTCTCCTCCAGGGAGTGGATGTGAAGTATTCCAGACCGGTCTATGTGGGAGATATCCTGATCGTGAAAGGGATCGTCGAAGAACTGCATCCTTCCGTTCAGAGGGCTGTCATCAAGGTCTATATCCAGAACCAGGATGAAAAGAAGGTCCTGAAGGGGAAGATCGAAGTCGGCTTCCTGAATGTCAAATAAAAAGAACTCTTTCGAGTTCTAGTTGACCAGCTGTTTGACTGTCTTGTTGGGGATCCGCTCGATCAGCCAGCAGACGGCATAACAGACGATATACAGCAGGATACATCTTTCGATGCTGTGCAGGGTGATTCCCGGGATGAACGCATAGAGAAGTGTATTGATGAGTCTGTGGATACAGTAGATACCCAGGGAATAATCAGTGATCTTCAGGATCACTTTTTTGATGGTCAATGGGAGATATTCCAGAGGGACGAGGAAGGCGAACGGGACGATACATAAAGCCAGATACGGTTTCGCAAAACCGGAGAAACCGAAGTCCTTGTAGGCCGGCCATGGGATATTGAAACCGACGAAGAACAGGATGCCGCAGGCAGCCATGACAATGTATCTGTGTTTCTTTAGTTTTTCCAGGATATTGAAGTATTTGAGAGAGAAGCCGATCACGGCAAACGGGATCATTTCAAGGATGCGTCCCAGAGGGTATTTCAGTTCGAATTCGAGTTCGCCGAACAGGGCCCTGTTGATACCGGAGAGCTGCATGAAATAGCTGAACAGCAATAATCCGATCAAAGAGAGATAGGCTTTTTTATCGTCGAGATACTTGAATATGAAGTAGAAGAGGATACTGATGACGATCACATCGACCTGATACCACATGGAAGGGTTCAGATTGCGGCTGTGGCCGGTAAGAGTCTGCCAGAAGAGATCCTGCGGACCTGCGGTGAGCTTGGTGTGCAGGAAAAGATCCAGCAACAGGTAGATGATGTAGTAGATGATCGCCCAGCCGATCTGAGGGATCAGAAGGCGGATCAGTCTCGTCTTGAATTTCTGCGGGTCTCTTGCCAGAAACGATCTCGCCATCAGATAGAAGGAAAGGATGACGAAACAGGGCACAGCCAGGGAGACCAGTTCCCGGAAGGGCCAGATCAGGATCGTATCGTATTCGTCCCAGATCGCAAAATGGCCGAGCAGTACTTCGAAGGCCAGAAGCATCTTTAACAGGCTGAAACCGTAGTTTATCCTGTTGTAGTCGATCGTCTTTTTACTCATATCTCAATTCTAACATGGCCTTCTATAAACTTTTCATGTTTCGGTTTATAGGTTAAAATAGAATATATCCCTGAACGAGGTATTTTTTATGAATGACAGAGTTTTTATCGTTGACGCTAAAAGAACCGCGATCGGAAAATTCCTTGGATCTCTCTATGAGACCGATCCGGTCGAGATCGCGACACAGCTTATAAAAAAAGGATTTGATCCAAAACTTGTCGAACAGTGTGAAGAACTGATCGTCGGCAACGTCATATCCGCCGGAATGGGCCAGGGCTTTGCCAGGGCCATCGCTTTGAAATCGGGTATGAGACAGGAAACGACTGCCTACAGTATCAATATGGTCTGCGGATCGGGCATGCAGGCGATCGCCAACGGATATAAAGACATCCTTTTAGGGAAAGATATCGTCATGGCAGGCGGCGTGGAGATCATGTCCAACATCCCTTATGCGACGAATACTTTTATCAGATTAGGTAAGAAGTTCGGCAATTTTGAGATGACCGACCTCATGGTCTCTGATGGACTGACGGATTCTTTCAGCGGGGTCCATATGGGCATCACCGCCGAGAACATCGCCGAAAGATATCACATCACCAGAGAACATCAGGATGATTATTCCTATCTCACTCAGCAAAGAGCCATCAAGGCTGTCGATGCGGGCGTATTCAAGGATGAGATCGTACCGCTGACGCTGAAGGATTACAAGAAGAGAGAATACGTCTTCGATACCGATGAATTCCCGAACAGAGAATCCACCAGAGAGAAGATGTCTACTCTGAAGACGACTTTCAAGAAAGACGGAACGATCACTGCCGCCAGCGCTTCCGGTATCAATGACGGAGCATCCTTTGTGATCCTGGCAAGCGAAGACTACTGCAGAGAGAACGGAATAAAACCCTTGGCTGAGATCGTTTCCTATGAAGCGGTGGGATGCGATCCGCAATATATGGGTCTGGGTCCTTACTATGCGATCTCTTCTCTTCTGAAGAAAAACAGTATGGGATTCAGGGATATCGACCGTTTCGAGATCAATGAAGCTTTTGCTGCTCAGGTACTGGGCTGCTTCAAACTGTTCGAAGAAGAATACGGAGTCGATGAGAAATACATCACCGATCATTGCAATCCATACGGTTCCGGTCTGGGACTGGGACATCCGTTAGGCTGCACGGGAGCGAGGATTACGACGACTCTGGTCCATGAGATGAAAAAGGAAGAGGATATCGAATACGGGATCGCTTCACTTTGCATCGGCGGCGGTATGGGAGCTGCCATGCTGTTAAGGAGAGTTGACTGATATGGAACTGTTCAAAGATAAAGTCGTCATCATTACCGGCGGCAGCCAGGGTATCGGCTATGCTACTGCTGTAAAGATGGCGGAAGAAGGCGCAATTGTTTACGCCTGTGCACGAAGAGAAAAGACATTCGATCATGATAATATCCATTACCATCCTTTGGATGTGACGGATGAAGATTCCTGCAGGAAACTGTTCGAAGACATTATGGAGAAACACGGAAAGATCGATGTTCTGGTCGCCAACGCCGGCATCACGAAGGATGCGATGACCCGCAAGATGACCGGAGAAGATTTTGACAGTGTGATCAATACAAATCTGAAGGGGATCTTCAATCTGGTCAGATACTTCGGTCCGAAGATGGAGGAACAGGGATACGGCTCGATCGTTGCTGTCAGTTCCGTCGTCGGAGAACAGGGGAACATCGGCCAGGCTAACTATGCGGCTTCCAAAGCCGGCATCATCGGTATGTGCAAGACCTGGGCCAAGGAGTTTTCCAGAAAAGGCGCACAGGTCAGAGTCAATGTTATCGCTCCGGGGTATGTCCTGACAGACATGGTCAAGAGCGTTCCGGAAGATCTGCTGGACAAGTTTGCCGGTCAGACGATGCTGAAGAGACTGGCAGAACCGGAAGAGATCGCTGAGGTGATCACATTCATCGCTTCAGATAAGGCATCCTACATCACCGGTGCGGTGATCGATGTCAACGGAGGAATGAGGCTTTAGTATTAAATGCTTGAGGTATTGAAGAAAACACCGATATTGAGAGTGATCTGTTTCTTGCTGATCCTGGTAGGATTGGTGATACCGGTACAGAAAGCCATTCTTTACAGAGACAGAAAAACAGATAATTCAAGTTACCAGGTGATGAATTTCTATAAGGAGAAAGAGGATTCTCTGAATCCTGTTTTTATCGGGTCCAGTTGCTGTTTTTCTTTTTACTCTCCTCTGTTTGCCTACAATACCTACGGCATCACAACAAACAATTATGCTTCTTCAGGCATGGGAATGATCGCCTATAAGTATGCGATCGAAGAGGTCAGAAAGACTCAGAAGGATGCCCTGATCGTTTTGACGATCACTCCTCTGGATATCATGAACTATACAGCCTTGCATTACCTTCTTGACTACATGCCGATGTCAAAGAATAAGCTGAATTTCATCAAAGGATATTTTACTTACGGTGAAGAGAACATTCTGAACAGTTTGGAATATTTCTTCCCTCTGATGAGGCTGCATGAACGCTGGAGCGATCTGACCGCTGACGATTTCGTCCTGGACAACGGCACAAAAGGCGCTACAGCTCATCAGTATTATTTAACTTATGTCACCGATATCAGCGACGATCTCTTCTTCAGTGAGGAAAGAAGAGAGATGCCGGAGAACTGGGTCTACCTCATGACAGACCTTCTCGATTACTGTGACGAACATAACGAGAAGATCATGTTCCTGCTTCCGCCGAGGTCATACAGCGAGGAAGAGTTTACGCAGCTGAATACACTGGTAGACTATATCAACTCCAGAGGCTATGATGTTCTGGATCTCAGAGAAAAGGCCGAGGAGATCGGTCTGGACGTGACACATGATTTCTATGACAAGAGACATACAAACGTTCACGGATCCTTGAAGTATACGGACTATGTCATCAATGTCGTAGCTGAAAGATATAACATTCAATTGGATCATGAAAGAAACGAAGAATGGGATACCGCCTTCAACAACTACTATGAACTGATCAAAGGCGATGTCCTGGATGTGGAACTGAATATGAAACAGAGAGACTGCTTCCTTGAAAGACCGGAACTGGTCTCAGCTGTGTATGATGACGGTTCTGTGACTATAAAATGGAACGAAGTTGAAAATGCCGACGGATATCTCGTCTACAGAAAAGAGAATAACGAGTGGATCAGAGTCGGTGATACTGAAAACACAGAGTATTCTGACAGCGAATGTGCAGAAGGAACGAATCTGTATACCGTCATTTCCTACAGGAATGATAACGGTGTTATCAGGTATGGCAACTACGAGTATAAAGGGATCGGTGTTGAGGTGAAGAGATAATATGGGGTTCCTGTCTTTTAAATTCGTACTGTTCCTGGCCGTGACGTTCTTCACGTATTTTGTCGTGCCAAAGAAGTTTCAGTGGCTGGTATTGCTTCTGTTCAGCTATGTCTATTACTTCCTCAACAGCAGACTTCTGATCGCGGTTCTGATCGCTGAATCAGTATTCGTCTTCCTGACTGGAAAGGCCCTTTCTTCCATTAACCGGAAGATCAAGGAGACTCAGGACAAAGAGATCAAGAAAGAACTGAAAAAGAAGAATAAACTCGTATTGACCTGCGGCATCATCTGCGTGCTGGGGGCTTTGATCGTCACCAAGTACTCTGATTTCATCATTGAGAACATCAATGCGCTGCTGCACGGAAATATCAGTCTGTTCAATTTTGTCCTTCCTCTGGGCATCTCTTTCTATACTTTGCAGGCGATCTCCTATATGATCGATGTTTCCAAGGGAAAGTATGAATGTGACGACAACATCCTTCATTTCATGCTTTACATGTCTTATTTCCCGCAGATCATTCAGGGTCCGATCCCACGCTACAACAGACTGGCAAAACAGCTCTTCGAGGAACACGACTACGACTATCAAAGAGTGACTCAGGGCCTGCAGCTGATGCTTTGGGGCATAGCCAAGAAAGTCATCATCGCTGACAGACTGGCTAAACCTGTCTCATACTTTTTCGAGAATCATGCACAGTTCACGGGGATCTCCATCCTGCTTGGAGCTATCTGTTACAGTTTCCAGATCTATGCTGATTTTTCCGGCGGTATCGACGCGATAAAAGGAATCTCAGAAGTGTTCGGTATCCGTCTTGACGACAATTTCAGACAGCCGTATTTCTCCAGATCCATCGAGGAATTCTGGAGGAGGTGGCATATCACGCTCGGCTCCTGGATGAAGGACTATGTGTTCTATCCGCTGTCTCTGTCAAAAACGTTAAACAGATTGGGCAAGGCTTCCCGAAAGGTCCTTGGTGAATTCGCCGGAAAGAGAGTCGCACCGTGCATTGCGACATTCGTCGTCTATCTGCTGGTCGGTATCTGGCATGGGGCGAGCTGGAAGTATGTTGCCTACGGTATCTGGAACGGCGTGATCATCACCTGCGGGATCATGTTTGACGGATATAAGAAGATGCTGAAAACATTCAGGATAAACGGGGATTCGAAAGCCTGGAACCTGTTCAGGATCGTCAGAACATTCCTGATCTGTTCGATCGGCAGGATCTTTTCCAGAGCAGCAGATCTGCCTGCAGCCCTGAATATATTCAAGTCGATGTTTATCCGGCCTTTCGATCTTTCGTTCATCGATGCCGAACTGTTCGAAGCGCTTGGCCTGAACGTTAAGAACTGGGTGCTGCTGGCAGTTATGATCATCATCGTTATGGTGATCGATAGTCTGAAAGAAAAGGGAGTCGATATCAGAGAAGCCGTAGCAGGAAAACCGATCGTATTGAGATGGGTGATATACTATTTGTTGATACTGGCGATATTGGTATTCGGTCTGTATGGCGGTGGATATGACGCATCCACGTTCATCTACGGACGATTCTAGGAGGAGTTACGATGGAAGAATTACTGGAACTGCTGAAAGAGATCAGATCCGATGTGGATTTTGAAAAGGAAGAGAATCTTGTGGATGACGGTGTCATCGATTCTTTTGATATCGTTTCGATCATTTCTGAGATCGGAGAACGCTTCGATGTTGAGATCACTGTTGACGATATCCTGCCGGAGAATTTCAATTCTGCGAAAGCAATCTATGCGCTGATCGAAAGACTGAAAGAAGAGAACTGAAATGAAAGAATTGCAGCCAAGCCTTGAACAGACGAAACAGACGATCGTCGAAAGGATCTTTCGTTATGCGAAGGACAGTCCCGAAAAGGCAGCGATCATCTGCAAGGACGAGACTACCACTTATCGGGATCTTGCGGAACTGATCTTTTCCGTTTCCCTGTTTTTGAAAAAAGAGGGGATCGAAAAGGGAGCCAGAGTCGCCGTGCAGGCTCTGCACGACAAACACTGTATCGCCTTGTATTATGCGATCCACCTTGTTGGTGCGATTTTGGTTCCGTTAGAAAAAAACGCTCCGGAATTCCGAGCGAAAGAGATCGTATCAGATACAGGTTCAAAACTCGTCTTCAGCAATCTTTCCGTCGACGACCAAAACTGGCATACCTATGCCGAGATCGAAAAAGTCTGTGAAAAGAAGATCGAGTACAGTTATGACGATCTGGCCTTCCCGGATATAGATGATCTGTGTGAGATGGTGTTCACGACCGGAACGACCGGAAAATCCAAAGGCGTATTGATACGCCATTCCAATATCTCCTGGTATGCCTACGCCCTGGCGAAGGCTATCCATATGAAGGAAGACAACCGTTTCTTCATCACCACTCCGCTCAATCATGCGGGAGGTTTGAGAAGGACGCATCTTTCCCTGGCCAACGGCTGTGCCCTGATCTATATGGACGGGCTTCTGAATCTTAAGAAGTATTTTGATTATATCGAACGCTACCATGCGACAGCTCTCTATCTGCCGCCGGTAGCGATCCGTCTTCTGATCAATTCCACAAAGGATGAACTGCATCGCTTCGCGGATCAGATCGATTTCGTCTATTCCAGTTCTTCTCCGCTTCCGATCGGAGACTGTGAAGAACTGAAGAAACTTCTGCCGAATACACGTCTTTATAACGCATATGAGGCATCGGAAACACCGGGCGTCAGCGTCTACGACTACAACAGCGACAGGATCCTTCACAACTGTATGGGTCAGCCCAATCCGGGTGTGGAACTGGGGATCCTTGATGAGAACGGAAACATCATAAAAGACGCAGGTACAGAAGGACAGATCTGTGTCCGCAGCCCGATGAATATGGCCGGCTATTACAATGCACCGGATCTGACCGCTCAGGTCATGAACGGCGACTGGTATGTCTCCAGCGATCTGGGTGTCTTCGATGAAGAAGGAAATATCTACTATAACGGCAGAAAAGGCGATGTGATCAATATCGGCGGATACAAGATCTCCCCGATCGATGTGGAAGAGACCGCATTGCTGAGCGGGATGCTGAAGGAATGCATCTGTATCCTTTCGGAAAACCGTCAGGGATATCCGATCCTGAAACTGCTGGTTGTCCCGCAGGAAGATGGATACGATCCGAAAGTCCTGATCCGTTTCATCGCTTCCCGTTTGGAACCGTACAAGGTCCCGAAAGAGGTGGAGGTCATTGATGAGGTGCATAAGACCTTCAACGGAAAGCTGGACCGTAAATACTATCGGAAATAAACAAGATCAGTTCTTAGCGAACTGATCTTTTCTTTTGATACATGATATGAAGGACGAGACAGGCAATACCTGAGAGGAGACTCACACAGGCTCCCGTTTTCAGGAAAGGCGTGGAGTAGCGAAGCTCGAGAGTATGTTCGCCGGCAGACAGGTCTGCGCCGAGATACATCAGGTTGACCTTCTTCAATTCAGTCTCTTTTCCGTCCAGATAGAGTTTCCATCCTTTCGCATACGGGATCGAAGCGCACATCAGGACGTCTTTGTCCGCAGACAGTTTTGCGTTGATCACGCCGTTGGAAACGGAAAGCTCTTTGATATCAATACTGTCGAGTCCTTTCAGATCTTCGATCTGCTTCTCCAGGGGCTGATAGACGAGCCGCATGTTTTTGTAGCTGTAGACACCCGGATACAGCAGCAAGATCCTTGCCGTTCCGTCGAATCCGTCATAGTAACCGAGATTGATCAGAAAATCGTGTTTATCTGCATTTCCGGTATGATCGTCATCTTTGAAGAACATGATCGTTTCCTTGCCTTCAAGGTTGCGGACGACCCAGTTCGTACTCTTGTCAGAATCGAATCCTTCGATGACCAGATAGTATTCTCCGGCTTCCGGATATTGGGCTGTGAGATCGATATAAGATGAAGAATTCAGGACGGTGATTTCATTTCCGTTGAATTCCACATCTGAGCTGCTCATTTCATATGGAATATCTCTGCTCAGGAAAGTCAGATCCGGATCCTGACCGTTTTCGATCACTGCTGCCTGTGAGAGGACTTCCTGACGGTTCACCAGGTCGAGTTTCAGCCACTCTTCAAGAGACACAGTCTGAGTATATCCATAGAATAACGGAAGGGAATAGGAACTCTTGTACAGCGTTCCGTTCTTAAACGTTCCTTCTTCTTCGAAACCGTAAGGATGGGAATCGTTGTCATTATGTTCGATACAGTAT
>CADCRE010000106.1 GCA_902803785.1 uncultured Erysipelotrichaceae bacterium
GCTGCGTGTGAATTAAAAGAACCGGAACTGGAAGAAGAGATCCGCAAGAGGATGCTGGTGATCCCGAACATCATCGACGCATCTGTTCCGATCGGAAAGGACGATTCTGAAAACGTAGAGATCGAACAGTTCGGCACCAAGAGAACGTTTGATTATGAGATCCCATACCACACTGAGATCATGGAAAGCTTTTCCGGTATCGATCTGGATTCTGCACGTAAGACATCAGGTAACGGATTCTACTACCTGACGGGAGATATCGCCAGACTCCATTCCGCGATCCTGGCGTATGCCCGCGACTATATGATCGACAAGGGATTCACCTACTGCATCCCTCCGTTCATGATCCGTTCCGAAGTCGTGACAGGTGTCATGTCCTTCAAGGAAATGGAAAACATGATGTACAAGATCGAAGGGGAAGACCTCTATCTGATCGGTACTTCTGAACACTCCATGATCGGCCGTTTCATCGATACGATCAATGATGAATCCAAGCTCCCTCTGACACTCACTTCTTATTCGCCTTGTTTCCGTAAGGAAGTCGGTGCACACGGAATCGAAGAAAGAGGAGTTTACCGTATCCATCAGTTTGAAAAGCAGGAAATGATCGTCATTTGTAAACCAGAAGACTCCATGAACTGGTATAACAAGATGTGGCGCTATTCCGTCGATCTCTTCCTTTCAATGAATATCCCTGTCAGGACTCTGGAGTGCTGCTCCGGTGACCTCGCAGATCTGAAAGTGAAATCCTGCGATGTGGAGGCTTGGTCTCCTCGTCAGCAGAAATACTTCGAAGTCTGTTCCTGCTCCAACCTCGGCGATGCACAGTCCAGAAGACTGAAGATCAGGGTAAAAGGCGAGAACGGCAACTATCTGCCTCACACACTGAACAACACCGTCGTTGCACCTCCGAGAATGCTGATCGCCTTCCTGGAAAACAACTACAACGAAGACGGATCAGTCGATATTCCGGAAGTCCTCCAGCCGTATATGGGCGGACAGAAGAAGATCGTCAAGAAATAAAGGATATGATAAAAAGAATGTTTCACGTGAAACATTCTTTTTATTTTACTTCCATTACTTTGGCGTAAGCTCGTATTGCGTTCCTGACACATTCCTCACAAGGACACAACGGTTTTCCGTCTGTTATCTTTTTCAGATCCTTACAGGTAATCGCACCGGACGACTCTTCAAACGCTTCCGATATTCCTTTCGCATATCGAAGTGTTCCTCGGCCGTTCGTTTTCATTCCGGCAGTCATTACAACTCCGATCAAAGCGCCGCATGTCGCTTTTGTGTTGCCCATTCCGGCACAGAATCCTGCCGATAGCTGTTTCAATATCTCTTCATCCAGTCCGCTTTCTTCTTTTAACGCGACCGAGACTGCCTGAGCACAATTCAATCCGCCGCGCATCTTTAATTCTGCAGCCAGATCCGCAATCTTTTCTGTATCCATATTCCACCTCGATGTAATTATGATTATATCTTATTTATGTATATGCACAAAGGGAAGGCGGGTTGTTATAATTGAAATATGTTATTCAGTGTATTATTGATCGCATTCAGTGTTCTGATCCTTCAGCGCTTCATGAATCGGAAGCAGAGAAGGGAAATGAAACGGGAAATGCGCAGAAACAAGAAAACAGAGAGTGAAAATGAATGAAAAAGGTGCTTTTTGACTTCAACGGCACCCTTTTCTTTGATTCTGATATTAATTATATCGCCTGGAAGGAGACGATCAGAGAATTGGCAGGAGACAGGATCGAATTTGATCAGATCTATCCACAATACAGAAGTGTGAGAAATGAGGCCTTTATTTCTGCGGTGTTCAGATCGTTGGATATGCCGGAAGATCCGGAAAAGATCCGTTATTGGGCGAAACGGAAGGAAACAGAATATTATCAGAATTACTGTCGCAGAAACAAAAGGAACAAACTCGCTTCCGGAGCAGCTGAACTCCTTGATCTGTTGAAAGAAAGAGATATCCTATTCAATCTCTGTACTGCTTCGATCAAAGAGAATGTCGATTTTTACCTTTCCTACCTTGGATTAAATCGGTGGTTTGATATCAAAAAGATCGCATATGATGACGGGACATTTATAAATAAGGTAGAGATGTACCGGTCTGCGGCAGAAAGGATTGGTGCTGATATTCAGGATTGTCTCGTATTCGAAGATTCTCCAAAATCAATCAAAGAAGCGATCGAGGCAGGGTGTCGAAATATCATAGCAATCAAAAGGAAAGATACGCCGGACTTCAAGGAGATCGTTCAAACGATCCGGGATTTTACGGAATTTGACCGAAACCTTCTGGAAGATCATGACCTCTGATTGTTTCACGTGAAACAATTTGAAGGAATGAGACAATTACGATAAAATAATAATGGTACAACATTCATGTTACTAACTTGGTCAGGTGCGGAAGCAAGCAGCCATACGAACCTCTGTCTGTGTGTACCATTTTTATTATCATGGAAGAGAAATATATGAAGCTCGCCTATAAGGAGGCGGAAAAAGCGTTCATGGAGGATGAAGTTCCGGTTGGATGTGTGATCGTGAAGGACGGGAAGGTCATCGCCAAGGCACATAATAAAAAGGAAAAGAAGAATTCTGCGATCTTTCATGCGGAGATCGAGTGTATCAATAAAGCAACAAAGAAACTGAACAATTGGAACCTGAAGGGGTGTGACATGTATGTGACGCTGGAGCCATGCATGATGTGCACGGGAGCCGCGGTCAATTCACGGATCGACCGGATCATCTTCGGGTGCCGGGATCCCAAGGGAGGTGCCCTGGTCTCAAATGTTGAATTCAAGAAGATCAGCGGATTGAATCACTATCCCGAGATCGAAGAGGGAGTCCTCTCGGATCAGTGTTCGGAAATATTGAAAGAATTCTTTCGAAGAAAGCGTTAAACATTTCCTAGGCAATGTAAAAAACCGATAAATACTGGATATTTTGAAGATATGTGGAACACCCACATATTTTTATATTCCAAAAAAGAAAAGATAACGGTATGAGGTATAATAATAATATGGCATACCAGGTATTATACAGGACCTACAGACCTGCGAAGTTTTCTGAGGTCGTCGGGCAGGAATATATCATTAAAACTCTCTTGAATGCGATCAAAAACAACAAGATCGCTCATGCGTATCTTTTTGCCGGACCGAGAGGGACCGGAAAGACAACGATCGCCAAACTGTTCGCAAAGGCGATCAACTGCGATCACTTTCAGGGTGAGTCATGTGACAGCTGTCCAAACTGTAAGGCGTACCTGGAAGGAAATCATCCGGATATCATCGAGCTCGATGCCGCCAGCAACAACGGTGTCGACGATGTCAGAGAGATCATCGAACAGGTACCGTATTCTCCGCTTTTAGGAAAATACAAAGTCTATATCATCGATGAAGTCCATATGCTTTCGACAGCCGCGTTCAACGCGTTGCTGAAGACGCTGGAAGAGCCGCCTGCACATGTGATCTTCATCCTGGCTACGACCGATCCGCAAAAAGTCATACCGACCGTGCTTTCGAGGTGCCAGCGATACAACTTCTCCAAGATCAACTCCTACGAAATCAAGAAGAGGACCTGCGAGATCCTGAATAAGGAACAGATCCCATATGAAGAAAAAGCCGTCGAAGAGATCGCCAGAATGGCGGAAGGCGGAATGAGAGATGCGCTTTCCATCCTGGAACAGTGTCTTGCTTATACACCGGATTCTCTGAAACTGGAAAATGTTGAAAAGATCTTCGGACTCACATCGGTACCGGAAGAAGTTGAACTGTATTTACAGGTCCATAAACACCACGTCAGCGAAGTAATCCGCAGGCTCAGAGAGATGTACGGAAGAGGGATGGATACCAAGAGACTGGCGGTCGATCTGTTGGAGATCGTAAAAGACACCCTGATCTATTCCGACCAGGGAAGAGAAGATCTTTTGACCAGAGTCAGCGCCGAAGAAGCGGAAGGTATTTTGAATGAGATCAGTATCCGCCAGCTTCTGTCGGATGCGAAAGATCTGGAAGATCTCCTTGTGAAAGAAAAACAGAACCAGAACTTCCTCGTCTACCTCGAACTCTGTCTGATCAAGATGTCATCCGGAAAGATAAAGGAACAGGAGCCGGTGAAGAGAGAAGCGGAGCCGGCCGTTCAGGCAAAACCGGAGACCGAACCGACACCAGTACCGGTGGAAGAAGTCGTCGAAGAACCGGTAGCCAGTTATGTGGTCGAACCGGAATTGGAATTCCTGCTTGCGATCCTTTTGGATGCGAGCCGCGATATGAAGATCAACGATCAGATCATCTACAACAAGCTCGACCTCTATGCCTATGAACCGGAAAAACGCCGCTTCTATCAACTGCTGATCGGAACGGAACTGTTCGCTTCAAATAAAGACGCAATGATCGTCTGCGGCGATCACAGCAAGGCCGCCGACATCAATACCAAGACAAACAACGAAGATCTGTACCGTTTCTTCAATGAAGAATTCGGTATCGACAAGATGATCTATGCGATCGATCAGGATCAGAAGAATAAACTGATCGAGATGTATAAGAAGACTCCGCCGGAGGAGAGAAACAAACCGGTCTATGTGGAGAAATACAAAATAGAGAAAACAAAGACGATGACGCAGGAAGAGAAACTGATCAGTCTGTTTGGAGAAGGAGTCAAGATAGAGGATTAAAAATGGATATCAATAAATTGATGCAGCAGGCACAGGCCATGCAGAAACAGCTGGAGGACGCAAACCGCCAGATCAATGAAAAAGAATTTGAAGGAAGCGCCTCCAATGGTTTGGTCAAGGTCGTGATGAACGGTGAGAACCGCATCCTTTCTATCAGTATCGAAAAGGAGATCCTGAATCCGGAAGATAAGGAAATGATCGAAGATCTGCTGATGATCGCTGTTAATGATGCTGTCGATAAGGTTGAAGAGTATAAGAAAGAGCGCTTTGGATCTATGGCATCCGCGCTTGGAATTCCCAGGAAATAATAATGTACCCATCCGCATTTGAAAAACTGATCAGCCAGCTGGAGAAACTGCCCGGAGTCGGAAACAAGACCGCACAGCGCTACGCGTTCAGCCTTCTGGAGAAGGATAATGAACAGATCGACGAACTGATCGCCTCTTTAGGCGGGCTTCGGAGCATCGGAAAGTGTCACACCTGCGGTTTTATCAGTGAAGAGGAAGAGTGTGTCTTCTGTAAGGATCAGAGTCGAAACAAGAACACCATCATGGTGGTAGCGACTTCGCAGGATGTCGTCGCCATGGAGAAGACCGGTTCCTACAGAGGTGTCTATCACGTCCTCAACGGACTGATCTCTTCCGCAAAGGGAACATTCCCGGAAGACATCAATATCGAATCGCTCCTGCAGCGGATCGGACCGGATACAAAAGAGATCATCATCGCCACATCGCCGACGATGGACGGAGAGATGACGGCGCTGTATCTGGACAAGGTCCTGAAAGATAAAAACGTCCTGGTGACCAGGCTGGCACACGGTCTGCCTATGGGTGCCTCTTTGGATTATGCGGACGAACTGACTCTGATCAAAGCGCTGGACAATCGCAGAAAGATAGAAAATGACTAGACTTGTTACGGTATACGACGACAAAGAACCTCTGAACAACGTCATCAGTGCACTGACTCTGGATGTGGACGAGGCGATCTATGTCTACCATCACGAAGTTTCGAGAAATCGTTTCAAGAACATCCAAAGCGTACTGAAGCGCTACAGGAACATCAAAACGCAGTTTGTTCAGTTGAAGAACGATACCGAAGAACTTCAGGCTTTGATCAACAACAAAGAAACGATCGCAGATGTCGGAGGAGCGAAGTATCTTTCACTTCTGCTGTTTGAACTGGCAAACAGGAACGGAAACATGATCGTCTATTTCGATGATGAAGAGAATGTGATCAAGGAGTATGAAGGCCACAAAGTCATCAAGAAAACAGCGTTCCGTTTAAAGATCGAAGATGTCCTGAAGCTGCGCGGAGGCGAGATCAAATCCAGCATGCACAAACCGATCAGTGACTATCGCACCAAAAAGACAGTCGTCGAACTGGTAGAAAACAACCTGAACAGCTACGGCGTCCTGATCAAATACATCACCAAGATCAATTCGATCCTGAGCGCATCGAAGAAAAAGAACACCAGGACCTATATCCTGAGCAACACGAATGTCCGCAACCTTGAAAGTGATGTGTGCTATACACGGATCGGTGATCTGTTCACGATCGACGGGAACACACTGACGTTCAAGACCGCAAAACTACGGGAGATGATCGGAGTCTCCGGTGCCTTCCTGGAAAACTACCTGTATATCAAACTGACGGAATCAAAGAAATTCGATGATGTCAGGATGAGTGCGGACATTGATTTCTCCGATGATAAATACATGCAGCCGGTACGCTGTGAGATCGACTGTCTGGTCATCCGCAACAACCGCATGCTGTTCGTCAGCTGCAAGTCATCCAAGGCAGATACCGCCGATCTGAATGAGATCTACGTTCACAATTCGATGTTCGGAAACGCACTTTCGGCACCGGTCCTCTGCGTCGCAGAAGAGATGGACCGCCAGTATCCAAGCATCTATGCCAAGGCGGAAGAACTCGGCGTCTATGTGATCGACCTGTCTTACCTGGAAAACGAAGGAGCTGTCAGCGCATTCGAAAGCGTCATCCACAGAACTTACCGATACGATGTTCTGCCGAAATAAACTATAATTAAGTTAGAAAAATGTCTGCGATCGCCTACATAACCGATTCAAAAATGCTGGAACTACATCGTCTGAACAATCACAGGACGATCAATTTCTGGCGCCTTTCCAACAATGTGAATTTCTCGGATTTCGGTCCGGGAGATCTGGTTTTCTTTCTGTCGAAAGATAAAGAACACCGGAAAGGTCGGGAAAAGGGGATCGTCGGATTCGGCAGGATGACACATGTCAGTCTGGCTTCGATCAAGACGATGTGGGACCGCTACGGGATCTATAACGGATACAACAGCCTTGCGGAATTCAAGGAAGCGATCCTGAAGGTATCAAAAGACAAGGAACTCCCGAAGAAGATCTCCGGTTTCTATCTGGAGAACGTCACCTTCTTCCAGCCTGTCTACCTCAGCGAATGCGGGATGAAGATCTCTTCCAATGTGGAATCGTACATCTATCTGAAACCGGATGAAGTCGTGCTGAAACTCCTCGATCTGGGTGAGAATTCCAGCGACCTATGGTCCGATCTGACAAACAACTTAAGAACGATCGATGAAGAGAGGATGCTGTTTGCGCTGGGCGCAGCACACAGACAGATCAGGGACGTCGAAAGCACAGAAAAGAAAACAAAGAAAGCCGTCAAAGCGTTAAAGGAATACATAAATTCTCATCCGGAATACCGTTTTGTACAGGGATCCAGAAACGAACTGTACCGATGGAACGCAAACGAGCTGCAGATCCTCTTCTATCACGATCGGGACACCGATATGAAACAGCTGATCGGACAGGCAGCCCTGTATCACTACTACATCGATCTCTACAGCAGAGAAGAGGTCCCTCTGAAGTTCTCTGTATCGGACGGAGATCCTACTGTGGAATATCACATAAACGCCTCAAGATGAGGCGTTTTCAAATCCTGTTGCGCTTTCCGA
>CADCRE010000107.1 GCA_902803785.1 uncultured Erysipelotrichaceae bacterium
TCCAGCAGATAGCGGCACGCATCCCGTTCGGCAGGTCTCTGATCGCCGATCAGCATCTCCGGAGGATTGTGACAGGTAAACAGCAGGCGGATCCCATCCAGGACATCTCTGGCATAGTAGAGGATCTCCAGTACTTCCAGATGCGCATGCAGGACATCCGGCTTCAGTTCCCGGATCGCCTTTCTGAAGAGCCCCGCGACATATCTCTTCCCAAACAGTCTGGCGAAGACCTTGTTGAAGAAGAACGATTTCTCATACATCGTCACGATCTTCACGCCGTGTTCTTTCAGTGTTTTGTAATTCGTCGAATCCGGACGGTAGTCTTCACACAGTACGGTCACATCAAAACGGTCCTGATCCATCAGAAGAGCGTAGTCTTTTACCAGTGTCTCTGCACCGCCGTCCTGTATCCGGCCGATGAATTCAACGACTTTCGTTTTCATTTCCTGTATACCGTAAAATCGTGTATGATCCTCTTTTCTTCCGGAGGAAGTTCCATATAGTCATCTCCGAAGAAAGCTCTCAGAAAGCGGTCGTATCCCTTCGGAATACAGAAGGTATGACCTTCGAATTCCGCATAATCCTTTTCAAACACCTCTTTCGGAAGCGCTCCGGTAAAGCCGTTCGGCGACCACCTCATTCGTATGACATAGTCACTGCTGTCATAATCGTAGGTCTGCGCATTCCTTTCGATCAGTTTCACCAGGTTTTTACTGCCGATCATACGCGGAAGGATCCGGTTGATGGCCTTGAGCGGATTCTTTCTTAAAAAGATCGGCTGATTGGACAGTCTCAGCAGCATCTCCAGAAAACATTCCCTCTTATACAGACGTTCGATGATCTTTTCATCATTGACGATCCCATCCAAAGGAAAGACATCGATATCCACACCGATCGCTTCATATTTATGATAGTCGGTATCAGCTTCATATTTCTCTGTATCCGGATCGTAGACCTTCGCGTAGTACAGCATCCCCACGGAAGGTTTCAGCACTTTATACTTCCCGTCATATTCGTTCAGCAGTCTTTTATAATCCGGCCTCGGCATCATGATATCGATATCGTCATCCCATGGAATATATCCCTTGTGACGGATCGCTCCCAATAATGTTCCGACCGAAAGAAAATACCTGAGACCTTTCCTGTCACAGAAATCCGCGACATCGATCAGGATGTCCAATGAGATCTTCTTGCATTCATCCAATGTCAGTTTTTCTTTCATTTCACGCCTTTTTCTTGAAGAAGTTCCTCCTGATCTTAGCAAAGAAATTGAAGAGATCCTCTTTATAGAAGAGATAGTCTGTAAGTAAAGTCAAAGCGGCAGCGATCAAGGTCGTAACGACCGCATACAGGACCCATTCAAAAACGGAATCGATGCTTGCGGGCAGATAGAGCTGCGCGATGAAATAGACTGCCGCGATGATCGCGAAGCACAGGATCGCATGATTCAGGAAGTATCTGATGTCTCTGTACATGATGTTCTTGGAGAGATACCAGACATACTGGACAGTACGGAAAGCCATGGCACAGAGAGTTCCGAGTGCGACACCGTTGAGTCCGAACAGGATGACGCCCAGTACGGATACGACGATATTGATGGCCGCTTCGGTCAAGGCGCCGTTCCTGGTCTGTCTGTAATGCCCGGCAGCGATCGTGATGACCCGGTACGGGACTCGGAAACAGTTGAAGACGCTGCCGAGGACCAGCAGCAGAGAGAATAACGGTCTTACATAGTTGACGTCCGTGACTCCGTCGGTATAGAGGATCACGAACGGGATCATCATGACCAGAGTCACCGAATACAGGATAGAAGTAAAAGAGTAGATGATCAGCTCAAAGATACTGAGGTTCTGATTCATCAGATCTATCTCGCTTCGGGCATACATATCTCCGAAGGCACTTCCGAAACCGACCGTAAACTTCGTGACGATCTTCTTGATATTGGAGATGACATAGTGATAGACGGTATAGACCGAGATCTCCAGCAGGCTCGAAAACATCGTCAGAATGACGACATCGGTATTGTTGTTGATGAAAGAGGCAACTTCATGAGCTGCCGCATCCCACTTCTGCGGGATCTTGTCTTCTTTCGGTTCGACTTTATGGATATGATACTTCTTATGACAGTATACATACAGGAAGATCGGCGGGATGATGTTCACAAGGGAACTTCCCAGTTTTACCACATGCAGGGAACAGTCATTGTTGATCAGGATGACTGCGACCAATGTATTCAGGATCGTCGTGACGATCTCGAGCAATGTCGTGACGTAGTCTTTCTGATCCGCACTGAGCAGAGTCTGATAGGTAAAACCGAAATAATACTGGGCAAAGGTCGTCATCGAGATGATGAAGATCAAAGATGCGGTGAACCACCAGTCAAAATCCCTGACGATGAATAACGGATAGACGATCGAAAGGACGATGATGAATCCGACAAAAATAAAGGCGATCTTGCGCATGAACTTCTGAGTCGACGCAAGGATCTCGCTGATCTCTTCCGTATCGTTTTCTGCCAACGGTTTATATAAAGCGACAGCGGTCGCTCCGCCGATCCCGGCCTTCATCAAAGAAATATACGATATGAACTGAGTGATGGACTGAGTGATCGCATTATATGCGGAACCAAAAGAGCTCAGGATCAGTCTCGGCAATATGAGACCGCATACCAAAGCCACCCCTTCACTGATCAGGCTCGTGGATATACTTAAAAAGGCGTTTTTCGTTCTGCTTCTTTTCATACTCTTTCAATCTTATTTCTTTTCAACACTTTTTGTAAACCTGTCGAGACACGCTTCAAACTCTTCCTGTGTTCTCGGAAGCATGACCTTTTCCTTGTCTCTGTAACTGTCGATAAAGAGTCTGATCGTCCGATCGAAACGTTCGTTCCTCTCTGTTACCGCATCGTCGATCAGCTGATAGAACAGGATCAGATAAGGCTCGTCATCGAAAAGCAGTTTCGGTGTCAGACATGCGGTGGAATGGATCGAGACGAACAGTTTGTGGTCGACATCTTCCATATTCAGAAGCTTCATCTCCCAGATCTGTTTCTCATTCGATACATCGAATTCCGGTTTCGTCTTTTCCGGCCAGCGAGGATGCGGACAGTAAAGGACGCGTTCCTTATACTTCTTCAACCTGTTCAGAGTCTGAGCGATCGTCCGGATCGCTTCATCGTTCTCCAGTGTCTGGGAAAGCCAGTAGATGTCTTTCTTCTCTTCATTCACGGTATTCGAGTAATCCGCAAAGTACGACTGGACCTTCTTCAGATAGTTCCTGTCGTATTTCGGAACGGCACGGATATCTTTGTTCCAGGTCCCGGAATAAAGCTCCGGCGCATTCAGATACAGTCTGCTGAAGTTGGTGAAATCCTTTGCGAATCCCTTTTCATACAGGAACCGGTAGGATCGGGAATGAGGTTTCAGAAGATCGGTATTCAGATAATAGGTCCCCAATCCGTCTTCATAAAGATGAAGATCCGCTTTCTTGTTTACTCTCCAGATCGCGCCGACCATCGTATTGTATTTCGGAACGACAAGTACGTCATAACGGTTATATACCGATCCTCTGGAGAAGTTGTGATTGTATCTGAGATAGTGCATCGGAGAGATCAGTCCGAGGAAAGAATGCAGTCTGCGAAAAGAGCCCGTCTTCAGCGTCTTTTCCACGATCCGGGCATGATCGAAAACGGCCTCTTTATTCAGGATATCCACGATCTCAACAGCTCCCGCGAACGCATTCAGCAGGATCAGATCCGCATGGTAATCCTCGATATCCTCAAAAGAGGCATTCCTGCGATGCCAATGGAGATTCATGACCGTCAATAACTGATATGTGGAATTACAGTAGTATAGATAACGCATAGATCACCCGTTGATGATATCCAGGATCTGTCTGACCCGGTTCCCCCAGCTGTGATGTGCCATCACGTATTCGTAGTTCTTTTCTACGATCGCCTCGTATTCTTCCGGATGGTTTTCATAGTAGTCGATCTGTTCCGCAAAATCTTCATTTTCATTGAAACTGATCATAGCCTTGTAAGGGAACAGTTCATCAAAGGTCTCCGGTTTCATTCCGATCGGCATCGTCTTGCAGGCCATGCCTTCATAGTATCGGCAGATCGTATCGGAGATATTTCCGGTCCGTTTGAAATTCTCGTAGATCTTCGGAACGCAGACGAAATACTTCGTCTTCGAGATCTCGTAAGCCAGTTCATGGATATCCGGATAGATCTGTTCGTTCCGGTCTTTCCGATAGACGTAATTCTCCCGGTTATCTTCCAGGCCGTGATCTTTCAGATAGGAAAGGATCTTTTCATGAAGGACATCGTTCCTTCTTCCCATCTGCATGAACAGTCTCGTCTTCGTTTCACCGCTCGGCTTAAAGACTTCAAAATCACCGCTCAAAGGTACCCAGTATCCGTTATATCCCAGTTCTCTGAAATGTTCACAGGACTTCTTGTATCCAAAAAAGATATAGTCAAAACCGACATCGTCGAAGGCTTTCTGCCAGCCGTCAAATTCCGGTTCCCATACATCATAACAGTATACAGACACCTTGTTTCCGTGCTTCTTCAGTTCCTTCAGAAGATAGGCATTCTCTTCCAGATAGACCAGGCTCACTGCGATATAGAGATAGACCGCATCTTCTTCCTGCTTCTTCGTAAAGCCTTCCTTCAACAGAGGCATCCCCAGTTTCCTTGAAAAACGGTTGAGGTTCTTCAAGACGATGTTTTTATATCTGATATCGACTTTATCCCCACCGTACTTCAAAAAGGCCTTTTCCTGTCCGTCGATCTGCGGAGCACTGGCACCTTTCTTAATATATGACTTCTGTTCGGATAATAGGATCAGTTTCA
>CADCRE010000108.1 GCA_902803785.1 uncultured Erysipelotrichaceae bacterium
AAGGGCCATGTGAACGGCATCGTATTCAAACGCTGCCTGTCCACGATCGATCCTAAGACCGGAGCGTTCTCGCCGAAGTACGATGAAAACGATACGATGACCGTCAAGGCTGACAGGATCATCTTCGCGATCGGACAGAGTATCGTCTGGGGCGATCTGCTGAAGGATACAGGTGTGACCTTCTCCAGAGGCAATTACCCGGCTGCCGACAAGTTTACCTATCAGACCGAAGATGAATCCATCTTCGTGGGCGGCGATGTCTTCACCGGTCCGAAATTCGTCATCGATGCGATCGGTCAGGGACATGAAGCTGCAGAGTCACTGATCCGTTATGTCTCGGAATACAACGTTCCGCAGAAGACCGGGCGTGACCGCCGTTTCTTCAAACCGCTGGATACCGACAACATCACGATCCCTTCCTACGATCATGCGGGAAGACAGGAACCGGAAGTTGAAGATATCAAGGATCCGGGTCATTCCTTCACAGATCCGCGTAAAATCTTTACCGAAGAACAGGTCAAGACCGAGTGCTCGAGATGTCTCCATTGCGGTGTCAACATCGTCGATGAGAACAGGTGTATCGGCTGCGGTCTGTGTACGACCCGCTGTGAATTCGATGCGATCCATCTGAAGCGCGATCATCCGGAGATGACGGATTACCGCAGAGCGGAAGACAAGATCCCTGGTCTGTTGTCCTATGCGATCCCGAGAGCGGTCAAGATCGTTCTCAACAGCGGATCCAAGGAAGCCAGAGAGATGGCTGCCAAGAGAAAGGCCTACAAGCAGGATCCGAACAAGCCGCATACCGGCAACGCTGTAGACATCGAAGAGATGATGAAATAGGATCGAATATCTGAAATGAAAGCTCTCCTTATTGGAGAGCTTTTTCGTGTGAGATATATGTTTATAATAAAAGTATGATCCGTTTTGATTCGATCGACAAGAAACCGAAGGTATGGAATATCGCCGTCCTGTCTGCAGTAACTGTGTTATCGCTGGTGATACAGCTGTTGCGAGAGCCGGTGGATCTGACTTTCGTATTCGTGACTTTATGTATCTATTTCGGACTGACGGTCGTGTTTCTGATCGATGCGCTGATCAGACAGCTCAAATACAATCCGTATTCCTACAATACGATCTATTACATCGGCTTCTCTTTCTTTGTGACGATCGTTCTGTATTCTACGGTCTTGCTGTATGATGACCTGCAGTTCGGAGGATACGTCGGACGTATGGCTGCTTATAACCTCTTCTGGAACATCGTATCTTCCGCCAAGACATACATGCTGCTGTCATCACCGCTGATCGTGATCTTTTCCGTTCTGCTATGCATCTCGAACATCTCCCTGATCATCCACGAAGGGAAAAGCATCTACAATATCCTGGGTATCATCCTTTCCGTCCTTTCGGTCGGAGGTATCCTCTTCCTGTTCTGGTCGGACCGTTATGTTACGGGTTCTCAATGGGAAGTCATGATCCACGATATCCTGATCAATATCTACGCCGCGGTCTATCTCTATTTTGAATGTATGATGATCGGAACAGCCCTGGCGAACCTGATCGTGACGAGATATGTCCCGGAGTATGATAAGGATTTCATCATCGTACTGGGATGCGGACTGAGGAAGGACGGGACGCCGACTCCTTTACTGAAGGCGAGGGTGGACAGAGCTCTTTCCTTTGCGCAGAAGCAGGAGAAAAAGACCGGGAAACAGGTACGCTTCGTCGTTTCCGGAGGACAGGGGGCAGATGAAGTCATATCGGAAGCGCAGTCGATGAAGAACTATCTGATATCCAAGGGGATCGCTGAAGAACGTATCCTGATGGAGGACCGTTCTACGTCTACCTATGAGAATATGAAGCACAGCAAGCAGATCATTTACGGGATCGATCCGAAGGCGAAAGTATTGCATTCCACCAACGGTTTCCATGTCTTTCGCAGCGGTCTGATGGCTCACCGTGTCAAGATGCGGGCCGTAGGGATCGGTGCGAAGACGAAGTGGTATTTCTGGCCGAATGCGATGGTCCGGGAGTTCGTCGGACTGCTTTCTCAGCACAGACTGAAACAGGCTCTGATCCTGATCGGACTGATCGTTGTATATATCGCCATGACGATGCTGATGTACAGCATTTAAGTGAAATGATTGTTAGTTATAGATTACAATAATCAAGAAACAGACAATAAAATACACATAAAAATACCAGAGAAATAACGGGTAACACACCTGAATATTTCCGGGAAATGAAAATAAAATGAAAATGACTTTTTTTGTGAGCACAATAGTTGAAAGTTCAACCATTTGATTTATAATTGTAAAAGAAGGATGAGATATGAGTGAAACGAACTATCTGAGTTTGGACTCCTCTATCCTGTATCGTTGCAATCAAAAACACTACGATAAACTGCTCAGTAAATATGAGATAGGCTATACACAGCTGATCCTGCTTACGCAGATCTATGAAAATGAAGGCATCTCAATGAATGAGCTGGCTACCGCCGGGGTTTTTGATAAGGGGACGATCACCAAGTCGATTCAGAGACTGGAACAGCTCTCCTATGTGCGGATCGAAAACAGCGAGGAAGACAAACGGTCAAAACTTTTATTTACCACGGAGAAGACCGGACAGATCATGCCGGAGCTCTATCAGATGCGTTCTGAGTGGAACTCCTATCTCAGCAGCGATCTGACTGCGGAGGAGCTGGACGCCTATAACCGGGCACAGGGAAAGCTGATCTCCAAGGCCAGAGAGTATGCCAGGGAACTGGAAGACGAGGGGGTCCGTTTCTACGGATTGCAGAAACTGACCTTGCTGGACTATCCGGGGAATATGGCAGCGACGGTCTTTACCGGCGGATGCAATATGCGCTGTCCGTTCTGTCATAACCGCAGTCTGGTATTTCTCAATGAGAATGACTCCGAGATCGCCACAGGAGGCATTCTGGACTACCTGGAAACGCGGAAAAAGATCCTGGACGGTATCTGTATCACCGGAGGAGAACCGCTCTTACATAAAGGAATAAAGGGCTTTATCTGCAAGGTGAGAGATCTTGGCCTGAAGATCAAGCTGGATACCAACGGTTCCAACTTCGAAGCGATGAAAGAGCTGATCGAAGAAGGGCTGGTGGATTATGTGGCGATGGACATCAAGAACTGTCCGAAAAAATACCCAGAGACCGTCGGTCTTGAGGGCTATGATATCAGTGAAGTGGAAAGAAGCAAGAACTACCTTCTGGAAGGTCATGTGGATTATGAATTCCGGACCACGGTGGTCGCACAGTTCCATGAGACAGAGGACTTCGAAGAGATCGGCAAATGGATCAGGGGAGCGAAGAGATACTTCCTGCAGAATTTCGAAGATCACGGGACCTGCATTCGGGAGGGGCTAAGTGCTGTAAGCCCGGAAGTGCTGGAACAGATGAAGGAACGTGTGAGACCGTATGTCTCGGAAGTGGAAATAAGGGGAATAAAGGAGTAACAGTATGTACCGAGTAGTAAAAAGAGACGGAAAAGTTGTTGATTTTGATCTGAAGAAGATCTCTGATGCGATCACGAAGGCATTCGATGCCTGCAAGAAGGAATATCATCCGGATGTGATCAACCTGCTGGCGCTGAGAGTCACGGCCGACTTCTCATCCAAGGTAAAAGAAGAAAAGGTAACGGTCGAGGATATCCAGGACTCCGTGGAAAAAGTGCTTTCCGAAGCGGGTTATCCGGATGTATCCAAGGCTTATATCCTTTACAGAAAGCAGCGTGAAAAGGCGAGAAATATCTCCACGACGATGCTGGACTACAAGAAACTGGTCGATTCCTATGTGAATGCAGTCGACTGGAGAGTCAAGGAAAACTCTACCGTGACCTATTCTGTCGGCGGTCTGATCCTTTCCAACTCCGGTGCTGTCACGGCCAACTACTGGCTGTCCGAAGTCTACGATGACGAGATCGGCAATGCGCACAAGGACGGCGATATGCATATCCATGACCTGTCCATGCTGACGGGCTACTGTGCCGGCTGGTCTTTGAAACAGCTGATCCAGGAAGGTCTGGGCGGCGTCAACGGCAAGATCACTTCCACACCGGCCAATCACCTGAGCACTCTGTGCAACCAGATGGTCAACTTCTTAGGTATCATGCAGAACGAATGGGCCGGCGCTCAGGCTTTCTCTTCCTTCGATACCTATCTGGCTCCGTTCGTAAAGATCGACAACCTTTCCTACAAGGAAGTCAAGCAGAACA
>CADCRE010000109.1 GCA_902803785.1 uncultured Erysipelotrichaceae bacterium
AGATAATCATCTATTATCTACGCTTCTATAGTACGAAATTCCAGTTTATAGAGGTCTAAACAATCATTAACAATCAGACAGGCGTGTCTCGCTGATATGAGGCACGCTTTTGTTTTTCCAAGCACACGTCTTTTGATCAGGGACGTGTTTTTTAATAGATTTTTTGAGAAGAAGGAAGGAGATAAATTAACATGAAACATCTCAAAAAAGCTGCAGTGGTCCTGCTGAGTGTACTTATGCTGCTCAACAGTACGGCTGCAGTATTTGCCGAAGATGAAGAGGCAACAGCTGAACCTGCTTCATCATACTCGCTTCATTACGAGTTTGTTCTGAAGGATAGTGACGAGAAGCTTCCCGAAGAAGTGATGGTCCTACTGCCTGAAGACAGAAATGATCTTCATG
Source organism: uncultured Erysipelotrichaceae bacterium (assembly GCA_902803785.1). Taxonomy (GTDB): domain Bacteria; phylum Bacillota_I; class Bacilli_A; order Erysipelotrichales; family Erysipelotrichaceae; genus Colivicinus. The sequence continues at coordinate 403 of CADCRE010000109.1, forward strand.
ATGGCGACGAGATCCATCTGCTGTCTCTTGAAAACGTAGAGACTGAGGATGCACTTTATTCGGTCCTCGGCTGGTCACCAGACAGTTTTACTGTAAACGGTGAAGACGTCAAGGTGATTGGAACATGGGAAAAAGTGTTAAAAGAAATTGAACTATTAAACGAAGAATTGACAGAAAAGGAAGATCCTTCACAGGAAACTGAAGAACCAGCTGTTAAGGAGGAAGAAGTATCCGGGCCGACATACAGGGTGGAATTCCGCTTTCTGAAATGGAACAGTCTGTCTGACGGCGATCTTCCTGAGACAGTCATGAACCTGCTGCCCGAAACGCAGAACGTACCTGTCGGAGAAGATCCGAAACTTCCGGAATACGAGATCATTGAGGGATATCAGTTCAAAGGCTGGGAAAAGGCCCAGTACACAAATGACGAAGGGCAGCTACATACAGTATTCTTTGGCCTCTGGGACAGACTCAAATTCAGGGTCATCCCTGTCAGCGGTAATCCTGGATACGAAGGAGCGGTCCATGTTGTTACCGGAGGGGAACTGGGAGTATCAGGAAGCAGGGTTCCGAAGTTTTCGATCAACGGCAATGACGCCTATTGCGTAACACCTTGGATCAAGGGATATGCGGTAACAGGCACATCCTACTATTCATCGACATACGGATACGGCGATGCCGGCAGTCTTCCGGAAGAAGTTGCCAACATCATCATTACCGGAAAGGCCAGAGGTGCGTCAGATGCAACCATTCAGGCGGCCATATGGGATTTCTATGGAGAGAATCACGGAGTCAACTGGAGAGACTACTACAATCCCGGGATCGAGGCCTGGGGAGAGATCTATGAGACCTATATGGATCCAAACGACGGATCTGCTATGCAGGATCTTGGCATTGCATTGGGATACAGAGAAAAGGGTGGCTACGTCAGAGTCTACAAGAAAGCCTCTGAAACGACATTCAATTATGTCAGAAACTGTCCGAACAACTATTCCCTTGCGGGAGCCGAATACGGTGTCTATACCGATGTAAACTGTACGCATCGTGTGGCGAAGCTTACAACCGGCGGCGATGGCGGAACCGGAAAGTCCGATCTGCTGGAGGTTGGAACGTATTATATCAAGGAGATTTCTCCGTCTCCCGGTTTTTATCTGGATACAAGAGTATATCCGGTCAGCGTAACGGCAGGCAACACTGCGTCAATCACTTCAACAGAAGAACCGATGTATGACCCGCTTACCGTCAACCTCTATAAATTCGATCGAAGAGAATCGATCTATGTAAAGCACCTGAATGAAGCACAGTTCACTCTGAAATACTATGATGCCCAGACAAACGATGTCAGAAGCCTGACACCAAAGTTTACCTGGGTTTTTTCAACCTTCTACAATGACAGTGGCAAGGCGGTATGCAGTTTCAACCCTCAGTATCTGGTCGAAGGACCAAATCCGGCAGAACTCGGTCTGATTGATTCTAACGGTGAATTCTTTCTGCCACTAGGTACATTCTCGATTGAAGAGACAACAGCTCCACAGCTTTTTGCAAGAGATGAAAACATCTATATCGGCCATATCGCGAATGCCGGCGGAAGCCCGACAGAATCTGTTGATCACTACATCGATCCGGATGGAACTGTTCATGAACTGAGCAACGGTAACAAAAGCTGGATCGATGTCGACAACCTTGATCTGTCTCAGGAAGAGGAACTTCAGACGATTCAGATCACTATTCAGAAGATAAATGCAGAAACAGGAAAGGCGGAACTTCCGGAAGATCACATCACTTCTACCGCAACTCTGGAAGG
>CADCRE010000110.1 GCA_902803785.1 uncultured Erysipelotrichaceae bacterium
CATCTGCGGAACGGGAGCGCAGTAACGGTAGGAATAGGCACCTTCTTCTTCAAGATATCTGCCCCATCCTTCATCACTGAAGCCGATCGCCAGTTCGTTTGTGGTCTCATCCAGATATGCGGGTGCACTCAGTACACCGTCGACATCGATGAATGCGTATTTGATCTTCTGTTTCATAACTCTTACTGTATCACGTTCAGCCCAGGATCGCAGCATCATTCGTAAATGCTTCGCCGCTCGCCTTCTCGAAACGCTTCAGCAGCTTCTCGACCGTCATCTTCTGTTTTTCCTCTCCCTTGAGGTCAAGAATGATCTTTCCTTCGTTCAGCATCAGCAGTCTGTTTCCGTGACGGATCGCATCTCTCATGTTGTGAGTGACCATGAACGTAGTCAGTCCGGACTCGGCGACGATCCTGTCAGTGATCTCCAGAACCTTGTCCGCTGTTTTCGGATCCAGAGCGGCGGTATGTTCATCCAGAAGAAGGACCTTCGGTTTCTTCAATGTCGCCATCAAAAGGGTCAGAGCCTGTCTCTGTCCTCCGGACAATAAACCGGCTTTGGCCGAAAGACGGTCTTCCAGGCCGAGATCGAAACTCTTTAACAGTTCCCGATAGGTCTCCCTTTCTTCCTTTGTGATCCCCCACTTCAGACCTCTTGGCTGTCCTCTGCGGGCGGCGATCGCCAGATTCTCGTCGATCTGCATGCTGGGAGCGGTCCCCATCATCGGATCCTGAAAGACTCTGCCGAGCAGTTTCGCTCTCTTGTATTCCGGCCAGCGCGTGATATCCTGACCGTCGATGATCACCTGACCGCTGTCGACTGACAGGGATCCGGCGATGATGTTCAGCATCGTCGATTTTCCGGCACCGTTTCCGCCGATGACCGTGACGAATTCTCCGTCTTCGATCTTCAGATCCAGTCCGGCAATAGCGACTTTCTCATTGATCGTCCCCGGGAAAAAGGTCTTTCTGACATTTCTGATCTCCAGCATCTATCTTTCCTCCTTTGGGGCACTCACCGCTTTTTTGAAATAGGTCTCCCGGAAATAAGGGACAGCCAGGAAGATCGCCACGATCAGAGCTGAGAACAGTTTCAGGTCATTCGTATTGAGTCCCAGCATCAGTACGATCTGCAGGACGAGATAGTAAACGATCGCACCGATCACCACTGCCAGCAGTTTCAGTCCGAAATTGATGAATACTTTGGAAAAGAGAACTTCTCCGATGATGATGGCTGCCAATCCGATAACGATGGCGCCTCTGCCCATGGAGACGTCCGCCGCACCCTGAAACTGCGCCAGCAGCGCTCCGGAAAAGGCCACCAGACCGTTGGAGATCACCAGTCCGAAGATCGTATCGGCTTCCGTATTGATCCCCTGTGCCTTGGCCATATGGAGATTGGCTCCGGTCGCACGGATGGAACTGCCCTTTTCCGTTCCGAAGAACCAGTAAAGGAATCCGATCAGCACCGCGATGACAAGGATCAGAAGAAACAGAGGATTGCGCAGCGAAAGATCCCGGGAATATCTCTGGGATACTAAAAGCGCGTATTTGTCGACACTGACCGGCTGATTGGCCTTGGAATCCATGATCCTCAGATTGACGGAATATAAGGCCAGCTGCGTCAGGATACCCGAAAGGATGGCCGGGATACCGCACTTGGTGTGCAGGAGTCCGGTCACCAGTCCGGCGATCATACCGGCACACATGGCGCATAAGACAGCGATCCAGCCGTTGATCCCCGCACGGATCAGCATAACGCAAACGGCTCCGCCTGTTGCCAGGGAGCCGTCTACAGTCAGGTCGGAGATGTTGATGATACGGAATGTGATGTACAGCCCGATCGCCATGATCCCCCACAGCATGCCCTGTGCAGCCGCACCGGGCAGAGAATTGATAAACGTTGTCAGATAATTCATAAGCTTCCTCGTTTCAGATACAGGAGGCGGCTCTCCGCCTCAGAAGGATCATTCCATTGACAGTGCTTCGTAATCTTCCGGAACGCTCACACCGAGTGCTTCACAGTTGACCGGATTGAATTTCTTCGTAAAGTCTTTTGCGTATTCGATCGGCAGCGTCGTAACGTCCGCTTCCCCTTTCAGGATCTTTGCGGCCTGTGTTCCGGTCGCAAAACCGAGATCGTAGTAACTGATCGAAAGTGTCGCGACACCGCAGCCTTTGGCGATACCTTCTTCCCCGGTCACGACAGCCTTTCCCGCAGGAATGACGATATTGGCGATAGCTTCCGTATTCGATGCGGCCGTATTGTCGGTCGGAACGTAGAGGACATCGCTGTTTTCACATGCGGATTGGGTCACGGAAGCGATATCATTGGTATCCGTGAAGGAGAATTCTTTCGGTTCCAGTCCGAGTTTCTTCAGTTCTTCAGAGATCACCTCGACCTGGTAGGCACTGTTGGATTCCGCAGAACAGAAGATGATTCCGACCGTCTTGGCATCCGGGAAAAGTTCCTTGATCATGGCTGCCTGTCCGTCTAACGGTGCCAGATCGCTCGTTCCGGAGACATTCGTTCCGACGACACCGCTCCAGTTTTCGATCTCCAGTGCGGAAGCATAGTCAGTCACGCTGGTGCCGAGGACCGGGATCGTCGAAGTCGCAGATGCCGCTGCCAGCAGAGCCGGAGTCGCATTCGCCATGATCAGATCCACATCCGAAGAGACAAAACCGTTGACGATGGTCGTACAGTTGGCAACTTCACCGGAAGCGTTCTGTACATCTATTTTGACTTTATCTTCCCCGAATTCACCGACCAATGCGTCGACGAATCCCTTGGTCGCCGCATCCAGCGCATCATGCTGGACCAGCTGGACGACACCGACATGGAATGCGTCATCGCTCACTTCTTCCTTGGGACCGCATGCGGTCATCGCAAGGACCATCATCACCGCCATCAACACTTTCAATACTTTCTTCATCTTTCTTTCCTCCAATAAAAAATCGTCCAGACAAGGACGACTCACCGTGTTACCACCTTTTTTCAGCAATACATCTCTGCATTACCCTCATTCAGCTACCTGCATAGCCTCAGTCTGTAACGGGACCTCCCGAGACACCCTACTTGGTTCAGATGTCTGACTCGGTAATGTATTCTCGTCATGCTGTCACAGCTGTTTTCACCGACCACAGCCTCTCTACAGTGCATCACATGCGATACTGTTTACTTCAAAGTCGATAACTTGTTTATATTGTATGAAAACGGTGTAAACAAGTCAACATTTATTTACAATTATTTTCTGAAAGTATTTTCATATATAAACATCCACGCTTGAACATGTACAATGGTTAATATGTTAAAATGAAACAGATAAGGAGGCTTATCTATGACTCTTGAAGAAAAACTGATCCATTCCATCACGAATATCCTCAAAGACAGGTTCGATATCGAAGCTGCCGAAGGAATGGTGATGATCGAAACACCGAAAGACAACGCCAACGGAGACTACTCCACGAATATCGCCATGCGTCTGACCAAGATCCTGAAGAGACGTCCGCAGGAGATCGCTGAGATCTTCAAGGAAGAACTGCTGAAGCAGCTCGACGACATCGAAAAGATCGAGATCGCCGGACCGGGCTTCATCAACTTCTGGTTCCGCAAGGGAGCGCTCGCAGATATCATCAATACCGTCCTGAACGCTCAGGATACTTTCGGCCATTCCGATACCGGAAACGGACGCAAGGTCCTGGAAGAATACGTCTCCGCCAACCCGACCGGTCCCCTTCACTGTGGACATGCCAGAGGTGCCTGCTGGGGCGATTCCGTCGCCCGTATCATGAGCGCTTCGGGTTATAAAGTCACCAGAGAATACTATATCAATGACGCCGGTGCACAGATCCGCAATCTGGGCAAGTCTCTTCTTGCACGTTACCGCGAATTATATGATCTCCCGTTCGAACTTCCGGAAGACGGCTATCACGGACCGGATGTGATCGAGATCGCCAAACAGATCAAGGAAAGCGACGGAGACCGCTATCTGAATATTCCGGAAGAAGAAGCTGTAAAGATCTTCATGGATCTGGGCAAGAAGCTTGAACTCGAACGCATCAAAGAAGATCTGAGATACTACGGCTGTGAATTCGATTCCTGGATCTCCGAACAGTGGATCGTCGATCAGGGAATGGTCGAAAAGGCAGTCGAAAAGATGAAGGAAATGAATCTTCTGTACGAACAGGACGGTGCGATCTGGTTCCGTTCTTCCGAATACGGAGATGAAAAAGACCGTGTCTTAAAGAAATCAGACGGTTATTACACCTATATGACACCGGATATCGCAAACCATAAATACAAATACGACCGCGGATATGACCTCTTAGTCAATATCTGGGGTGCCGACCACCACGGCTATATCCCGCGTATGAAGGCGGCCATGAAAGCCCTCGGCTATCCTTCCGATCATCTGGAAGTCGATCTGTGTCAGATGGTCCGCATGATCGAGAACGGCAAGGAAGTCAAGATGTCCAAGCGGACCGGAAATGCGATCACACTGAGAGAACTGATCGATGACATCGGTTATGACAGCGCCAGATACTTCTTCCTGTCCAAGGCTCTGGATACCCATCTGGACCTGGATCTGAACCTCGCACGCAGTCAGACCAACGAGAACCCGGTCTTCTATATCCAGTACGCCTATGCGCGGATCTGTTCCGTCCTGAAACAGGCGCAGCCGTTCACAAGGCAAGAGACCTACAGTCTACTGAGCGACAGCAAGGAGAACGATCTGCTGAAGCACATCCGTTCCTTCACCGATACCGTATCCGATGCGGCGATCACCCGCAGTCCGAACAAGATCTGTAACTATGCGTACAGACTGGCTACCTACTTCCATTCCTTCTACGGTGCCTGCAAGATCAACGATCCTTCCAATCCGGAACTCAGCAATGAGCGTCTGGCCCTCGTGGAAGCGACCAGGATCACTTTGAAGAATGCCCTCTACCTTCTGGGTGTGAATGCGCCGGAAAGCATGAGCAAGGAAGATTAAACATCAAATCGAAACAGGATAAAAACAGCAGCTCGATC
>CADCRE010000111.1 GCA_902803785.1 uncultured Erysipelotrichaceae bacterium
CAGGATTTGTAGGATATCTGAAAGGAAAAAGCAGTCAGATGATATATGAAAAGTGGGCGAATGCGAGATATAAATATCGCAGTCGAACATTTTGGTGTCGAGGATATTATGTAGATACAGTAGGAAAGAATACAAAGAAGATACAGGAATACATAGCCAACCAACTGAAAGAAGACCAAGCAGCAGAACAGTTAGAGTTGGAGTTAGAGGACCCGTTTACGGGACGTAAGAAATAGTGCAAGTCGCAGGTCACATGCACGCTGTAAGGCGTGGCTTTGAGTGCAGGGCTATGCCCGCATATGAAAAACCTCCGGCTTTGCCGGAGGATAATTATTTAATTGCTAAAATATGATTGTGGAGGAATAAAAAAATATGGCAAATCGTTTTGTATTAAATGAAACAAGCTATCATGGTGCTGGAGCTATCAAGGAAATAGTTCCTGAAATAAAGCGCAGAGGATTCAAAAAGGCTTTCGTTGCCAGTGACCCTGATCTGGTAAAGTTCGGTGTCAGCGGCAAGGTTACTTCTCTTCTGGAAGAAGCCGGAATTCCTTATGCCCTGTACTCTAACATTCAGCCTAACCCACCAATTGAAAACGTCAAGGCCGGGGTAGAATGCTTCAAGGAAAACGGCTGTGACTGCATCATCGCCATTGGCGGCGGTTCATCAGTAGATACCGCTAAGGCCATCGGCATTATCAATACCAACCCTGAATTCTCTGATGTCAGAAGCCTGGAAGGCGTCGCTGACACCAAGAATCCGTGCACGCCGATCCTGGCTGTCCCGACGACTGCCGGAACCGCTGCAGAAGTCACGATCAACTACGTCATCACCGACCCGGAAAACAAGCGCAAATTCGTCTGTGTCGACGTTCATGACATTCCTGTCGTCGCATTCGTCGATCCGGAAATGATGGCTTCCATGCCTGCAGGCCTGACGGCTGCGACCGGTATGGATGCACTGACCCACGCGATCGAAGGCTTCATCACGGCCGGAGCCTGGGAACTGTCCGATATGTTCCACCTGAAAGCGATCCAGATGATCGCCAAGAACCTCAGAGGTGCAGTCAAGAACGAAGCGGAAGGCAGAGAAGCGATGGCACTGGCTCAGTACATCGCCGGCATGGGCTTCTCCAACGTCGGTCTGGGTGTCGACCACTCCATGGCACATACTCTCTCCGCATACTACAACATGCCTCATGGCAAGGCCTGCGCGACTCTCTTACCGACTGTCATGGCCTACAACGCACCGGTCACCGGTGAAAAATACAGAGATATCGCAGCCGCCTTCGATGTCGAAGGTGCCTACACGATGCCTCTGGAAGAAGCGAGAGCTGCAGCTGTCGCAGCTGTCAAAAAGCTCGGCGAAGACGTCGGTATCAATATGTCCCTGAAGGATGTCGTACCGATGGAAGATGTCGATGCGCTGTCCGCAGACGCTCTCAAGGATGCCTGCACACCGGGCAACCCGAGACCGGTCACTGTGGAAGACATCAAAGAGATGTTCCTGTCTCTGATGAGATAATCCAAAAGACAAGACATAGGAAAAGCTCACATCCCGTGAGCTTTTCGTTTACTTTCTCAGCTGATCGTATCCGTATCCTGCGATCAGTTTTTCGATCATCAGCCGGATATATGTTTCACACCACAGGAGCTGTCCTTCGTGATTCAGATGGATCCCGTCTGAAAGAAGACGATCTTCGGTCCATAAGGATACAGAAGCCTGTCCGCATACTGTACCAGCAGTCTGTCCGTACTTTCTCCGAATCCGTGATTCTGAACCTTATATCCCTTCAGTTCATTTTCCATATCCTTCCATAAACGGAAATTTGAAGCACCGCAGAAAACGATCTCTCCCCTTCTTTCTTCCGCAGGATATCTCTCTTCAATCTTTTTTATTTCTTCTTCCCAGCTGTACAGAAAGGAGAACGGACCCCAGCCGATCTATCTTCCCGTAACCGCAAGACCGGATAATACCGCAAGAGCGGCGATTCCCGAAATGGTCAGTATTCTTCTCTTCGTCTTTTCTCTCCCATAGAAATCTCAACACGAAAAAAGCCCTTGTTTCAGGGCTTCATCGTCTCATGGCGCTGACTACAGGATTCGAACCTGTGGTACCTTTCAGTACGCCACCTTTCCAAGATGGTAGGATAAACCGCTCTCTCAAGTC
>CADCRE010000112.1 GCA_902803785.1 uncultured Erysipelotrichaceae bacterium
GTTGCAGGAATCGAGGAAACGGTAGAGGATCTCCTCATAGCGTTTCTGATCGACGAAGACCGATCGGGCATGAGCCGCTCCCTCGAACAGATTCAGCTGACTGAGCGGATTTTTACATACCTTGTACATCTGCTTGCTGTGATCGCAGTCGATCAGAGTATCACTTGTCCCATGCATGAAGCAGATCGGCACATCGCTCTGTCTGACGGCTTCGATCGGAGAGACCTGATCGATATGATAGTCATAGATCCGTCTTGCCAGGACTTTGACGATCGGAATGACGAAGACCGGCGGGATGTGCAGGTTCTTCACGACGAATTCGCCGAAGAGACGTTCGGAGTCACAGAACGGACAGTCCGCAACGACCAGATCCGGATGGATATATTTCAGGGAAAGCAGTGACGTCGCGGCACCCATGGATTCGCCATGGAGGGCGATAAGACAGTCCTTTGGGAAGATCTGTTTCACATAGTCATAGACCATCTTGAGGTCGAGAGCTTCTTCCTGGCCCAAGGTACAGAAATCGCCGGTCGATCTGCCGAAGTGACGTTCGTCGTAGATGACCACGTGGTAGCCTTTGCGGTAGAACATATAGGCGTATTTGACAGATGCATAACGGTTTGCGGTATGGCCGTGCAGGATGATCGCGACCTTGTTTTGGGCATCGGGATTGGTGATCACTTCTCCGGAGATCGTGATCCCGTTCCTTTCGAGTGCGAAATCTTCCCGTTTCCATTTCGTCTCATAGGCTTCTACGGCATCTCCGAATCCGTCATTGATCTCGTTGGTCCGGATCTGTTCCTCTGTATAACAGATCGGTTTTACGATCAGGTTCAGACATTTGAAGGCGATGACCGTGAGTGTGATTGCCGCGATCAGCAGCAGGATCAGCAGTACCTTGATCATTTTCTGCTCTGTTTGCGCTGTGCGGCAGCGAAGAATAACGGCACGAAGGTCAACAGGATCAGAAGTGTCGATACCAGGAACAGGACGTGCGTCGGCAGGTAAGCGGTCAGACCGTTGCTGTCGAGGATCTCACCGTTGTTTTTGATGATCGGGTTGGCGATGAACGGAGAGACGATCCATGGGATCAGAACGAAGAAGATGATACGGAAACCTTCGAACTGACCTTTGGAGTCCTCCGGGAAGAGCTGCTTCATCCATACGGACGTGACCTGCATGAACATGATGTATCCGCATCCGAAGAAGAAGAGACCGATCAGTAACGGCCAGTTCAGGATGGTGGACGGATCGATATACTGCGGGCGTCCGAAGAGTCCCAGGATCCCGACACCGATCATACTGAGGATGATGGATACGGATGCGGCCGGGACAAATTTGTCCTTGTTCAGCATTCTGGATGCCGGGATGACGGAAAACATGCCCAGGATCAGAGCGATACCCTGGATGATCCCGATGTCATCGGCACCGAAGCCGAGATAGTAGATCATGTAGTTGCCTACATGCGGATAGTAGACGTTGAAAGCGATGAAGTAAGTCGTCAGGACCAGGAAGACCCAGATGAGTTCCTTATGTTTCAGAAGTTCTTTGAAATCGAAGGCACTGAAGAGCTGTGACAGGAAACTTCCCTGACGGTTCGGCTTCAGATCCGGAGAATCCTTGACCAGTACCAGTGACAGAACACCGAACAGGATGGCCAATCCGCCGAAGACGATGAACAGGCGCATGTAGTTGTCCTGGGATCCGATCAGGATGCCTCCCAGGATCGTTCCCAGGATCGTGCCGATGACCGGCTGTGTCGCCAATGCTGCACCGATCCCGCCGCGGATGTCATCGGTCATCATGTCGTTGAGCCAGGCGTTGAAACTTGCATCGTTGCCCATGGAACCGAAGAAAGACATCAGCGCATCCGCCAGGACGACAGCGGTCCCCGCCATCATGACGACTTTCGCAGATGCGGCTGGCTGACCTTTGGTGATGAATTCGGTCGTACCGAACAGGATGGTGAAGATGCCCCACAGGATGTAGCCGATCGCCATGAACGGCTTTCTCTTGCCGCTGCGGTCAGACAAGGTCCCAAACAGGAAGGTAGAGACCGTCGTCGCGATCGCTGAGATGGCTACCATCCAGGAAATGATCGTCGGATCCTTGGCGATCTTGGCGTAGACGAAAGTGTTGAACCATTGGTTCTCGATATTCCAGCACAGCTGTCCGATGATGCCGAGTCCCCACACCAGGATCCAGAAGCGCAGTTTGGATGATTTGTTTTTCATATGATATCCCCTCTGATTTTTATTTTAGTAGGGGATCTATCCATTGTCAAAAAGGGAACGATTCCTGTTTCAAATGTAAAAATGCTCATAGTAAAATAGAAACATAGAAGGTGTATATAGAATGAACGATCAGATCAAGGCGATATTTTTCGATGTAGACGGAACTCTGCTTTCACACAAACAGAACAATGTACCGGCCAGTACCAGGTATGCCCTGCATGAACTCCGTGCAAAGGGCGTACAGACGGTCGTGGCGACAGGCAGACATATGATCGAGTTTTCCAAGCTCCCGGTCAGCGATATTCCTTTTGACGGTTATCTGACTTTGAACGGAAACCTCATATTGGATGCGAACAAGAAGGTCTATGCGGGAACGCCGATCAATCGGGAAGAGATGGAGATCCTGGCGGGGATCTTCAATGCGAAGAAGATCCCGTTCGTACTGATCGGAGAAAACGAGCGCTATATCAACTATATCAATGAGACCGTCATCCGTACGCAACGGGAGACCAAGGGAACGGTCCCGGATCTTGGGAAATATCACGGAGAGGAAGTCTACCAGATCCTGGCCTTCGTTCCGGAAAAATACAAGAAGATGCTGGACGACATCCTGGATGAATGTGCCGTCACGAGCTGGAATGATACCGGGATCGATATCATTCCCAAGGACGGCGGAAAGTCTGCGGGGATACAGAAGTTCCTGGATGAACAGGGACTGGACCGTTCTCAGATCATGGCTTTCGGAGACGGTGAGAACGATATGGATATGCTGGAATTCGCCGGCATCGGCGTCGCCATGGGTAACGCTTCCGATAAGGTCAAGGCTGTCGCGGATTACGTCACGGATACCGTAGACAACCGCGGGATCGAAAAGGCCTTGCGCCATTTCGGACTGATCGACTAGATATGGAACGGATCGTAAAAAGATTCGATGAACTTGATAACAGAGAGCTTTACGAGATCCTGAAGACGAGAGTCTCGGTCTTTGTGGTGGAACAGAACTGTCCCTATCCCGAAGCTGACGGAAGAGATGAGGAAGCCATACACGTCTGGTTTCAGGATGAAGATAGGATCCTGGCCTATCTGCGGGTCATGGACAGGGGAGTCGAAAGCGAAGATGTCTCGATCGGCCGCCTGCTGACGACGAGAAGGCGGGAAGGACTGGGAACGGCGATCCTGAAGGAAGGCATCCGTGTAGCTGAAGAATGCTTCCATGCGGATCGGATCTATCTGGAAGCCCAGGTCTATGCGAAAGGCCTGTATGAGAAACAGGGATTTGAAACGATCAGCGGGGAATACCTGGAGGATGGCATCCCGCACGTAAAGATGTTGAGGATAAAGAAGGGATAATATTGTATTTCTGTTCCCGTTGTTGTATATAATTTTTAACAGTATTTGAGACCGTCAGGTAAAGAGGAAGAAAGATGAAAAAGATAATGAAACATTCACTCTTGAAGCATATTTCAGCTGTCATGACAGTCATTCTGTTTATGACTGCATCATTTGGGACCGTTAAGGTCTTTGCGGAAGACGGACCTGTTATCACGAAACAGCCGGAATCGGCAGAGATCAACTATCCGCAGGGCGCCAGCTTCCATGTGGAAGTCGCCGACCCGGACAGTGTCGCATCCTATCAGTGGGAAGTCTGTGATGCCTGGGGCGTCTACGAATACTGGGAGCCGTTGGACGGATCCGGTCTGACGGATACCTTCACTTTGAGATCGACGGATTACTACTCCCACGATCAGCTCTTCCGCTGTGTCGTTACAGACAAAAACGGAAATTCCGTTACCAGTGAAACGGCATATATGGCCATCAGCAATCACGGTGATAACAAGCCGGTCCTCTATGTCGGAGATTATGCAGTCGAACCGGGACAGACCCTGAACGTAGCCGATACCGGATACGGAACAGGTACAGTGACATACGATCCAAACGGGATCGAGATGACCTTTGAAAATGTGAAGATCAATGCGACCGATCCGGACAGCGGTCACTACATGACCAGTTCCTTCGGCGCCTATCTCCTCATTCCGGAGACCGTCTCCATGGAATACTATATGCATTTCAAAGGCGACAATGAGTTTACGAACCTGTTTTTCGATGAAGAATACAACAGCAGCGGTGTCACGATCGGAGCCTTCTTCCAGAGAGACGATTCCGGAAACATTCCGACTCTGATCATCGACGGTGACGGACTTACGGTCAACGGCGGAAGCCACATCTATACCAATTCCAATCTGGAATTCGGATGTGATGTCACGACACTCGCCAACGGGGATCACTATTGCGATTCGCTCAGCGGCAATACGATCCTGATCGATGAAGGAGTCCACGTCTCTGTACAGTGCAACGGTTCCGGTATCCACACGGACGGAGATCTGCGCATGTATAAGGATTCCGTTCTGGATATCGAAGCCTATGCGCCGCATGTTTCCGTCGGTGCGACGGTCAAGCAGGGCATCTTCGCATCCGGATCCATCTATATGGATAATGCGACGATCAATGTGACCGGTGGCGCAAAACAGGTCAACTTCATTCCTTACGGATCCGCAGTCGGTATGTATGCCGGGATCAACCTGGCCAACGGCGGTTCGATGAATCTCGACAACTCCAAGATCAACGTTACGTTGAGTGTCGAAGAATACGAAGGCGATCCTTACGTCTATAACCTTTATGGTATCGTAGGCGGTGAGACTTCCTCCTCGATCGATCTGGAGAACGGTTCACAGGTCACGGTCAGCGGAGAAAACAAATCCGCATACAACTGTGCCGGTATCTCCATCGGCGGCAAGTACGTGATGTCCGGATCTTCTACGAAGATCGATATGGCCGGAGGCGGTGAAGTGAGTGCCCTGGAGATCGGAAGAGGACTGGAGTCGGAAGATTCTTCTCTCGACAGCAATGTGCGTTCTCTGACGCAGGAAGGGACCTACGGAGTCGTCTGTGATGAAGCGAAACTGACCTTTACGAGTGCGGAGAACACATTCCACAGTATCGCGGAAAACGGCGTCGCATTTGCGGCCAGCACCGGTGAACTCAGTGAAGAAGCTGTCGGCTATAAAGAAGATTATGAGGTTACGAAGATCACCTTGAGCGAAGAAGTCAGGATCATCACTCCGAAAGACGGCGTCATCTCGACGTTCGGCGTTCCGGGTTACGGTTCTCTGATCGTCGCCGAGACCGTATTCGATCCGAAGGATACTTCTTCTCCGGCATCTGAGGTCCTGATCTCACTGCCGCAGAAACAGTCCGGTGCGGATGTCTGGCTCTTCGGAGGAGGGGCAGCATTGGTCATCGCGGCCATGTATCTGTTCCTGAGGACAAGGAAGAATAAGACAAAATAGACACAAAAGGGAAGGATAATCCTTCCCTTTTTGAATGGGTATAAAAAAAGATCTGCATTCAGATCCCCACCAAAATCATTATCTCATAAAAGATTTTAAAAAAATAGACTTTTCTTTTCTCCTGAAATTGTTACTATGAAGGTGTAAAGAGAAGGAAAAAACAATAAGATATCCGGCAGGGGCCGGATAAAGGAATTAGGAGGAATCATATGAAGGAGATCCTGAAAGAAATTCATTGATCCCTCATCAGCCACTGATCAGCGGGCGGTGAGGTGTAAACAGCTGATCGAGAAGGAGAAGCCTATGGAGGAAAGACCGACAGGCTGCAAAGGGTCTGGCGTCAGAAATGACAGCCGGACGAAAAACTTACATTACCTATATAAACATTAACTACACAGACGTGTAACATTACGGGTTATGAAAACCCACAGAAATGACCAAGCGAACTGCCGGAGAGAATACCGGCAGTTTTTTTCTTGCGGGAAAGACAGTTGAAAATAGTAGAATATCCTTAGGAAAAGATAAGATGGAAAGAATTTATGATGACTTTACTCTGATCCGGAAAGAAGCTGTCGGAGGACCGTCTCTTTTTGATGCGGATACGGCAGAGGAAGTCTTTCGTTTTCATCGCAGTATCCCGAATTATCATATGACCGATCTGTACTCCCTGAAACAGACGGCGAGGAGATACAAGGTGGATTCCATCCTGATCAAGGATGAATCCACACGTTTCGGACTGAAGGCATTCAAAGGATTGGGCGGTTCCTATTGCATGTATCGGATCCTGTGTGAGAAACTCGGACTGGATCCCTTGAAGAATGACTTCAATACCTTCCTGAGGGAAGATATCCGTAGATCATGCGCAAAGATCGAATTCGTGACCGCGACGGACGGAAATCACGGAAAGGGAGTCTCCTGGGCGGCGAAACTGTTCGGATGTCAGGCGCATGTGTATATGCCGAAAGGAACGGTGGAAGCCCGCAGGAAGGCGATCGAAGATGCCGGGAACGCAAAGGCGACCGTCCTGGATCTGAACTATGACGATACGGTCCGCTATGCTGCAGGACTGGCGAAAGAAAAGGGGTGGATCCTGATCCAGGATACTTCCTGGGAAGGATACGAGGAGATCCCGAAACGGATCATCGAAGGCTATCTGACGATGGCTGCAGAGATCGGCAGACAGACGAAGAAAAGACCGACTCATATCTTCTTGCAGGCGGGAGTCGGATCTATGGCCGGAGGGATCGAATCCTGTTTCTGGGAACGATCCAGTCCGTTCGTCACGATCGTGGAAGCGAAAGAAGCGGCCTGTATCTATGAATCTGTGCGGATCGATGACGGAATGCCCCATTCGATCCTCGGGGATCCGATCACCATTATGGCCGGTCTCAACTGCGGAACTCCGTGCGAGATCGTATGGCCTGTTTTGAGAGACTGTTCATCCGCTTACTGTGCCTGCGATGATTCGGTCACAAAAAGGGGAATGAAAGCCTACGCTCATCCGATCGGGGACGATCCAAGGATCATATCGGGAGAATCGGGCGCAGTCACCTACGGACTTCTTCTTGCGATCCTGGAGGATGAAGAACTGAGAAGGATATTCCGGATCGATGAAGATTCGATCATCCTTCTGATCAATACCGAAGGGGATACGGATCCGGAAGGATACGAAGCTGTTTTGAATGAGGAGTGAGGGAATTTTGAAGGTACTGTTTGTATGCCACGGCACGACCTGTCATAATATGTGAGGCCCCCTTATAAATAAGGGCTTTCCGAGACTTCAATCTACAAAAAACCAACATTTTACCAATATAAAACGAGTTTTGTGCCGCTTGCATCGATAGGAAACGATATTTCGTTTTGAAGATGTTGATTTTTATGTTTTCTTTTGAAAAAAGTGGACTAAATAGTTTGAAATTTTCAATTAGATATGATATGTTTTTATTGCGAAAAGAAGTCTAAATAGTCCAAAATTCTCAAAGAGGTATCTATGATAATTAAAAGAAATGAATATATTCAAATACTGAACAGCAAAAGAGGAAATGGATTAATAAAAGTAATTACCGGACTAAGGAGAGTTGGCAAGTCTTATTTGCTTTTTAAGCTGTTTAAAGATGAACTGATAAAAAATGGTATTGATGAAAAACACATTATAGAAATCGACCTTGAAAGTCGTTTAAACAAAGATCTTCGGGATCCGGATGCAATAATCGAGTATGTAAAGGCGATAACAGATAAAAACAAAAAACAGCACTATCTTCTAATTGACGAAGTACAGAAATTATCAGAGTTCGAGGATGTACTTAATACATTCCTCCATTTTGAGAATCTTGATGTATATGTGACAGGAAGTAATTCTAAATTTTTGTCAAAAGATATCATCACAGAATTCAGAGGCAGAGGAGATGAAATCCATGTTTTCCCTTTGTCTTTTAAAGAATATATGAGCGCATACGAAGAAGATGTATATCAAGGATGGGCTGATTATTATACATATGGTGGACTACCTTACGTCTTGTCTTTAAAAACAGACAAAGAAAAAACTGCCTATCTTGAAAATCTTTTTGATGAAACATATTTGGTCGATATCATAGAGAGAAACGGTGTGGAAAAAACACAAGAGTTGGAAGACTTGCTGAACGTGCTGGCTTCATCTATTTCCTCGCTGACAAATCCTCTAAAGATTCAAAAAACATTTAAAAGTGAATTGAATTCCAATATCAGCGATAACACGATCAGACAATATATTGAATATATGGAAGAAGCCTTTTTGATCAGCAAAGCACAAAGATATGATGTAAAAGGAAGAAAATATATTGGAACACCTCTAAAATACTATTTCGAAGATGTTGGTCTTAGAAATGCGAGAATCGGCTTCAGGCAGACAGAAGAAAATCATATTATGGAAAATATCATCTATAATGAGCTGCGTTTAAGAGGCTTCAAAGTAGATGTAGGCATGGTAAAAAGCAGAGCTATGAAAAACGGAGTACAAGAGAATAAACAATTGGAAGTTGATTTCGTTGCAAATCAAGGCAGCAAAAGGTTTTATATACAATCAGCTTTCCAAATGAGCACTGATGAAAAAAGAGAACAGGAAAGAGCTTCGTTTAAAAACATCCATGATTCATTCAAGAAAATATTCATAGTTCGTGATGTAGTGAATGTTCAAAGAGACGATGACGGATTTGTGACAATGAGTATTTTTGACTTCCTGCTTGATAAGAACAGTATGGAATTATAGCAGTAAAGGAAAAGGATGTTCGACTGTAAGACATATGTAGACAAATACCGTACGAATCATCATATGGATTTAAAGTTATCTTTATCCAATATGGGGGAAGGGAAAATTGTTCTGTGATACTTATTGTAGTGATTGTAGAGAAGGAATATAACTTTGAAAGGATAGTTTTATGTCTAGACCAAGAATAATTGAAATGGAATGTCCACATTGCGGATCAGTTGAAAAGATTCAGATATGGGAAAGTGCCAACGTTAGTCTTGATCCGTCATTCAAAGAGAAGATACTGAATGGAGATCTTTTTAAATTCAGATGCTCTAAATGTGGTCAGATTTATACTGTTAATTACGGTTTTATTTACCATGATATGGATAAGAAGCTGATGATTGTTGTTTCTGACAACATTGAACATTCTACTGATCTCATTAATGAGTTTATGAACGCTGGAAAGAGTTTCGGCGCAGATGCAAGTGACTATACTTACAGAATTGTAAACAACAGGAATGAACTTGTAGAAAAAATAATGATATTTGATGTAGGTGCTAATGACAGAGTAGTTGAGTATTTCAAGTATCTGCATCTTCAGAAACTGAGACAGGAACATCCTGAGATTAATGACCCTTTGGCATTCTTTAATGTTTATGATGGAAATGATTTGTCTTTGGATTTTTATGATGATCACTTTAAGATGATTGACCAGGTTCCATTGAAATTACAAATGATTTCGAAACAGTTTGAGAATGTTAAAAAGGATGAATTTGTTATCAATCAGGAATGGGCTGCAAAGAGCCTGTTGTCGAAGGAATAAGCGGATTTCTGTATCTGGACAAAAACAAGATGCCTAATGTTGCAATGCACTGGGAAAAGTATTTCCAGCATATCTGTAGGAAATACAACAGGATATATAAAACCGAGTTGCCGAAGATTACTCCACATGTCTGCAGACATACGTACTGTACCAATATGGCAAAAAGTGGAATAAGTCCGAAAACACTTCAATATCTGATGGGGCATTCCGAGATTGGTATCACTTTAAACGTTTATACGCATATTAAATATGACGATGCCAAAGCTGATTTAAAGAAACTGAAGCTTATTTGATTTGGTATTGATTCGTTGGTAAAACTGAGTCGATATTGGGTAAATTTTATGGGCAAAAAAAAACGGCAGATGCCACGGTGACATACCGTA